>NZ_JBQFQE010000008.1:0-179091 GCF_056536725.1 Ruegeria sp. CJ3
ACCGTCTCTCCGATGCGTCTCAACCGTCTCTCCGGTCCGTCCCCGCCGTCTCCAGCGTCCCAACAACAACCTCAGCTGCGCCGGTGAAGGGGTATTTACGGATTGGGTCCGGGACCTGCAACCCCCATTTTGAAAAAACTTTGAATTTCCTGCCAGATTCTTCACCACCTTAATGAAAACAACAGGTTACCTTTAAAATTCAACACGCGCAGCTCTCGGAATACGTCTTTTCGGCAGCCCAAATCACAAGAATGAATGGAATCGCATCGCATGCCGGTCTTCCGCCCTCGGACTCACCAATAGAAAACGCCGCCAAGGTTTCCCAAGGCGGCGTGGTTCAGTGAGTGGTAGGGGTGTTTAATCCAGATCGAACCGATCTGCGTTCATGACCTTGTTCCAGGCCGAGACGAAATCGCAGACGAATTTGCCGCCCGCATCGTCCTGACCATAGACCTCGGCCAGCGCCCGCAATTGCGAGTTCGAGCCAAAGACCAGGTCAACACGGGTGCCGGTCCACTTCACGTCGCCGCTGGCGCGGTCGCGGCCCTCATAGATACCGTCACCCGACGGCTTCCACTCGGTCCCCATATCCAGCAGGTTCACGAAGAAGTCGGTGCTGAGTGTACCGACACGGTCGGTGAACACACCATGCGAGGTGCCGCCGAAGTTGGCGCCCAGAACGCGCATCCCGCCAACCAGCGCGGTCATCTCGGGCGCGGACAAGGTCAGCAGCTGCGCCTTGTCGACCAGCAGCGCCTCGGCCGGGACCGAGTATTCCTTGCGCAGGTAGTTGCGGAAGCCGTCGGCGATGGGCTCCATCACCGCGAAGCTGTCCACATCCGTCTGCTCTTGCGCGGCATCGGTGCGGCCCGGGGTGAAGGGCACGTCGACATCCTGACCGGCTGCCTTGGCCGCCTGTTCGATGGCCGCCGCACCGCCCAGCACGATGACATCAGCCAGCGAGACTTTCTTGCCGCCGGATTGCGCAGCATTGAACACTGCCTGCACACCTTCCAGCGCCTCAAGCGCCTTGGCCAGTTTCAGCGGCTCGTTGACGTCCCAGTCCTTCTGCGGGGCCAGACGCACATGGGCACCGTTGGCGCCGCCGCGCATATCCGAGCCCCGATAGGTCGAGGCTGAGGCCCATGCGGTCGACACCAGTTCCGACACCGACAGTCCGGTGGCCAGAATCTTGGCCTTGAGGTCCGCCGCATCCGCGTCGTCGATCAGCTCGTGATCAACGGCGGGCACGTTGTCCTGCCACAGCAGTTCCTCGGTCGGGGCCTCGGACCCCAGATAGCGCGAGCGCGGGCCCATGTCGCGGTGGGTCAGCTTGAACCACGCGCGGGCGAAGGCATCGGCGAACTCTTCGGGGTTTTCGTGGAACCGCTTCGAGATCGGGCCATAGATCGGGTCCATGCGCATCGCCATATCGGCGGTGGTCATCATGGTCTTGACCTTCTTGGACGGATCATGCGCCGCCGGGGCCATGTCTTCGTCCTTGACGCCCACCGGCTCCCAGATCCACGCGCCCGAGGGGCTTTTGGTCAGGTTCCAGTCATAGCCGAACAGCAGGTCGAAATAGCCATTGTCCCATTTGACCGGGTTCGCGGTCCAGGCGCCCTCGATACCGCTGGTTGTGGTGTCATCGCCCTTGCCGCTGCCGAAATCGTTGATCCAGCCAAAGCCCATGGCTTCCATCGGGGCGGCCTCGGGTTCGGGGCCGACCAGTCCGGGATCACCGGCACCATGCGCCTTGCCAAAGGTGTGGCCTCCGGCGACCAGCGCTACGGTTTCCTCGTCATTCATCGCCATCCGGGCAAAGGTGTCGCGGATATCGCGGCCCGAGGCCAACACGTTCGGCTCTCCATCCGGGCCTTCGGGGTTTACATAGATCAGGCCCATCTGCACAGCGGCCAGCGGGTTTTCCAGATCACGCTTGCCGGAATAGCGGCTGTGCGGGTTATCGGTCGGGGCCAACCATTCGGTCTCGGTCCCCCAATAGATGTCTTCTTCGGGGGCCCAGATGTCTTCACGACCGCCAGCAAAGCCGAAGGTCTTGCCACCCATGGATTCGATCGCGCAGTTGCCAGCCAGAATGAACAGGTCCGCCCACGAAATCTGGTTGCCGTATTTCTGCTTGATCGGCCACAGCAGGCGACGCGCCTTGTCCAGGTTGCCATTGTCCGGCCAGCTGTTCAGCGGCGCAAACCGCTGGTTCCCGGTCGAGCCGCCGCCGCGGCCATCCGCAGTGCGATAGGTGCCAGCCGCGTGCCACGCCATGCGGATGAACAACCCGCCATAGTGCCCGTAATCCGCGGGCCACCAATCCTGCGAGTCGGTCATCAGCGCATAGAGGTCATCCTTCAGCGCCTGCAGGTCGAGCTGCTTAAACGCCTCAGCATAGTTGAACGCCTCACCCATAGGGTTCGAGGCTGCGCCATGCTGGTGCAGAATCGACAGGTTCAGCTGGTTCGGCCACCAGTCCCGGTTGGTCCGGGCCTCGGCGCCATGCATTACCGGGCATTTGCCCATGTTGGGGGTGTCGCTTCCGTCCATATTAATCTCCAATTCCTGGCTGAGGCTTGTGTGCGTCGCGCGGTCAAATCCAATGTGAACAACAGGGTCGAACGATACCGCCCATCCCGCAAACCGCAAGCGGGCTGCGCAAAGGCGCAGCGGGGCGATTTGCAATACTGGCGGAAACTCGCATCGGCGACTCGTTCTTCTTGTCTGGGCCAAGCTGTATCAAATCAAAGCCATCTAAAAAAATGTTGTTTCTTGATGGTTTTCATAATCAAAAACTATTGAATGTGATCCCAGTGACGCAGCGTTCCGCTTTCCTGCGCGCGGGCGGCGGTGAACAGTCAGATCGGGCACCGCGTCACAGGGGATCGGGAATGACTTATGACTATGTAATCGTCGGCGGCGGCTCGGCGGGCTGCGTTCTGGCCAACCGGCTGAGCGCCAACCCCGATGTCAGCGTCTGCCTGCTCGAGGCCGGGGGACGCGGAGACAGCCTGCTGGTGCGGATGCCCGCTGCGGTGGTGGCGATGCTTCCGGGGAGGCCAAAGATCAACAACTGGGCGTTCGAGACCGTACCCCAGCCGGGGCTGAACGGGCGCAAAGGGTATCAGCCGCGCGGCAAGGCGCTGGGAGGGTCCAGCGCGATCAACGCCATGCTTTATGTGCGCGGGCAACGTCAGGATTACGACGGCTGGGCCGATCTGGGCTGCGACGGCTGGGACTGGGACAGCGTGCTGCCCTATTTTAAGCGCGCCGAGCATAACGAACGCGGCGGGGATGACCTGCACGGCGATGCCGGCCCCTTGCACGTCTCGGACCAGAAACAGGAACGCCCCATCACCCACGCCTTTGTCGAGGCCGCCACCCAGATGCAGCACCGGCGGACGGAAGACTTCAACCGTGGCGACAACGAGGGCGTGGGCCTCTATCAAGTGACGCAGTTCCACGACCCGGCCCACAATGGCGAGCGCTGCTCGGCCGCTGCGGCCTATCTGTTTCCGGTGATGCAGCGGCCCAATCTGACGGTCATCACCGGGGCCCACGCCCAGCGCCTGACCTTTGACGGCAAACGCGCCACAGGCGTGGTCTATCGAAAGGGCACCGACGTAACCGTGACCGCGCGGCGCGAGGTTTTGCTGTGCGGCGGGGCGCTCAAATCTCCGCATCTGTTGATGCTGTCCGGCATCGGCGACGGGGCGGCTCTGACCCAACACGGGGTCGCCGTGCGCCACGACCTGCCGGGAGTGGGGCAGAACCTGCAGGATCATCTGGACTTCACGCTGGCTTATAAGACCCGTGACACCGACACGTTCGGCATCGGCCCAGTCGGGTCTGCGCGGCTGCTGGGCCACCTGATGCGCTGGCGCAAATCCGGCGTATCGATGGCCGCCACCCCGTTTGCCGAGGGCGCGGCCTTTCTTAAAACCACATCCGATCTGGACCGGCCCGATATTCAGTTGCACTTTACCATCGCGCTGGTCGACGACCATGCCCGCAAGCTGCATATGGGCTATGGCTATAGCTGCCACATCTGCAAACTGCGCCCCGAAAGCCGCGGCACCGTCGGGCTGCACAGCGCCGATCCTCTGGCCGCCCCCGCCATCGACCCGGATTTCCTGTCTGATCCTCGCGATCTGGAAACCATGATCCGAGGCGCACGGATGACGCGCGAGATATTGCAAGCCCCGGCGCTGGCCCCCTATCGGCACAAAGAGATGTTCGGCACCGATACCGCGCAGACGGATGCGGATTGGGAAAGCCACATCCGCGCCCGGGCCGACACGATCTATCACCCGGCCGGCACCTGCAAGATGGGCATCGATGACATGGCCGTGGTCGGCCCCGACCTACGAGTGCACGGAGTTCAGGGATTGCGGGTGGTCGATGCCTCGGTCATGCCGACGCTGGTCTCTGGCAATACCAATGCCCCTACGATCATGATTGCGGAAAAAGCCGCTGACCTGATCACCGCCGCCTGAACCTGGCACAACGGCGCGGCAACCGCCGCGTCAGTGCCCGCTCACCTTCTTGTAAAGCGCGGATTTATATCCGAACGGTATCCCCAGCACGCCCACCAGCCAGCCCGCGCCCCGGGCAATCTGAATAAGCCGCCGGTCGGGCTGGAACGGAAACAAAAGCACGGCCCCCAGCAGGGCGATCAGCCGCAAGGGTGCGCTGAGAAACCCCAGCAGCGCGCGCGCCGGCTTTTGGTCCAGCTTGCGGCGCATGTGCGTGTTCGACTGGTCCCGCCCGCGCGCGGCCTGATACCAGAACGACAGCCTCTCGGGCGGGATGGTCTCATAGACAAACGCATCCGGAACCCATCCCACGGGCAACCCAGCGGCCACCGTCTCGGCATAGAATTTGGCATCCGTGCCACCGGTCATGCGCATGGTTTGATCGAACCAGAGGCCCGTGTCCCGAAACAGCCGCGTCTCGCCCAGCCAGTTATTGGTAACGATGGTCACGCCGCCCGTGTCGTTCAGCGTGGCCCGGCGCGCCGCCGCGCGTTCCTTATCCAGATAACGGTTGGAAATATTGCGCAACATCAGCCGCTGCAGCGCCGTCTCACCGCCGGACGGGAGCGCCGCCCGCAAGGGTGCGCCCAGCAAAACCGCCGAGCTGCTGCGGTATCCCGCCACCAGCCGCTCAAGCCAGTCGGGGGCCACAACCTCATCATCATCGACAAAACACAGCAGGTCGGACCCGGCCGCCAGCGCCTCGCGCGCGGCGCGGTTGCGGCCAAAGGGAATCCCCGGCTCGGTCTCAAGCACATAGTCCAGACCAGCCCCGTTGGGCAGGGCCGCACCGGCCCCTCGCACAGTCGCCTCGCTGAACGGAGAGGTATCGTTCTCCACCACCAGACACCGGACGCTGCAATCAGGCGGGATCGCCATCTCACCCCAGCTTTGGATCAACGCGGCCAGCATCCCGGGGCGCTGTCGCGTCAGGGTCGATACGGTGATCTTCAAAGGCGCAGAGCGGTCATCCATCCCTCACCCCTTACAACTCACAGCGTTTCGTTGACAAGCGGTCGGGATCACCCACGATCCCCGCCCTGTTCCTGCATCAGCGCCTCAAGACCCACCCTGTAATTCGGATACAGCAGCGAAACCCCCAGTTCAGCCTTGATCCGATCATTCCGAACACGCTTGTTTTCATTGTAAAAGCTCCGCGCCATCGGGGTCAGATCGGCCTCATCAAAGGCCACGGCAGGTGGCAAGGGCAGCCCCTGCAGCTCGGCAGCATAGCCGATCACATCCTGAGGTGGCACCGGCTCGTCATCGCAGACATTATAGATCGCCCCCGGATCAGGCCGCGCCATCGAGGCAGCCAGAACTTGCGCGATATCCTCGACATGAATGCGCGAAAACACCTGCCCGGGCTTGATGATGCGCCGCAACCCGCCCCGGCGAAGCTTTGAAAACGGCCCCCGGCCCGGCCCGTAGATACCGGCCAGACGAAAGATATGCAGCGGCAGGCCAGGTATCCCCGCCCATTGCTGCTCTGCATCAACCCGCCAGCGGCCTCGCGCCGCTGTTGGCGCGGGCGGCGTGGTCTCGTCCACCCACCCCCCTTGATGGTCACCATAAACGGCCGTGGTGGACAGATAACCGACCCAGCGGAACTGCCCCGCACGGGCGGCAATCTCATCCCCCAACTCAGCCAGAACCGGATCACCCTCTGCCGTGGGCGCGGTGGAGATAAGCAGATGCGTGACCCCGTCCAGATCGGGTCGCGCGCCGGGCCAGACAACTGGTTCAGCACCCGAGTCGCGAATGGCCCCAAGCTGCTTTGCATCGCGGCTTGTTCCGACGATCCGCCATTCCTCCGAAGGCAGCCGCCGTGACAGCGCCCGCGCTGAATAGCCATGGCCAAAAGAGAACAAAAACTGTGTCATGCCCCTTTGATGATCCCCCAGCTCCGGGGATGCAAGCGCCGGATGGACGCACTTGATTCGAATCCCCCGATGCGCCTTCATGGAAACATGAGCGACAAAACCCCCAACCTACAGGCCGCCTATGCGCTGAAATCGCCCGAGGACAACCGGCGCCTCTACGCCGAATGGGCCGGGGATTATGATGACGGCTTTGCCGCGCTCGAGGACTATCAGCTTCACATCCATACCGCCCGCGCCTTTGTGGCGGCGGGCGGTCAGGGCCCGGTTCTGGACGTGGGCGCGGGCACCGGCCTGTGCGGTGCAATTCTGGCAGGTCTCGGCGTCGGGCCCATCGATGCCACCGATATCAGCGGCGAGATGCTGGATCAGGCCATGCGCAAGGACATCTACCGCGACGCGATCGAGGCGGATCTCAATCAGGGCCTGCCGGTCCCGCGCGACAGCTATGCGGGCATCGTCTCCTCGGGCACCTTCACCCACGGTCACCTGGGCCCCGAAGTCCTGCCCGCCCTGCTGCGCGCCGCGCGCCCCGGCGCGCAATTTGCGCTGTCCATCAACGCCAGACACTTCGAAACTCAAGGCTTTGCTGACGCGCTCGGCCGCCTCGAAAACAACCAGATCACCAACCTGTCCCTGTCCGAAGTCCGAATCTATGGCGATCTCGCAGCAGGCCCGAACAAGACCGACACGGCACAAATCGCCACATTCGAAAAAACCTGACCCCCCCTTCTTCTGTTGAAAAATACTTCGGGGGAGGCCAGCCCCATCCGGGGCTGGGCGGGGGCAGCGCCCCCTACCGTCCTTTCCACAGAGGATCACGTTTCTCGGCAAAAGCCCGTGCGCCTTCCAGATTGTCCTCGGACCCGTAAAGCACATCCACCGTGGCCAATTGCCGTTTGGTGATCCGGTTCATGATGTCCTGAAACTTGGAATCCTCGGCCTCGCGCACCACTTCTTTGATCGCCGCGTAGACCAGTGGCGGCCCGCTGGCCAGCAACCGGGCCAGCTCCCATGCGCGATCCATCAACTGATCAGCCGGCAAGACTTCATTCACCAGCCCCCAGCGCTGCGCCTCGGCGGCGTCGAACCACCGCCCCGTCAAGAGCAGCTCCATGGCGATGTGATAGGGGATGCGCTTGGGCAGCTTGACGCTGGCCGCATCGGCCACCGTCCCCGAGCGGATCTCGGGCAGGGCGAACCGGGCCTGCTCGACCGCCAGGATCATGTCCGCGCTCAGCGCCAGTTCCAGCCCGCCACCGCAAGCGATACCGTTAACCGCCGCGATCACCGGCTTGTTGAGGTCGCGCAGTTCCTGCAAGCCGCCAAACCCGCCAACACCGTAATCGCCGTCAACCGCGTCCCCTTCGGCGGCAGCTTTCAGATCCCAGCCCGGGCAAAAGAACCTGTCGCCGCCGCCGGTCAGGATCGCCACCCTCAAATCGGGATCGTCGCGGAAATCGCGGAACACCTCGCCCATGATCCGGCTGGTGGCCAGATCAATGGCATTTGCCTTGGGGCGGTCCAGCGTGACCTCGAGTATGGCGCCATCTCGGCGGGTCCGGATCGGGTTCATGAGCTTGCCTTTCGGATCAGCGCGTCCACCGCAACCGCCCCCCCGGGCGTGCAGATCAGCGGGTTGATTTCAACTTCGCCAACGGTTTCGGCGTTGGCAATAACATAGCGCTGGACGCTCTCTATTGCATCCAGAACTGCCTCCATGTCAGCCGCGGGCTTGCCGCGATAGCCACTCAGCAGAGGCGCACAGGCCAAACACCCCAGCGCGGCCCGCAGCGCCCCCCGCGGCGCAGGGATCAGTAGGGATCGGGTGTCGCGCATGATCTCGGTCAGCACGCCGCCCGCGCCCAAGGTCAGAACATAGCCATGCGCCGGATCACGGGTAACGCCGACCAGCAGTTCGGCCACCCCATCCGGGACTATCTCTTCGATCAGAACCTCCTCGGTGCCGATGCCCGCGACCGCGTGGGCCACTTCCCCGGGCAAAACGCCCAGCCGAACGGCCCCTTGCTCGGACTTATGCGCAAGACCCAGACCTTTGACTGCGAAGGGCGGCGTTAAGCCCCGCGCAGCCTCGGCGGCGGTTTCGGGACTGGTCACAACGCGTCGCGGGACGGGCACCCCGAACTGCGAAAGCGCAGCCTTGGCCTGCGCCTCGGACAAGGTCTGATCTACATCGCCGCGCGCGGGCAGCAGGACCGGATCGGTCGGGCCCGGATCGGGGCGGGCTGCGGCCTCGATGGCAGCCAGCGCCTCGTGCAGACCGGAAAAAGGCACAACGCCACCAGCCATCAGGCGCTGCGCGGTGGGTTCGGGCATCAGTTCGGGCAAGGTGGCGGCCACGGCAAAGGGCTGACCCGCGGCCCGACAGTTCAGCGCCGCCTGGGTCGCGGCCTCCCAATCGGTTGCATCGGTGTGCGGATAATCAACAACTGCCAGCGTTAGAGCTACATCAGGCCCCGCCATCCCCGACCAGGCCCGGGTCATCGCATCGGTGTCGCGCCAGATATAGGTGTGGTAATCCAGCGGATTGGCCAGCGCCACTAATGGCCCCAGAACCCCGCGCAGATCGACTGTCTGAGCCTCTGTCAACGGCGGAAAGCGCAGATCGCGCCCGACAGCCATGTCGGCGGTCAAGCTCGCCTCACCCCCCGAACAGCTGATCGCCGCTAGACCATTGCCGGGAAGCCGGCCGGTGACATGCAGCAGTTTCAGCGTCTCGAGAAACCCCGGTACATCGTCCAGCCGCGCAATGCCCAGTCGGTCCAGAAAAGCCTGCGCACCTGCATCCTGCCCGGCCAGAGACGCGGTATGCGACACCGTCGCCGCCCGTGCCTGTGCCGACCGACCCATTTTCAGCGCGACAATGGGGATGGCGCGCGAACGGGCTTTGGCCGCCAGTGACTCCCATTTGCGCAAATCGCCGAAGCCTTCGATGTGGACGCCGATGGCTGTTATCCGGTTATCGTCCAACAGGGCCGCAGCAACATCGGCCTGATGGGTCTGCGCCTGATTTCCGCAGGTCATCATGAAAGCCAGCGGCAGGGCCCGGCGCTGCATCGTCATGTTGATCGCGATGTTCGAGCTTTGGGTCAGGATCGCCACGCCCCGATCCAACGGTTTCATCCCGTGCTGATCAGGCCAGATGGCGACCCGGTCCAGAGCATTCACGAAACCATAGCAATTGGGCCCAAGTATCGGCATATCCCCGGCTGCGGCGACCAGCTGCGCCTGCAGATCCCGGGCCTGATCATCCTCGGCCTGCGCCTCGGTAAAGCCCGAAGCAAAGCAGACTGCGCCACCGGCACCGATCCGCCGCAAAGCAGCGACCGCCTGAACCGTCGCCTGCCGGTTGATCCCGATAAAGGCCGCATCAGGCGGCTGCGGCAGGTCTTCGATGCGTGGATAGACCGGCAGACCACCCACCAAGGCGGCCTTGGGGTGGACCGGCCAGATATCCCCCGAAAAGCCCAGCCCGCGTGCCTGCCGGATCACCGCATCGCACCAAGCCCCGCCGCCGATCACCGCCAGCCACGCTGGCCTCAGCAGCCGCCTCAGCGGGTCGGTCCGCATCACGCACCCAGCGCCCGCAGAAGATCGCGGCTGATGATGTGGCGTTGAATTTCGCTGGTGCCGTCCCATATGCGCTCGACCCTTGCGTCGCGCCAGAAGCGTTCCAGCGGATAGTCGTCCATCAGGCCCATCCCACCGTGGATCTGAATGGCCGCATCCGTCACCCGGGCCAGCATCTCGGACGCATATAGCTTGGCCGAGGCGATCTCACGGTTTGCGGGCAGCCCCTTGTCCAACCGGTCCGCCGCCGCCAGTGTCAGCAAATCGGCAGCGTCGATCTCGGTGATCATATCGGCGATCTGAAAGCTGACACCCTGAAACCGCCCGATCGTCTGGCCGAACTGTTCGCGGGTGGCGGCATAGTCCAGCGCATAGTCAAACGCCCGGCGCGCGCGCCCGACCGACATCGCAGCGACAGTGATGCGCGTGGCATAAAGCCAGGTGTTCATCACATCGAACCCGCCATCGACCTCGCCCAGAACCTGTGCCTGCGGCAGGCGACAATCGTCGAAGTCCAGCACCATGTTCTTATAGCCCCGGTGGCTGACCGAGCGATAGCCGTCGCGGATGGTGAAACCCGGCGTGTCCCGATCCACCAGAAAGGTCGTGATCCGCTTTTTTGGCCCTTTTAGAGTCTGATCTTCGCCCGTCGCCACAAAGACGATGACAAAATCCGCATGTTCCGCACCCGAAATGAAATGCTTGGTCCCGTTCACCACCCAGTCGCCCCCGTCGCGCACGGCCGAGCACGACATGCCGCGCACATCCGACCCCGCGCCGGGTTCGGTCATGGCCAGCGCGTCCATCTTCTCACCCCGAACCGCGGGCATGAGGTAGCGTTCGACCTGATCGCCTTCGCAAGCCATAAGGATGTTCTGCGGGCGGCCAAAAAAATGCGTCAGCGCCATCGAGCCCCGACCCAGTTCCCGCTCGACCAGGGCGAAATCCTGATGGCTCAGCCCGGCGCAGCCAACGCTTTCGGGAAAGTTGCAGGCGTAAAACCCCAACTCAAGCGTCTTGCGCCTGATCTCGTCGGCAATCTCGCGCGGGACCTCGCCGGTCCGTTCCACCATGGCCTCATGCGGATAGATCTCGTTCTCGACAAAGCTGCGCACGGTCGCGGCGATCATCTCCTGCTCGTTGGTCAGGCCATATTGCATCGGGGATACTCCGCATCTGAAACTGGATTCAGTGTGACGTGGCTTGCAGGCTTGATCATGCAGGTTTAGACATTTGTGATGCATGTTTGGCAGAAATCCTCATCTGAGATGCAACATATCGGCGTCCTTCTGTTTGACGGCTTTTCCAACCATTGCCTGGCCAACACGGTCGAGCCGCTGCGCGCCGCGAACACGCTGGCAGGACGACGGGTCTATGACTGGCAGTTTCTGTCGCTGGGGCCGGGTGCGGTCACCTCGTCCTCGGGCTTGCAGGTCGCGCCACACGGGGTTCTGCACGAAGCCTCGGGCGAGATGCTGATGGTGATGCCGTCTTATGGCTTTCAGACCCATGGCGGCTGGCCCACCCAGGCCGGTCTGCGTGCGGCGGCGGGGCGGTTTGGCACCCTTGCCGGGCTGGACACCGGCAGCTGGCTGCTGGCGCTGGCGGGCTTGCTGGACGGGCATCGCGCCACGATCCATTGGGAGGAGCTGACCCGCTTTGCCGAACGCTTTCCGGAGGTCGACACCTGCCGCGAGCGTTTTGTCATCGACCGCGACCGGATCACCTGTTCCGGAGCGATGGCGGCCTTCGATCTGGTGACGCATCTGATTGGCCGTGATCATGGGCAGGCCCTGGCGTTAGAAGTGGCGCAGATGTTCATGACGCGCGATTCGGCCCGGTCGCATATCGGCGGGGCCGGATCGGCCAGCCGCGACGTGAACGCGGCGCTGGCCCTGATGCAGGAACATCTGGAAGCGCCCCTGCCGATACCCGAGATCGCCCGGCGCGTCGGACGGTCGCAAAAGATGCTCGAGGCACGGATGGGGTCAGACCTCGGGGCCGGACCGGCCCGCGTTTATCGCCGTTTGCGGTTGAACCTGGCGCGCAAGCTGGTGGCCGAGACCGACCTGACCGTCAGCGAAATCGCCTTACGCGCGGGCTATGAGAACCCAAGCGCCCTGACCCGCGCTTTTCGTGCCGAGTTCAACACCACACCGCGGGCGCTGCGGTCGCGGCGCTAGGTATACATCTGCTTCTTGTAGGCCCGCGTCCGCACGGTCGCCTCGGCCGAGCCGTCGTGATAGGTGCCGAACCACTTGTCGAACGGGATCTCAGACGTGCCGTAATTGCATTCGAAATACCGGTGATGCAGCTGATGGAAGAAATCTCCGGCCCGGGCGGCGTCGGTTTCCCCGGCCTTCAGCTTTTCGAACCCGGAATGGGACAGAACCGGGCTGATCTGCTGAAAATAGACGTGAAACAGCACATGCAGCGGATGCGAGGGCACGATCAGGTGGATGAAATAAGTGGTGAAATACAGCATGTTCTCGAACCAGTGGTTCGAAATACCGGACCACGGGCCGATGTTGACGTTGCGGTGATGCACGGCATGGACATGCTTATATAGCTTCGGGTGATGTTCCAGCCGGTGCACCCAATAGAAATGCAGCCCCGACCACATCGGGATGAATAGCATCCAGATCACGAACCAGACCGGCGCTGCGGCCCATGTGATAACCGGTACATAGGCATTGGCCATCGCCCAGAAGATCACCCATTGATACACCGTCGCCACGGTCATGGCGCTGCCCAGCGTCCACCAGATGTTGTCCCACACCTGATTGCGGAAGGTGAAGGTTCCGTTGTCGCGGGTCAGGTCCCGGCGGTCGAACTTCTTGTACATGCCCTGGCCCTTGCGCATGTACAGCCACCAGTGCAGTCCTCCGGCCACAAGGATTTGCGGCACCATATTCAGCAGCCAGATGCGAAACATCCAGCCGGGTGCAAAGCTCTGCATCGTCTCTAATGCAGGGAAAAACACTAGATATGCGATCAGGGCCAGCACCATGCACAGGGTCAGTGCGGTCAGCGGCAGCCAGGCCCCGCGGTACCAACGCAGCACCGCCATCGGGCGCGGGGGCCAGTTGAACAACGGGTTCAGCCCAACGGGCCCGTCGGGGCGATAATGCCAACGTGCAGCTTCCGGATCATGAATATCGGTCATGGCAGATGCTCCTTGCAGAGTCGTCAGGTTGCGTAGTCCGAGCCTTCGGCATCCAGTACGGCCTTGATCTCACGCAGATGCGCCTCAGCCTGACCGGGATAGT
The DNA here is from genome assembly GCF_056536725.1 of Ruegeria sp. CJ3. Taxonomy (NCBI): domain Bacteria; kingdom Pseudomonadati; phylum Pseudomonadota; class Alphaproteobacteria; order Rhodobacterales; family Roseobacteraceae; genus Ruegeria; species Ruegeria sp. CJ3. Next base: position 13,285 of record NZ_JBQFQE010000008.1, read on the forward strand.
CGTCCAGCTCTTGCGCGGTTTTCTCGGCGATTTCATCCGACAGGACGCGCAGGGGCTGACCGGTCTGCAGGGCGCGGATATAGGTTTCCGCCGCGCGTTCGAAATAATAGAGCCTATTAAAGGCATCTGCCGGGTTCTCGCCAATCACCAGAACCCCGTGATTGCCCATGATCATGACCTTGTTCTGTGGGTCCGACAGCATCGCGGCACAGCGCGCGCCTTCGCTTTCGAAGGCCAACCCGCCGAATTCCTCATCGATGACATAGCGGTTGTAGAACGTGGCCGTGTTCTGGTCGATCGGCGGCAGCGAACTGTCGGCCAGCGAGGCCAGAACCGTCGCAAAGATCGAATGCACATGCATGACGCAGCGCGCGTGCGGGCAATGGCGGTGAATCGATCCGTGCAGCCCCCACGCGGTCGGGTCCGGTGCCCCGGGCTGGTCCATCACCGCAGGATCATTGGCGTCCAGCAGCAGCAGGTTCGAGGCCGTCACGCGTGAGAAATGCATCTGATTTGCATTCATCAGAAACTGCGTCCCGCCCGGATTCACCGCCAGACTGAAATGATTGGCCACGCCTTCGTGCATATTCAGCCGTTCAGTCCAGCGAAAGGCGGCGGCCATGTCGACGCGTTCAGGCCAGTGATCCATGTTGGGGCGCAGGTTGGCGACGGTCATGGCGGGCTCCTTCAAGGTTTGGAAAATCGTGCCCGCGCCGGGAAAGTTTGACCAACGAAAAAAACACGCCTATTTCATTAGCAAAACTAATGACAAGGTTATGCTGATGCAGAAACAGCTTCCTCCGCTGGGGTGGTTGCGCACGTTCGAGGCCGCGGCCCGGCATCTTTCTTTTACCGGCGCAGCGCGGGATCTGAACATGACCCAAAGCGCGGTCAGCCAGCAGATCAAGTCGCTGGAGGGGTATCTGGGACAGCCCCTGTTCCTGCGCCGCCCCCGCGCGCTGGAGCTGACCGAGGCAGGCATCACCTATCTGCCCGTCGTGCGCGATGCCTTTCGCACGCTCGTACGCGGCACTCAGGCTGTAACCGGAGCGCAGCAAAACGCGGTGCAGGTGCAAAGCAACATCACCTTCGCTGTCAACTGGCTGGCCCCACGACTGCCCAAGTTTCGGGCGCAGCATCCCGAGGTGCACCTGAACATCTTTACTGAGCTTTGGGAGCCCCGCGAAATGGCCGAGGGCGCTGCGGTTGAAATCCGCTATTCCCTGCGCCCCGCCGACACCGTGCGGACCGAGCTGCTGCGGACCGATCACTATTATCCGGTCTGCGCGCCGGGGTTCCCCGTGACGCTGGAAGACCTGCAGCAGCAACCGCTGTTCGACTGCTCGAACCTGCTGTCGAACTGGGCGGGGTGGGCCGAAGATAAGGGTCTAAATTGGGGAAATCCGCCAATCACCTACTCCACCACCTATCTGGTCAGCCTGTCGGTCGCCATGGCGGGCGGGGGGCTGTGTCTGGCCCATGACACTATCGCCCGGCACCTGATCGACCAGGGCCAACTGGTCGCGCCCTTCTCCCATCGCGCCGAGATGCCCGAGGCTTATTACCTGCTGCTGTCACCCCAAGCCGAAGAAAACCCCGGTGCGGTTGCTTTTGCCGATTGGATACGCACGGAAATCGCGGCGGATGTATCAGACTAGAACGGGGCGCTCCCGCCCATCGTCGCGGCCCCTGCGGGGCCTCTCGTCTGGTTGGGGGTGGCAGCGCTGACGCGCTGCGGTTGGTGCATTATTCAGCTATTGTGATGATTTCATGATAGGTGCGCGGCGGGGGGTTGCACCTTCCGCCGCATTCGGGAAAGTTGGGCCATGGAATACAAGACTTTCCCCAGTTGGCCCGACACCGCCCCCCGCCTTATCGCTGTTGCCGCAGGTCGCGAAGCGGCTGATATGGTCATCCGTGGCGGTGTTTGGGTAAACGTGCACACCCGCGAGCTGCTGCCCGATCACGATATAGCCATTGCCGCCGGGCGGGTGGCTTATGTCGGACCCGATGCCGCGCATTGTACGGGTCCTGAGACACAGATCATCGAAGCGCAAGGCCGCTATATGATCCCCGGGCTGTGTGATGCGCACATGCATATAGAATCCGGAATGTTGACCCCGGCGGAGTTCGCCCGCGCTGTGATCCCGCATGGCACCACCTCAATGTTCACCGACCCGCATGAGATCGCCAATGTGCTGGGCATAGAGGGCGTTCGGCTGATGCATGATGAGGCGTTGCTGCAGCCGGTGAATATCTTCACTCAGATGCCGTCCTGCGCGCCCTCGGCCCCGGGGCTTGAGACCACCGGCTATGAGATCACCGCCGAGGATGTGGCCGAGGCGATGGCCTGGCCCGGTATCATCGGACTGGGTGAGATGATGAACTTTCCCGGGGTGATCCATGGCGACCCGAAGATGCTGGCCGAGATCGCGGCAACGCAGCGGGCCGGTAAAACCGTGGGCGGTCACTATGCTTCGCCTGATTTAGGGTCTGATTTTGCAGCTTACGTGGCCGGAGGCCCCGCAGACGATCACGAAGGTACGTGCGAGGCAGACGCCATCGCACGGGTGCGGCAGGGGATGCGGTCGATGATGCGGCTGGGTTCTGCTTGGTACGACGTGGAAAGCCAGATTACGGCCGTGACCGAGAAAGGTCTGGACCCGCGCAACTTCATTCTGTGCACCGATGATTGCCATTCGGGCACTCTGATCAATGACGGGCACATGAACCGCGTGGTGCGGCATGCGATTGCCTGCGGGTGCGATCCTCTGGTTGCGCTGCAGATGGCAACGCTGAACACCGCGACCCATTTCGGGCTTGAGCGCGAGATCGGCTCGATCACCCCCGGACGGCGCGCGGATGTGATCCTGACCTCGGACCTGACAGAGTTGCCGATTGAGACGGTGATCGCCCGGGGGCAGATCGTTGCCGAAGAGGGTAAGATCACAGTGGATTGCCCGCATCTGAACTGGCCCACGACTGCGCGCAATACGGTGCATCTGGGTCATGCGCTGAAAGGCACCGATTTCGAGATCGCCGCCCCCGCAGGCGCCAACCGCGTCAGGGCCAACGTCATCGGTGTGGTCGAAAACCAAGCCCCCACGCAGGCACTGAAGGCCGAATTGCCGATCATCGGCGGGCTGGTCGAGGGCGAGGGCGATGTCTGCCAGATCGCGCTGGTGGAACGGCATCGCGCCACGGGTGGGGTGACCAATGCCTTTGTCTCGGGGTTCGGGTATCAGGGGCGCATGGCCATGGCCTCGACCGTGGCGCATGATAGCCACCATATGATTGTCGTCGGCACCGACCGCGAACAGATGGCACTGGCGGCCAACCGGCTGGCCGAAGTGGGCGGCGGTATCACGATTTTCCGCGATGGCGAAGAACTGGCGCTGGTGGAACTGCCCATTGCAGGCCTGATGTCCGACAGCCCCGCCACCGAGGTGGCCGCCAAGGCGCAAAAGATGGTCGAGGCGATGCAGGCCTGCGGCTGCCAATTGAACAACGCTTACATGCAGCACTCGTTGCTGGCCCTTGTGGTGATCCCGGAACTGCGGATCTCGGACCTTGGGCTGGTGGATGTGCGCACATTCGAAAAGATAGACCTTCTGGAACCGCTTGCATGACCATTATCAATACGCCCGAGGCCCCGTTGGCCGAAACATTTACCGACCCCGAAGCCGCCGTTGCGCGGCTGGAGGAACTGTACAATCAAGCCACCAACTTCCTGTGTGACAGCTTTGCCATGGCCATGCGCGATGGCGCTCCGACCGAACGATTCAGAGCCTATTACCCGGAAATACGCATCAAAACGTCATCCTACGCGCAGGTCGACAGTCGGCTGAGCTTTGGTCACGTCTCGGAACCCGGCACCCATGCGATCACCGTGACGCGGCCCGATCTGTTCCGGTCCTACCTGGTCCAGCAGATCGCGCTACTGATCAAGAACCATGACCAACCCGTCACCATCGGCGCATCCGACACGCCGATCCCGGTGCACTTCGCGGTCGCCAACAATGCCGAGATGAGCGCGCTGCAGCAGGGGCCCGCGGGGTTCACCCTGCGCGATGCTTTTGATGTGCCGGACCTGAACACCACGAATGATGACATCGTCAACGGCGTGCACGAACCCGACAATGGCACCGGGCCGCTGGCTTTGTTCACCGCCCAGCGCGTCGATTACTCTCTGGCGCGCCTGTCGCATTATACGGCAACCGACCCGAGCCATTTTCAGAACCACGTTCTGTTCACCAACTACCAGTTCTACGTCTCGGAATTCGAGAACTACGCCCGCACCCAGCTGGCTGACCCCGACAGCGGCTATACCAGCTTTGTCTCAACCGGGAATGTCGAGATCACCGATGCGAACACCCCGATCGAGCAGCCCCTGAAACTGCCGCAGATGCCGACTTATCACCTGAAACGCGCAGATGGGTCAGGGATCACGTTGGTCAATATCGGGGTCGGGCCGTCGAACGCCAAAACCGCCACCGACCATATCGCCGTGCTGCGCCCCCATGCCTGGCTGATGGTCGGCCACTGTGCCGGGCTGCGCAACACGCAGGCGCTGGGGGATTTTGTTCTGGCCCATGCCTATCTGCGCGAGGACAAGGTGTTGGACGATGACCTGCCCGTCTGGGTTCCGATCCCGCCGCTGGCCGAGGTTCAGGTGGCACTGGAACAGGCGGTGGCCGAAGTGACCCGGCTGGAAGGCTATGAGTTGAAGCGGATCATGCGCACCGGCACGGTCGCCTCGGTCGACAACCGCAATTGGGAGCTGCGGGATCAGTCCGGTCCGGTGCAACGGCTCGGTCAGTCGCGCGCGATTGCGCTGGATATGGAAAGCGCGACGATTGCCGCAAATGGCTATCGCTTCCGGGTGCCCTACGGCACCTTGCTATGCGTGTCCGACAAGCCGCTGCATGGCGAATTAAAGCTTCCCGGCATGGCTTCGGCGTTCTATACCACGCAGGTCAGCCGCCATCTGGCCATCGGAATCCGCGCCATGGAACATCTGCGCGGCATGCCGCTGGAGCGTCTGCACAGCCGGAAATTGCGTTCCTTCGACGAAACGGCCTTTCTCTGAAGCAAAAAAGCAACGATTTCCCCATATTTTTAGGGTTTTCAGTGCTACTATTCGTTGTGTTCGGCCACAATATCCCGTTACAGTTACGCGGTGAGGCCCAAATTATCGGGCACGTTAAGGAGACCAAGAAATGGCAAAGCCTATGACAAAGACTCAGCTGGTGGCTGCTCTCGCTGAGGAAATGGGAACTGACAAGAAATCCGCGAACGCCGCGCTGGAGGCCATGACCGGCCTGATCACCCGCGAAGTTTCGGCTGGTGGCGCCGTCACCCTGCCCGGCGTTGGTAAAATCTACTGCCGCGAGCGCCCCGAGCGCATGGTGCGCAACCCCGCCACCGGCGAACAGTTCAAGAAAGAGGCCGACAAGGTGGTCAAAATGACCATCGCGAAAGCCCTGAAGGACAGCGTCAACGGCTGATCACCGCCACAGGTGAGCAAGAATGAGGGGGTCGCCGCCGGGCGGCCCCTTTTTCTTGCGATCACAGGAAAAACCGGTGACAGTCGCCAAGGATATTGGGGAGGCAGAAATGGATCCGCGCGCCATCATCATGGGGCTTGCATTTGCGCTGATCTGGTCGTCGGCATTCACCTCGGCCCGGATCATCGTGGCCGACGCCTCGCCGCTGTTTTCGCTGGCACTGCGATTTCTGATCTCAGGCGTTCTGGGCGTGGCCATCGCGCGGCTTATGGGGCAAAGCTGGCATCTGACGCGGGGCCAATGGCGGGCCACCATCCTGTTCGGGATCTGCCAAAATGCCCTGTATTTGGGTCTGAATTTCTATGCCATGCAAACGGTCGAAGCCTCGGTGGCGGCGATCATCGCATCGACGATGCCGCTGCTGGTGGCGCTGGCCGGGTGGTTGCTGCTGGGCGAAAGGCTGCGCCCGCTGGGCATTCTTGGCCTGCTGGCCGGATTTGCCGGTGTCGCCCTGATCATGAGCAGCCGGATCAGCGCAGGGGTTGACCTGTTCGGCGTCCTGCTCTGCGGGATCGGGGCGCTGGCGCTGACCTTCGCCACGCTGGCGGTGCGGGGTGCGACCTCGGGCGGGAATTTCATGATGGTGGTGGGGCTGCAGATGCTGGTCGGCGCCGCGATCCTGTTCGTTGCCGCGCCGATGCTTGAGACGATCTATGTCCGCCCCACCCTGCCCTTTGCACTGGCCTTCAGCTATACCATCCTGTTCCCCGGCCTGGTGGCGACGCTGATCTGGTTCCTGCTGCTGGACCGCATCGGCGCGGTCCGGGCGGCAACGTTCCACTTTCTCAACCCGGTCTTCGGCGTCACCATCGCCGCGCTGTTGCTGGGCGAGCAGCTGGGGCCGCTGGATCTGGCCGGTGTTCTGGTCATCACACTGGGCATTCTCGCGGTCCAACTGTCGCGCCAGCCCGAGAACACACCAACCTGAACCGCCGCACGTCTGCGCGAGGCGTCTCAACAAGCCTTTGCTTTCAGCCACAGAACCCCATCTAGTGTAGCAAAGCACCAAGAATCGGAGGAGCCATGACCCGCTATTCCAAATCACCCGAAGCCGTCGCCGCCCTGTCGCCCGAGGAATTCCATGTCACCCAGCGCAGCGGAACCGAACGACCAGGCACCGGAAAGCACCTGAACAACAAGGAACCGGGCATCTATGTAGATATCGTTTCGGGTGAGCCGCTGTTCGCCTCGACCCACAAATACGAATCCGGCTGCGGCTGGCCCAGCTTCACCAAACCCATCGTGCATGAGCATGTGGAAGAGTTGGAGGACCGCACGCTGGGCATGATCCGCACCGAGGTCCGCTCGAAGCATGGCGACAGCCATCTGGGCCATGTGTTCCCTGATGGCCCACGCGAACATGGCGGGCTGCGCTATTGCATCAACTCTGCCGCCCTGCGGTTCATCCATCGCGACGAGATGGAGGCTGAAGGTTATGGCGAATTCCTGATTCATGTGGAGGATATCTGATGACCGAACACCGCGCCGTTCTCGCCGGGGGCTGCTTTTGGGGTATGCAGGACCTGATCCGTAAACTGCCGGGCGTGTCCCGCACCCGTGTGGGATATACCGGAGGGGACGTACCCAACGCCACCTATCGCAACCATGGCACCCATGCCGAAGGGATCGAGATCTGGTTCGATCCCGCACAGATTACCTATCGCGATCTGCTGGAGTTCTTTTTCCAGATCCACGACCCAACGACGATCAACCGTCAGGGCAATGATCGCGGGATGAGCTATCGTTCGGCCATTTACTACCTGGATGACGCGCAGAAACAGGTGGCCGAGGACACGATTGCTGATGTGAATGCCAGCGGTATCTGGCCCGGCAAAGTCGTAACTGAGCTTGAGCCCGTCGGTGACTTCTGGGAAGCCGAGCCCGAGCATCAGGATTATCTGGAGCGCATCCCCAACGGCTATACCTGCCACTTCCCGCGCCCGGATTGGGTACTGCCCAAACGATCCAGCGCGGCAGAGTAACCGTCCGGTAGCCCCGCTTGGGGCTACCCCACCGCCACGCGGGGCCGTCCGCTGGCCTCGACGGTGATCAGCGCCTCGACGAACACTTCCTGTGCTTCGATCTTGGCCGTGCGGATGTCGCGGTCGACGGTCACACGGATATCCTCGGCCCCGGCGTCACGCACCGCACCTTCAGCCTCACCCCGCAACACATCTTCGAGCAACTGCAAGGCGCTGTTCGAATCCGAGAAATCCTGCGGCCCCTCTTCCAGATGCACCCGATAGCGGCCTTCGGCAGGCGAGGTCACGGTGCCGGTCCGCCGCAGCGTCAATCGCCCCACGACAGCACCGATGGCATTCGCAACACCGGCATGTTCCGGCAGCACCATGTTGCAATGCAGCCGCTCTCCGACCGCTGGGTAATAACTGGGGGCCGAGGCCCCAAGGCCCACCACATCCACGTTCAGCGCTGTATCCAGCGCGACCAGCCCGCGATGTTTGGCCAACCCGCGCTGCGTCAGAACATGACGCGCCAGTTCTTTCGCAGGCAAGTCGAATCCATTGCTTTCCTCGGCAAAAGCAGTCTCTAACAAGGTCAAAGAGGTCTGCTCGGTCAGCTGATCCACAATGATCTGCGCCAATGCCTCGGGCGACTGCGCCAGCCGGTCACCTGACCCAACCCGCTTACGCGCCACCAGTTCCAACGCCTTGCGCGCAGCGTCAACGTCCCAATCCGCAAGCCGCCCCAAAACGTGGCTGGCGTCCGACGGCGTCACGCCCGAGACCTGCACAATCCCGCGATCCACCAAACGGCTCAACGCCCCGTGTTCCATCCGGGTCTGCAACAGTCCGCTCAGCGGCACGACGCGGTCTGCCAGGCGTTCTAACAAGACGGCCTCACGCGGGCCTATCCCTTCGGCAGGGATACCCGGAACCCGACGCGCAAACCGGGTGTCATGCTCCCCCACGGTCGTGGCGCGCAGTTGTTCATCCAGCGCCGCATGCACCACCTCAGGGGCCTCGGTTGCAATCAGCGACACCGGCAACACCCGGCGCGGTCCAAGGAAGACACCGCCACCCAGGCCTTCGGTGACCACATGCACCTGACTGTCGCCGCCCAGACCATGGGTGCGCATCGCCACCGCCTCAACCATGGTGCGAAAGCCACCGACCTGCGCGCCTGCCGGATCAATCGCAGGCTTCCCATCGCGGATCAGAGCCACATCTGTTGTGGTACCCCCGATATCCGACACCAGCGCATTCTCAGCCTCGGTCAGCCAGCGTGCGCCTACAATTGACGCGGCGGGCCCGCTTAGAATGGTCTCAATGGGCCGTTCGCGCGCCTGCTCGGCGCTCATCAACGCGCCGTCACCGCGCACGACCATCATCGGCGCAGTGATCCCCTGTGCCAGCAGCTGGTCCTGCGCGCGCCCGATCAGCCGGTCGATCATCCCGATCAACCGGGCATTCAACACCGCCGTCACCGCCCGTTTCGGCCCGTTTAGCTTGGCCGACAGGTGATGCGAACAGGTGACCGGAATACCGGTACGCTCGGAAATCACGCGGGCCACTTCCAATTCATGCGCGGGATTTCTTGTGGCAAACTGCGCCGCAACCGCATAGCCGGAGATGCCCGTATGTGAGTCTAAAAAGGCTTCAAGCCTCGCGACATCCAGTTCGGCAGCCTGCCCTCCGGCATGATTGTGCCCTCCGGCCAGCACCAAAGCCGGGTCTCCCTTCAGCGCATCCCGCAGCCCATGCCTTTCCAAATCGCTTTCGCGAAAGCCAACATAGATCAAGGCCACGCGCCCGCCCTGCCCCTCGACCAGAGCATTGGTGGCCAAGGTGGTCGACAGCGACGCCATGCAGATCTGATCCGGCGCAATGTTGGCTATCTCAAGCACAGCCGAGACTGCCCGGCCCACCCCGATCGCCAGATCCGCCCGCGTGGTCAGGGATTTGGCCGAGGCAATCACCTCACGCTCATCCCGGATCAGCACCGCATCCGTATAGGTCCCGCCCGTATCCACCCCCAAAGCCAGCGCCATCGGGTCCTCCATCTGTTCGCCAGAATCGGGTGTAGCGTTTTCCTGCGGCGCGTCCAGCCCGTTTACGACAACCGCGCCACTGCCCAGCGCGCTGCATCCGCAACGGTCGGATCGGGATCATCGGTCAGACCCTGCGCAACTGGCCTGAGCGCTGGCTGATCAGAATTGCCAATCGCATAGAGCACATTGCGCACAAACCGATCGCGCCCGATTCGCTTGATCGGCGAGCCAGAAAACATCAATCGGAACGCCGCATCATCCAAAACCGCCAGTTCTGCAAGCGGAGGAGCCTTCAACTCTTCCCGTGCCGCGTAGCGCAGATCGCTGGCCGCAACCGCAAACTTGTTCCAGGGGCAGGCCGCCAGACAGTCATCGCAGCCATAAATACGGTTGCCCAACAACGCCCGCAGATCCTCATCAACCGGCCCTTTATGCTCGATGGTCAGGTATGAGATACAACGGCGCGCATCCAACTGGTAAGGCGCAGGAAACGCGTCCGTCGGGCAAGCGTCCAAACAGGCCCGGCACGATCCGCAATGATCAACCTCCGCCCCATCCACGGGCAAGTCCAATGTGGTAAAAACAGACCCTAAAAAGGCCCAGTTGCCCCAATCCTGACTGACCAGATTGGTGTGCTTGCCCTGCCAGCCCAACCCGGCGGCCTGCCCCAATGCCTTCTCAGGCACTGGCGCGGTGTCGACAAACACCTTCACGTCACCGCCCCCTTCGGCAATCAGCCACCGCGCCAACCGTTTCAGGCGCTTCTTGACCAGATCATGATAATCCTTGTTCTGCGCATAGACAGAAATCGCCCCTAACTCAGGATGCGCTAAAACCTCAGTCGGATCATGTTCAGGCGTATAACTCTCGGCCAGCATGATCACCGACCGCGCCTCAGGCCATAGCGCTGAAGGATCACCCCGCCAATGGCTCCGTTCCGCCATCCACCCCATCTGCCCATGATAACCGGCCTGCAGAAACGCCTCCAACCTTCCGGCCAGCTGAGGCACATCCCAAGGGCGGCACACCCGACACGCCACAAACCCCTCGCCAAGGGCCTGCTCCACCACCCGTTCCTTCAACTCCGATCCATTCTTCATCTGGCTAAAAATATCCTCGGGGGTGAATTGGCCCAGCGGGCCAAGAGGGGGCAGACAGCCCCCTACCCCTTAGCCTATCAGAAATCCAGATCAGCGTAATGCGCCGGAGGCCGAAACCCCGGCACCTGATCCGCCAGGATCGACCGAAACGCTGGCCGAGACTTGATCTTGGCATACCAATCCTTCACCGCCGAACTGCGGTTCCAGTCCACGTCCGAGATATAATCCAGCGCCGACAGATGCGCCGCAGCCGCAAAATCGGCCAGTGTCATCTGATCTCCGGCCAGCCAGCGGCGGTGGTCCAGCAGCCACGCCATATAATCCAGGTGATACTTGATCGCGCGCGCGCCTTCCTTGACGTTCTTGCTGTCGGGATAACCCTGCCCGGTTACCTTCTTGTTCACCCGCTCATACAGCAGCTTCGACGTGACCTCGTGATGAAACTTGTCATCGAACCACCCCACAAGGCGCCGCACCTCATACCGCGCCTCGGGCTTTTTGGGCATCAGGGGCGGTTCGGGGCGGGTCTCTTCTATGTATTCGCAGATCGCAGCGCTTTCGGCCATGATCTGACCGTCCAGCCGCAGCACCGGAACCTTGCCCGCCGGGTTGCGGCGCAGGAAATCCGGGTCCTGTTCCCAATATCGTTCTTCGACCAGCTCAACCTCGATCTTCTTTTCGGCCAGAGACAGGCGAACCTTGCGACAATAGGGTGAGAGGGGAACGTGAAACAGACGCGCCATGGGCTTCCAATCGAACCAGTAGAATGCACCTCAAGCTTTAGCGCCTGAGGGGGCGGGGTTTCAATCCTCGAAACAGTCAGCGCGTCCATCTGCGCGGATGGTGGCCGCCCCATCCAGAATTGACGCTGCCCGCCTGCGTGTACGCACCGACGGGTCCGTCACTGACCGGTTGCGTGGCGAGGGCAGGATCGCCGCCAACCGCGCCGCCTGTACGGGGCTCATCTTTGCGGCGCTGACGCCATAATATTTCTGCGCCGCCGCCTCGACCCCGAACACGCCCTGACCGGTTTCGGCGACGTTCAGATAGACCTCAAGAATGCGCTGCTTGCTCCAGACCATCTCGACCACCGGGGTCATCGAGGTCTCAAGCGCCTTGCGCACCCAGCTGCGCCCCTGCCAGAGGAACACGTTCTTCACCACCTGCTGCGTGATGGTCGAGGCCCCACGGCTGCCGCCATCTTCCAGCGCGTCCCGGATCGCCTCGACGTCAAAGCCCCAATGCAGGCAAAAATTCGCGTCCTCAGCCGCCACCACAGAGCGCGCCATGATGGGTGAGATCTCTTCAATCGGGACCCATTCACGCTCAACCCGGCCCAGCCGCCGCCATTCGGACCAGATCGTATGCGTGACCGGAGGGTTCACGACCGCATAAAGCAGCACCAGCGCCACAAAAACTGCTGCTGCCGCCAGAACAGCACGCAACGCCCAGCGCCGAATCCACGCGATTGCGCCTGATACCGTATTCGCTTTGGTTGCCTGTTTTTTCTTACCGCGAGTCTTGCGGGCTGCTTTTTTTGCCATGCTTTGCTATACGCCGCGACCGGCGCATTTGAAACGGGTTATTTCGCCATCAGCCGCCCGTCGCGCGGGCGGACCACCGGGCGCGCGGTCTTGGCCGCAACCGCGCCACGCGTCTGCAATTCGGGAAACAGGGCAAGCACCTCAGCCTGCGTGTTCTGTTCGGACCGCGCGACCGCGTGACCGGGGTAATAGCTTTCGCTTTTCGCCCCGTTGGCGAACACGATCTCGTGCCGCCGGAACAGCAGATGGATGTAATCGACCTGGCCGCCCTCAACCCGTGTCACACTGGTGCCATTCACCAGACAATGGGCAGCAAGCAGCACTTCGGAATGACCATAAAGATAGGGCGCGCGCCAATCGTCGATCAGCATCCGGTGTTGAGGTGACACCAGCAACGGCTGGCTGAGGCCGAACACCCCGGCGTCGAACCGGATCGGGGCCAGCTTGCCGCGCGCCTCGACCGTTGTGCGTCCAATCCACAGCACAGGTTTCGCGCCGCTGTCGGCGGTTTTCACCAGATCACCGGGCGCAAGCTCCTCGATCAGGCGTGGGCCATCAGGGGTATCGATCAGCGTGCCCGGCGTAAAGCAGGGCGGGCCCAGATCCCCATTGTTGATATCGACCGAGCCAAAAGACCCGCCATTGTCGCTAAAATCTGTCACCGAAGACGAGACAAACGTCCCTTGCTGCAGCACCGACCCATCGGTGGGGGTAAACACCTCTCGCCCGTCGGCGAGATAGAAGGTGACGCCGGTATAGGTCACCTCAGATCCATCCGGCAGCTCAATCGTTACCATGTCGTTGAAATACGAGGCGGTGATGTCCACCCCATCCACCGAGTCGCCGTTCAGCCGGTTGATCAGGTCGTCGTCATTCTGGTCGACGATATCAAAACTTTGGACCGTGAGCGTTGAACCAACCACAGTCCCATTCGCCCCCGGATTGGCCGGGTCGAGCACGAAAAACTGGTCTGTATAGGTCGTGGGCATCTGACAACTCCACTTCACTCGCATCTGCTGGATCGCAGACTGCCTGCAATGCCTGAACAAACTATGACCAAAGCTAGGTGATTTCGGCAGAATCCGGCAAGGAATCGGCGCATTATGCGCGCACAAAAGAAAACCCTGCGTGTTTGAAATGACACGCAGGGTTGCATTTTCGCCTGGTTCAGAGCCTATTCGGCTGGAACCGCCGCCGCCTCAAGCGTCAGTGGATAGCCGAGTTTGTTCAGCATCTCTTTCGGGCAGACCTGCAGGAAATGGGCTTTCTCGACCTCCCAATGTTGCAGGATATCCACCGCCTTGCGGCTGTTGGTTTCGGTGACATGACGCTCGATCAAGGTCTTCAGCTGGTCTTCCCAATGATCCACAGTGACCGGGCAGGTCACCAGCGTTTCCATGTTCATCAACGCCTGCGCTTTGCCTTCGGGGTCATAGAGGTAGGCCATGCCACCCGTCATGCCCGCGCCAAAGTTGGCACCGATATCGCCCAGTATGACGGCCACACCACCGGTCATGTATTCACATCCGTTCGAGCCACAGCCCTCGATCACCACTTTCGCGCCCGAGTTCCGCACTGCAAACCGTTCACCTGCGCGGCCTGCGGCGAACAGGTGGCCGTCGGTGGCCCCGTACAGGACGGTGTTGCCGATGATAGTGTTGGCATCCGCCTTAAGCGGGCTGACCTGTGGCGGGCGCACAACGATCATACCACCCGACAGGCCTTTGCCGACATAGTCGTTGGCATCACCCGACACTTCCAGCTTCAACCCCGGCGCGGCAAAGGCCCCAAGCGACTGCCCGGCCGAGCCCTGCAATTTCACATGCAGATGGTCGTCCTGGAACGTGTTCCGCATGCCGAAATTCTGCACGATATGGCTGGACACGCGCGTGCCCACGGTCCGATGCGTATTCTGGACCGCGTAAGACAGCTGCATCTTCTCACCATCTTTCAGGAACCGCGCCGCGTCGCGCACGATCTCAGCGTCCAGCGTATCTGGCACCGCGTTGCGATCCTTGTCACGGTTGTAGACGATGTTATGCGCGCCATCGACGGTGATCAGCAGCGGGTTCAGGTCCAGATCGTCCAGATGCGCCGAACCCCGGCTGACCTGCGCCAGCAGATCGGCCCGCCCGATGATCTCATCCACCGAACGCGCGCCGAGGCTGGCCAGCAGCTCGCGCACTTCCTGCGCGTAGAAGGTGATCAGGTTGACGACTTTGTCGGCGTTACCAGTGAATTTGGCGCGCAAGTCTTCGTCCTGCGTACACACACCGACCGGGCAAGTGTTCGACTGGCACTGACGCACCATGATACAGCCCATCGCGATCAGCGCGGCGGTGCCGATGCCGTATTCCTCGGCCCCCATCATCGCGGCCATGACGATATCTCGGCCCGTGCGCAGGCCGCCATCGGTGCGCAGAGTCACACGATCCCGCAGGTTGTTCATTGCCAGAACCTGATGTGCCTCGGTCAGGCCCATCTCCCACGGCAGGCCAGCGTATTTGATGCTGGTCGCGGGCGAGGCCCCCGTACCACCATTGTGACCCGAAATAAGGATAATATCCGCTTTCGCCTTGGCCACACCGGCGGCAATCGTACCCACGCCCGAGGATGCCACCAGTTTCACCGTCACCTTGCAGCGCGGGTTGATCTGCTTGAGGTCATAGATCAGCTGCGCCAGATCCTCGATCGAGTAGATGTCATGGTGCGGCGGCGGCGAGATCAGCGTCACGCCCTTGGTCGAATGCCGCAGACGCGCGATGAGGTCGGTGACCTTCATGCCCGGCAGCTGACCGCCCTCACCGGGTTTCGCACCTTGGGCGACCTTGATCTCAAGTTCTTCACATTGGTTCAGATACTCGGCAGTCACACCGAACCGGCCCGAGGCCACCTGTTTGATCTTGGCCGATGGGTTGTCGCCATTGGGCTCCGGCACGAAATGCGCCGGATCTTCCCCGCCCTCGCCGCTGTCGGATTTCGCGCCGATCCGGTTCATCGCCACGTTCAGCGTCTTATGTGCCTCGGGCGACAGCGCGCCAAGCGACATGCCCGGCGTGACAAAGCGTTTGCGGATTGAGGTGATGGATTCCACCTCTTCAATCGGCACCGGCTTGCCCAGAGGTTTGAAATCCATCAGGTCACGCAGATGGATCGGCGGGTTGGATTGCATCTTGGCCGAGTACTGCTTCCACAACTCGTATGAGGCTCTGTTACAGGCCATTTGCATCATGTGCATCGAGGTTGCTTCCCACGCATGGGTCTCACCCGTTTTGCGTGCCTTGTAGAAGCCGCCGATGGGCAGCACGTCCAGACCGCTGTCCCATGCCTTGGCGTGAATCTCTTCGGCCTTGGTCTGAATACCGGTGACGCCGATCCCGGAAATCCGGCTGGTCATGCCGGGGAAATACTCGGCCACCATCGCGCGGCTGAGGCCGACCGCCTCAAAATTCAGACCACCGCGATAAGACGAGATCACAGAAATCCCCATCTTGGCCATGATCTTCAGCAGGCCCTGATCGATGGCCTCGCGATAGCGCGCGACATTTTCGGTCAGGGTGCCATCCAGCAAGCCGCGGTCGATGCGGTCAGCCAGCGAATCCTCGGCCAAATAGGCGTTCACCACGGTCGCACCACAGCCGATCAGAACGGCAAAGTAGTGCGGATCGATACATTCCGCCGAGCGTACGTTAAGCGAACAGAAGGTCCGCAGGCCCTGACGGGTCAGATGCGAATGCACCGCGCTGGTCGCAAGGATCATCGGCATCGCCACCCGGCCCTGGCCCGAGTTCATGTCGGACAGCACCAGATGGCCAGCGCCCGAGCGCACGGCCTCTTCTGCTTCAGCTCTGACACGGGCCAATGCGGCGCTCAACGCGCCACGACCGGGCTCAAAGCTGCAGTCGATTTCCGCCAATGGAGAGCCGAAGGTTTCCACCAGCTTGTCCCACTGTGCGTTGCCCACGAACGGGCTGCCCAGCACCACGATCTCGGTCTGGCTGCTGTCTTCGTCCAGCACGTTTTTCAGGTTCCCGAACCGGGTTTTCAGCGACATCACCCGGTATTCCCGCAAGCTGTCGATCGGTGGGTTCGTCACCTGGCTGAAGTTCTGGCGAAAGAAATGGCTCAGCGGGCGGTACTTTTTGGACAGAACCGCCGAAGGTGTGTCATCGCCCATCGAGGCCAGCGATTCCTTGCCATCCTCAGCCATCGGGGCAAGGATTTGCTCAAGCTCTTCAACCGAGTAACCCGCCGCAATCTGCCGCTTGCGCAGCTCTTCCCCGATGAATTTGGGGGTCTCGCTCACGCCGGCAAGCGATTCATCCAGATCATGGATTTTACCAACCCATTCGCCGAAGGGCAGCGCGCGGGCCAGTTTGTCCTTGATCTGCTTGTCGCGATAGAGCTTGCCGCGCTTCATATCCACGGCCAGCATCTGCCCCGGCCCCAGCGCACCTTTCTCGGCCACCGATGCCTCATCAATCGGAACCATCCCGGCCTCAGACCCCGCGATGACCAGACCATCGCCGGTGACCACGTACCGCATCGGTCGCAGGCCGTTGCGGTCCAGACCCGCACAGACCCAGCGGCCATCTGTCATCGCCAACGCGGCGGGGCCGTCCCAAGGCTCCATCACTGAATTGCAATAGGAATACATATCGCGCCACGCCTGCGGCAGTTCGACCGCCTGCTTGGACCAGCTTTCCGGCACCAGCATGGTTTTCGCCATGGGCGCCGAACGCCCAGCGCGCACCAGAACCTCAAAAACCGAGTCTAATGCGGCGGAATCCGACGACCCGCCCGCGATTATCGGCTTGATGTCTTCGGCATGGTCGCCGAAGGTGCCGCTGGCCATGCGGATCTCATGGCTTTTCATCCAGTTGATGTTGCCCTTGAGCGTGTTGATCTCGCCGTTATGCGCCAGCATGCGGAATGGCTGCGCCAGCCACCATTGCGGGAAAGTGTTGGTAGAATAGCGCTGGTGATAGATCGCGAAGGCGGATTCAAAGCGTTCGTCCATCAGATCGGGGTAGAACACGGCGACCTGCTCGGCCAGCATCATGCCTTTGTAGATGATCGACCGGCAGGACAACGACGCCAGATAGAGGCCCGAGATTCCAGCCGCCAGCGCCGCCTTTTCGATACGGCGACGGATAACATATAGCTCGCGCTCAAAAGTCTCTTCATCCACGCCCTTTGAGTTCGAGATCAGAATCTGTTCAATCTCGGGGCGCGTCGCATTGGCCTTGTCACCCAGACAGGTGACATCGACTGGAACATGACGCCAACCATAGATGTAGTAGCCCATCCGCAGTACTTCGGTTTCCACGATGGTCCGGCATTGTTCCTGCGCACCGAAATCGGTACGGGGCAGAAAGACCTGACCAACGGCGATCAACTCGTCCAGGTTGGGTTCGTGGCCGGTGCGGCGGATTTGATCATAAAAGAACGGCACCGGAATCTGCACGTGAATACCCGCGCCATCGCCGGTCTTTCCATCGGCATCCACAGCTCCGCGGTGCCAGATCGCTTTCAGCGCATCGATCCCCGCATCGACAACCTTGCGACTTTTCTTGCCATCCACTGACACAACAAGACCTACACCACAGGAGGAATGCTCTTCGTCCTCGGAATAGAGACCGTTTTCCGCCATCCACTGGCGTTTGGCCTCTTCGGCCCGCACCCAATCGGCATCATATTTGGTCATTGGCTGTCTCCTTGATCAGAGGGGGCATACATGGCTTCGACCTCTGCTTTGGTCATCTGCTTGCGCTCGCCTGCGAACGCGTAGCCCGCGGGCTTTTTATCGATATAAAGTTCCAGTTTCAGATCGCTGCCGGTCGCATTGTCGAAAAGGCCAGCAGCCATCTGGGTCTGCCCGTGCATCTCGCCGGGCAGTGTGATCCGGTACCACAGGGATGAGCCGCATTCGGCGCAAAAGGCGCGCTCGGCCCAGTCGGACGAGGTAAAGGTTTTCACAGGGCCAAGCGCGGCATAGCCGGGCTCGGCCTGAAAAGTCATCAGCATCGAGCTGGTCCAGCGGCGACACTGGTCGCAATGGCACGCCCCCAGCGCATCGCGCGTGGGGGTCGCGGTCACGGTGACCGCACCGCACATGCATTGGCCTTGCA
The DNA here is from genome assembly GCF_056536725.1 of Ruegeria sp. CJ3. Classification (NCBI taxonomy): domain Bacteria; kingdom Pseudomonadati; phylum Pseudomonadota; class Alphaproteobacteria; order Rhodobacterales; family Roseobacteraceae; genus Ruegeria; species Ruegeria sp. CJ3. Next base: position 31,636 of record NZ_JBQFQE010000008.1, read on the forward strand.
ATTCGGGCATCGCTGTCCCTCCTGATCGCTGGGCTTATTCGGCTGCGACAGCCGCTTTGGCGTTGAACCGGTCGATGATCGCGTCGGCACAATCCCGACCATCACGGATCGCCCACACGACCAGAGAGGCCCCGCGCACGATGTCACCGATGGCATAGACGCCCTCCATCTCGGTCTCACCGGTTTCGAAGGCGGCCTTAATGGTGCCCCAACGCGTCACGGGCAGGTCGGGCTGTCCGAACAGGGTTGGCAGGTCTTCGGGCTCAAAACCCAAAGCCTTGATCACCAGATCGGCATCTTCGACGTAATCCGCGCCCTCAATGACCTCGGGCGCCTGACGACCGGTTGCGTCGGGCTGACCCAAACGCATCTTTTGCACCATCACGCCGGTCACCTTGTCGTCGCCGGTGAACCCTTTGGGTGCGCTGAGCCATTCGAATATGACGCCTTCTTCCTCGGCATTCTGCGTCTCGCGCTGTGAGCCCGGCATGTTGGCGCGGTCACGACGGTAGAGGCATTTCACCGAGGTTGCGCCCTGACGGATCGAGGTCCGCACGCAATCCATCGCGGTATCGCCGCCGCCAATCACAACGACCTTCTTGCCGTCGGCATTCAGACGGCCACTGTCGAAATCTTCGACCTTGTCGCCAAAACTTTTGCGGTTCGAGGCGGTGAGGAAATCAATCGCCTTCTCGATCCCGCCCATCCCACTACCGGGCATCGACAGATCACGCGACTTGTAAACACCGGTCGCAATGATCACTGCATCATGCTTGCCACGAATTTCTTCGAATTTCGCGGCGTCGACGTCGCAATTCAATTCAAACGTCACACCACCGTCAGCCAGCAGATCATTGCGCCGCTGAACAATGTCCTTTTCCAACTTGAATCCCGGAATGCCATACATCAGCAGACCTCCGGCACGGTCGTGGCGGTCATAGACCGTGACCTGAATGCCCGCACGGCGCAGCATGTCAGCCGCTGCAAGACCGCCGGGGCCACCACCGATGATGCCTACGCTTTCGCTGCGTTCTGTCACCGGCGCGACCGGCTTGACCCAGCCTTTGTCCCATGCGGTATCGGTGATGTACTTCTCGATCGTCCCGATGGTGACGGTGCCATGACCGGATTGCTCGATCACGCAATTGCCTTCGCACAGGCGATCCTGCGGGCAGATGCGGCCACAGATCTCGGGGAAGGTGTTGGTGGCCTGGCTGGTCTCATAGGCCTCTTCCAGACGGCCTGTTGCGGTCAGGCGCAGCCAGTCGGGGATATTGTTGTGCAGCGGGCAATGAGATTGGCAATAAGGCACACCGCATTGGCTGCAACGGCTGGCCTGTTCTTCGGCCTTGGCCGAGGCGAACTCGGCATAGATTTCATCGAAGTCTTCCTTGCGATCATCAGCGGCACGCTTTTCCGGCATGACGCGATCGATCTGCACAAATTTCAGCATCGGTTGCTTGGCCACGGGTCAGACTCCATGAATTGGCTTGGTCGGGACTGTTTACGAGAACCGGCTTGAGATGAAAAGTAAGTTATGCTGACCTTTTTTCAAAAAAATATGCCTTCACCCTGAAGTTTTCGGAATTAATACGCTTTTTTAGATCCGATTCGGACCTATTTGAGCGCTTTTCTTTCCGCCATGGCGCTTATACCCATTACAGACAAAGAATAACCGGCATCCGGACGGGCGGGCAGATGAGTCTTTTTCAGTTGATTCTGGTGGCGATCATCCAGGGCATAACCGAGTTTCTGCCGGTTTCGTCCTCGGGCCACCTGATCCTGCTGCCCCACCTGACCGGCATGGCAGATCAAGGGCTGGCGATTGATGTCGCGGTGCATGTGGGCACGCTGGGTGCGGTGGTTCTATATTTCCGATCTGACGTGAAACAGGCGTTGGCGGGGTTGCCGCGGGCGTTGACTGGGCGGCTGGATACCCCGCAGGCACGGCTGGCGATGGGGCTGGTTGTGGCCACTATTCCCACGATTGTTGTGGGCGCGGTTCTGCATGTCACGGGGCTGACCCACGCCCTGCGATCGGTCGCGGTGATCGGATGGGCAATGCTGATCTTTGGGCTGGTCCTTTACTGGATGGACCAGAAAGGCCCGCAGACCAGACAAGCCAGCGACTGGGGTCCGCGCCACGCGCTGATCATGGGGTTGTGGCAGGTGCTGGCCCTGATCCCGGGTACATCACGGTCGGGCATCACCATCACCGGCGCGCGGCAGTTGGGCTATACCCGCGAAGACGGCGCGCGGCTGGCCATGCTGATGTCGATCCCGACCATTCTGGCCTCGGGCGCGCTGCTATCGGTTGATGTGATCCGGCAGGCAGACGCACAACTGGCGCGCGACGGAGCGATTGCGGCGCTGTTCGCCTTTGTCTCGGCCCTGTTGGCGCTGAGCCTGATGATGCGCCTGCTGCGCAGCGTCAGCTTCACGCCTTACGTGATCTACCGCGTGGTGCTGGGGATCATCCTGCTGATCATGGCCTATGGCTGATCAGGTCCGCAGGTTGCTGGCCGAGTTCTGAATATCGTCATATTGACCCGCTGGGCGGAACTTCCACAGATACTCGGGCAGGATCGATTCCAGCGCCACGGGCTCGATGCCCAGATCGGCAAAGCCTTTGGCCCCGTCCGACACCACATTGTCCCGGCGCAGGTTTTTCAACTGGTCGCGGGTCAGGATGGTGTTGGGGAAAAGCTGGAAGCTGACGAATTTCACCATATCCAGAACGCCCGCCATAACCTTCGCCGCAAAAAACGGCATCCCGATAATGACGCGGCGGCGGTGGATAACTTCCAGCATCTGCTCCATCAGTGCGCGGAAGGTTTTGACCTCGGGACCACCCAGCTCATAAACACCCGGCTGCGCCTGCCCGACCGCACCCAGCACCGCGGCGTGCGCGACATCGTCGGCATAGACCGGCTGGAACTGGGTATCGGCACCAACCAGCGGCAAGAAGGGGCTGGTCCGGGTCATCCCGGCAAAGCGGTTGAAGAACTGATCCTCGGGCCCGAACACGACCGAGGGCCGCAGGATCACAGCATCGGGCATATGCGCCAGCACGCCAGCCTCACCTTCGGCCTTGGTACGCGAATAGTCGCTGTCAGATTCTGCATCCGCGCCGATGGCCGAGATGTGGACCATCCGGTCTACACCCTGCGCCGCGGCCAAACGGGCGATCCGCTCCGCCCCTTCCGCCTGCACCGCATCGAACCCGTTTTTGCCCAATTCGTTCAAGACACCGACGCAATTCACCACCGCCAACGCGCCCTGCATCGCCTGCGCCACCGAGGCATCATCGCGGATGTTGCACAGGATCGGCTCAACCTGTCCGACGGCACCGTAGGTTTTGACAAACATCGCCTCGTTCGGACGGCGCACGGCCACCCGCACACGCCACCCTTCGGCGGCCATCCGGCGCGCGACATAGCGGCCGACAAAGCCCGATCCACCGTAAATCGTGACCAGTTTGGACATGATGGCGCTCCTGCTGTCTGGGTCCTGATCAGATCTACCGCCCAAGCGCCCGGCAAACAAGGCGCAATAACGCCGCGCGGGCCCGAAAAACCGTGCCGGGCGCGGGTCGCCAAAAAACTTTTTCGAAAACTGCCCGAATCCGGTTGACGCCCCCCGTCTGTGGGCTTAAACGCCCCTCCACGACACCTGCCCAGGTGGCGGAATTGGTAGACGCGCTAGCTTCAGGTGCTAGTGTCCGTATGGACGTGGAGGTTCGAGTCCTCTCCTGGGCACCAGAATCCCAACAAACTCGCGGAACCAGATTTTGCTGGCACGGGTGCGTGCCTTGCAAGGTTTAGATGCTGGCACATTGCCTACCGTTTACTCTATTCAAGCCAGCGGCAGTTCCGATCACAGCTATACTGCAACCGCAATAATTCGTACGCCGCATCAGTAAAACCTGGCGACCCCGGCAGGATTCGAACCTGCAACCTGCCCCTTAGGAGGGGGCTGCTCTATCCAGTTGAGCCACGGGGCCGCGCATCGCCTTCTCTAGCCGGGATTTTTCGGGTTGTCATCGGCTTTGCACAACAGTTGAACAGTTCGCCCTGTTCACGCTACCATCGGCGAAACAAACTATGCAGGTATCCCCGGTGACAACAGAAACTAAACGTCCGCTTACCCTTCGTGATGTCTCGGAAGCGTCCGGGGTGTCGGAAATGACCGTCAGCCGGGTGCTGCGCAATCGCGGCGATGTCTCGGACGCGACCAGAACCCGCGTTCTGGCTGCCGCGAAAGAGCTGGGATATGTGCCCAACAAGATCGCGGGCGCGCTGGCGTCCAGCCGGGTGAATCTGGTCGCAGTCATCATCCCGTCGCTGTCCAACATGGTCTTTCCCGAGGTGCTGACGGGCATCAATCAGGTGTTGGAGGACACAGAGCTGCAGCCGGTGGTCGGCGTAACCGACTATCTGCCCGAGAAAGAAGAGAAGGTGCTGTACGAGATGCTCTCGTGGCGGCCTTCCGGTGTGATCATCGCGGGATTGGAACATTCCGACGCCGCGCGGGCCATGCTGGATTCTGCCGGTATTCCGGTGGTCGAGATCATGGATACTGATGGCAAGCCAGTGGATGCGATGGTGGGCATTTCGCACCGCCGCGCCGGGCGCGAGATGGCACAGGCGATCCTGAAGGCCGGGTATGAGCATATCGGCTTTATGGGCACTAAGATGCCGCTGGATCACCGCGCGCGGAAACGGTTCGAAGGGTTCACCGAGGTGCTGGGCAAGCACGGGGTCGAGATCGAGGATCGCGAATTCTACTCGGGCGGCTCGGCGCTGGCCAAGGGGCGAGAGATGACGCAGGCGATGCTGGAACGCTCACCCGAGTTGGATTTTCTGTATTATTCCAACGATATGATCGGTGCGGGCGGGTTGTTGTACCTGCTGGATCAGGGGATTGATGTGCCCGGTCAGATTGGCTTGGCCGGGTTCAACAATGTCGAACTGCTGCAGGGGCTGCCGCGCAAACTGGCCACGATGGATGCCTGCCGGACCGAGATCGGGCGCACTGCGGCCCAGATCATCGCGGCGAAACTGGCCGATCCCAACACCGAGGTCGAAACCCGCGTCACCCTGACCCCCAAGATCAGCTACGGCGACACGTTGAAACGGCGCTGACGCGCAATGGCCCTGCAACGTCTGGACAATCGCGCCGCGCGGGCCCTGTTCATGGATCGCCACGCGCTACTGGAACAACCCTCGGGTGGTTCGAAGGGTGAGGATTTGCTGCATCTGATCCACCGTCTGGGGTTTGTTCAGCTCGACAGTATCAACACTGTTGCCCGCGCCCATGACATGATCCTCTATGCGCGCAGGCCCAGCTATCGCGCGGGCCATCTCAAGCGGCTCTATGAAAATGACCGGGCGCTATTCGAGCATTGGACCCATGACGCCGCCGTGATCCCAATGGAATTCTACCGCCACTGGCATCTACGCTTTCTGCGCGATGCTGACATGCTGAAAGCGCGCTGGAAGAACTGGCGGCGCGATGGGTTTGAACAGAAATTCGCAACCGTCCTACAGCATATCCGCGACCATGGGCCGGTGGGCTCGTCCGATGTTGGCAAGGACGAAAAGAAAGGCTCGGGCGGTTGGTGGGACTGGCACCCGTCCAAGACGGCGCTGGAATATCTCTGGCGGTCCGGCGCGCTGACGGTTGTCGGGCGCGATGGGTTCCAGAAGCGCTATGACCTGACCGAACGGGTGATCGACGCGCATCTTTGCCCCGGCGGGGATTGCAACACCGAGGCCACCATCGATTGGCTATGCAACGCGGCCCTGGATCGGTTGGGGTTTGCGACCTCGGGCGAATTGGCGGCCTTTTGGGATACGGTCAGCGCAGCCGAGGCCAAGATGTGGTGCGAACAGGCTCTAACACGGGGCACTATCGAGGAGATCATCGTCGACTGTTCAGGAGGGAAAGAGCGGAAGGTCTATGCCCGCCCCGGTCTCTGCGATGAGGCGAAGGCCTTGGGCCCGCCCCCCGGTCGGATCAGGGTCCTCAGCCCATTCGATCCGATGCTGCGTGACCGGAACCGGGCCGAGCGGCTATTTGGCTTTCACTACCGGATTGAGGTCTTTGTACCCGAGCCCAAGCGCATCTATGGCTACTACGTCTTTCCGCTGCTGGAGGGCGACCGCTTGATCGGTCGGATCGATATGAAGGCCCAACGGGATCGGGATGTTTTACACGTCCGGGCGCTGTGGCCCGAGCGTAAGCTGCGCTGGTCTGATGCACGGACACGCCGTCTGCAGGCCGAACTTGATCGGGTCCGGCGGTTCGCGGATTTGAAGGATGTCGCTTTTGCGGATGGGTGGCTGAAAGAACCGAAATAGATTCTATTTCAGAAAGCCTCGGTGCTCGATCAGTTGCCGTAACTCGGCCAGCGAGGCCTTAGCTGGCTGACCAGAGGTGTCCAGCTCGGCATCTGCACGACCATAAAGCGCCTCGCGGCTGGCGAGGATGCATTTGAGCTGTTCCATCGCCTCGGGGTTGCCGGCCATGGGGCGTTCGTCACCCTGCGCCCGCACCCGTTCCATATGCTCGGTCGGCGAGGCGCGCAGCCACACCGTGTGGAACCGGTTCAGCAGGTTGGTAAAGGTTGCAGGTTCGGCCACGATGCCGCCGGCGACCGCCAGAACCAGTCGGTCATGCGAGGTGATCACCCGCTCCAGCGCCTGCGCCTCAAGGTTGCGATAGCCGTCCTGACCATAGAATGCCATCACCTCGGACAGGGGCATACCGGCCATCTCTTCGATCCGGGCGGTCAGTTCGACGAAGGGCAAGTCAAGCGCATCCCCCAGCAGCGCGCCCAGCGTTGATTTCCCGGCCCCGCGCAGGCCGATCAGGCAGATCCGCTGCGCCCGGGCATCACCGTCCGGCTGCGGGCGTAGTGCGTCCATCACCGCGCCTTTGACCTCGGCGCTGGCTTGCCGGTACAGTTCCGCCACCTGCAAAGCATCCGAATCCCAGGGATCATCCTCGCCGATCAGCCACTCGACCTTATAGTCGAGCGCCTGCGCGACACGCTGCAGCAGCCCGATCGAGATATTGCCCTCACCCGCCTCAAGCTGCGCCAGGTAGCGTGGCGAAACCTCGGAACTTTCCGACAGCACCCGGCGCGGAATGCCGCGCATCTGCCGGGCGCGCCGGACCCGAGCGCCAACGCGGGCGCTCAGATCATGCGGGTTGATCCCCTTTGCGGGGACAGCTGGCTTGGTCGCATCCATCTCGATCAGACCGTCTGTGTAAAATAATGCACAAAATACGACGCGAGGCCCGTGCGGGCAACGGGTTTCGGCAGATCGTTCGGCTGGATACGACGCGCAGCCGGTCGCGACCGGGTAAAACCGCTGGATTAGAGCCGATTTTGAATCTTCAACTAGGACTCCATCAGGTGAAGTTCGTTCAACAGATCCAGCAGCATCTCGTGCCGGTCCGGCCCCAGCGTCTCGCGCGTTTGATCGGCAAGCTCGACAATGGCCGACAGGTTGGCATGAATAATCGCCACCCCGTCTTCGCTGATTTCTATGATCTGGCGGCGGCGATCCTTCAGGTCCGGGCGTCTGACGATCAGTTTCTTGTCGTCCAGATTTTTCAGGATCCGGGTCAGGCTTGGCAGCAGCAGGCAAGCACGCTCGGCAATCCGGGTCGGCTCCTGCGGACCTTCCTCCTGCAGGACGCGCAGCACGCGCCATTGCTGCTCGGTCACACCCGCATTGGCAAGCACGCCTCGGATCGGCCCCATCACCCGCTCGCGCGCGCGCAGCAGCGCAATCGGCAACGATCGGGACATCAATGGTAAGTTGTCTGCCATGATGAATTTTCGCGCAATTTCATATATTTCGCAAGTTTTTGCTGAATCCGCTGCCCGAAGCCACATTAGGCATTGGCGAACCCATGCAACTGGTGGGTCCAAAAACAGCGCCATGTCCGGTTCCGTAAACCGGAACCAAGAGCAGCAGCCCTAACCCCGCATCGTCGCGGCAGCCTGTGCATATCCGCCCGAGGCCCCGTCAACGAAATGCACATGATCGTCGCGCGTGGCCGAAGGGACAAAGCAGGTCATCATCGCCTCTTGCTGGGCGTGCAGGCCATAGCGGATCTTACCCCGTGCCTGCGCGTCCTCCAGCATCCGGGTGATCTGCTGCAGCGTGGCCGGATCGCAATCCAGCGTCATTTTCAGCCCGTCATCGAACTTGCGGAAATCGGCGTTGCGGCTGACCATCTCTTTGTAGTGGTTGGGTTCAAACTGTCCCAGCCGCATCCCGGTCTTGAACAGCAGCCCGATCAGCATGTTGCCGACCATCAGCCGGATCTTCTGCGCCACAAGGTTGCGCCCCGCGCGCGAGACATGGGCATCAATGTCGACACCGGGCGGAGGCCACCTCATCGGGGGTCCCTTGGGTGGAACCGGATGACCGGCGCGTTCCAACCCCTCGGCGGCGGACAGGACGGATTGGGTCAGCGAGGCAAATTCTGCCTCGTCAGAGCCTGAATCGGGCTGAATCACCAGTGATACGATCTGACCGTGCCGGGCCGGGCTGTTGGACCAACGACAGGACAAACCGGTCAGATCGGGTTGCGCCTCGGGGTCCGCGGGTGGGATCGTGAATTGCCCGGACTTCATCTGCGACTCGGCCCAGGCCAGACCGCCGCCCGAGAACATGGCATAGTCGACCCCGGCTGAGGGTGCGTAGCGGGCCACTCGCAGGTCGCGCCCGGCAGCGCGGATGTCAGACACCGAAACCAGCGCCGCGCGCAGGGAGATGGCGAATTCGGCCTCGGCCCAGCTTTGCAAAGCGGCCAGCGTCTTTTGCGCCGTTTCGGCATCATCGCCCGGCACGGCAAATCCGGCCCCGTCACCGCCAAAGACATAGGGGAAGACCCGCCCCTCCAGCGCGTTGATCATGCCCGAGATCACCGCCGCGCCGACCATGTTGACGGTCTTGTAACGGCCCCGCGCGATCTCGCCGGTCGAGTCCACAATGTCGGCCACGCCCAGGACCCATGTGTCAGGCAAGGGGGTGAACTGCGCGGGATCGCTGAGGTTCAGGAAATTGTCTGAAACAGGGACAGAGTCATAAAACACAGAGTCTAATGCGGCCATGGTGCTCTCGGAAAATCATAAATCTGCTTCGAAGATAGCCCAAATGTGAAGAAAGTCCTGCCCAATCATCCTTGCCGGACCGCTTGTGCGGATTGGCGCGACGTGCCAAGCATCTGGGCAGATCATTCAGAAGGGGACAGGCCGATGCAGGCAGGATTGGTGATCTTGTGTCTGGCTTACGTCCTAAGCCAGTTTTTTCGCGCCTTTCTGGCCGTACTGACCACCGATCTGGGCCGGGATATCGGTGCAACGCCGGAAGATCTCGCCTTTGCCTCGGGCCTTTGGTTTTTGGTCTTTGCCGCAGTGCAAATTCCGGTGGGCTGGGCGCTGGACCGTGTCGGGCCCCGGCGCAGCTCGGCGGTGCTGCTGCTGATCGGCGGCGGGGGCGGGGCGGCTCTGTTTGCGTTGGCCACGACGCCGATCCATGTGGCGCTGGCCATGGCACTGATTGGGGTCGGATGCTCACCTGTCCTGATGGCGTCTTACTACATATTCGCCCGGGAGTTCCCGCCCGCCAAATTCGCCACGCTCGCTGCGGTGATGCTGGGCGTCGGGTCAGTGGGCAATCTGGTTGCCTCTTACCCCACCGCGCTGGCGGTTGAGCTAATGGGGTGGCGCGCCACGCTGGCGGGGCTTGCGATCATCTCGGGCGTGGTAGCGGCGGGGATCTGGCTGTCGGTGCAGGATCCCAAACAGGTCGAGACCGAACACAAGGGATCGGTGCTGGACCTTCTGAAAGAACCCGCTTTGTGGACGATCCTGCCGCTGATGCTGGTGGCCTATGCGCCGTCGGCCGCGCTGCGGGGGCTTTGGGCCGGGCCGTATCTGCGCGATGTCTTTGACCTCAGCACTACGCAGATCGGACAGGCCACGCTGATCATGGGGGCTGCGATGATCGCGGGTACGTTCTCTTATGGGCCGCTCGACCGCATTCTTGGGACCCGCAAATGGGTCATCTTCGGTGGCAATGCTCTGGGTACGGCTGCGTTGGGACTGCTGTGTCTGTGGATCGACGGCGGCGTCTGGGTGTCGGTCCTGCTGCTGGCGGTGATCGGATTTTTAGGGGCCAGCTTTCCGGTCATCATGGCCCATGGGCGCGCGTTCATTCCGGCGCATCTGGTGGGCCGAGGGGTCACACTGCTGAACCTCTTCGGCATCGGCGGCGTCGGGCTGGCGCAGTTTGCCACCGGGCGGATCCATGCGGCGAGTGCTGGGATCAGCCCCGCCGCGCCCTATACCGCGATCTTTGGCTTTTTCGCCGCCACCCTTGCCATTGGTTGCGTGATCTATCTATTCAGTCGGGACAGCGTCGACTGATGGATTGGAGAAGCCCGTGCAGGATATCGAGGTCATCGCACCCAATCTGAAACACTCCCTGTCGGGCGTGACAACCACGGTGGTCCGGCTGCTGCCGATACAGGAAAAGATGATCGGCATCTGCGCCACCGGCCCCGGCCTGCCGGATGATTTGCCCCATATCAGACTCTGGAAACTGCTGTTTCTGCCCAACCGTAAACGGGTCTGGCATGCGCGGCGCAATACCGAGATGCTGATGGGGCTGATCCTGCGCACGGTGTTTCGGCGCAACTACAAACTGCTGTTTACCTCAGCCGCGCAACGAGATCATTCCGGGTTCACGAAGGGACTAATCCGTAAGATGGACGGGCTGATTGCGACGACGCCGCAGGCGGCCTCATTCCTTGAACATCCCGCAACGGTCATCATGCATGGGGTGAATACCGAACTGTTCCACCCCGCCGAAGACAAGCACGCCCTGCGCCAGAAGCTTGGCCTGCCCGATGGCCTTCTGATCGGCTGCTTTGGCCGCATCCGCCCCCAGAAAGGCGTCGATTTGCTGGTCGAGGCAGCCCTAAAGGTCCTGCCCCATCACCCGGACGCGCATGTGATCTTCACCGGGCGCGCCACCAAGGAATTCGAGGCGTTTCAGGCCGAACAGGAACAAAAGCTGCAAGACGCAGGCCTTGGTGACCGTGTGCATTTTCTGGGCGAACGCCCTTGGGACGAGATTGTCGAGACTTACCGCGCGCTTGATCTCTTCGTCGCCCCCGCGCGGCACGAAGGGTTCGGCCTGACCCCGCTTGAGGCGATGGCCTCGGGTGTACCTGCGATTGCCTGCCATGGGGTCGGCGCGTTCAGCGCGCAGATCAAGGATGGCGAGACGGGCCGATTGGTCGAGAAAGACAACGCCCCAGCATTGGCCGCAGCGCTGGAGGATATGCTGCAAGACCGCGCCGCGCTGGTCGCAGCCGGTCAGGCCGCCCGCGCCCATGTCGAGCAGAATTTCCGAATCGAAGGCGAGGCGCAGGCCATCGTCGAGGTTTATCGATCCTTGCTGAAACAACCCTGAACGGTTCTGAACTGCGTCAAATCGGTGTGACGGGGTGAAATAAGCCGAAACGCCTCTTTTTTCTTTGCCGCAACGCGGCTATGAACGCGCGTCCTTAACTTTGGAGACATGCAATGGGCTATCGCGTCGTTGTCGCCGGCGCCACGGGTAACGTGGGCCGCGAAATGCTGAACATTCTGGCGGAACGCCAGTTTCCGGTTGATGAACTTGCCGTGCTGGCAAGCCGTCGTTCGCTGGGGACCGAGGTAAGCTTTGGCGACAAGACACTGACGACCCAGGACATCGACACCTTTGATTTCACCGGCTGGGACATGGCGCTCTTTGCCATCGGCTCGGACGCAACCAAGGTCTACGCGCCCAAGGCGGCGGCCGCTGGCTGCGTGGTGATCGATAACTCGTCGCTCTATCGCTATGACCCGGACATTCCGCTGATCGTGCCGGAATGTAACCCGCAAGCGATCCACGACTACAAGAACAAGAACATCATTGCCAACCCCAACTGCTCGACCGCGCAGATGGTGGTCGCGCTGAAGCCGTTGCATGATCGTGCCAAGATCAAGCGCGTTGTGGTGTCGACTTATCAGTCGGTATCGGGTGCCGGTAAGGACGGCATGGATGAGCTTTGGGATCAGACCAAGGCCATCTACAACCCGACCACGGAGGTTGAGCCGAAGAAATTCCAGAAGCAGATCGCCTTCAACGTCATCCCGCAGATCGACGTCTTCATGGAAGACGGCTCGACCAAGGAAGAGTGGAAGATGGTTGTCGAAACCAAGAAGATCGTCGACCCGTCGATCAAGGTCACAGCGACCTGCGTTCGGGTTCCGGTCTTTGTTGGCCATTCCGAGGCCGTGAACATCGAGTTCGAAGAATTCCTGGACGAAGATGAGGCCCGCGACATCCTGCGCGAGGCACCGGGCATCATGGTGATCGACAAGCGTGAGGCCGGCGGCTACGTCTCACCCATCGAATGCGCGGGCGATTTCGCCACCTTCATCAGCCGTATCCGTCAGGATTCTACCATCGAAAACGGCCTGAACCTGTGGTGCGTGTCGGACAACCTGCGCAAGGGCGCGGCCCTGAACGCCGTGCAGATCGCGGAACTGCTGGGCCGCGAGGTCCTGAAAAAAGGGTAACCGGCACCAGCCGCCGAACCGAACACCCCGAACCCCGCCACCCTTGGCGGGGTTCCTGCTTTTACGGGTGCCTTGATCCGGGGCAAGGCCGCTGGAACCGCTGAACGGGCTGCTCTGATGTCGGCTGGAAAAACCTTGTATCGACCAGAATAGAATGCAACGCTTCGGTCGATTGATCTGCAGTTGGCGAAACACTGGTCGCGAGGCTGGGTTTTGGTGGCAATGCGTGCGATTACACGAACCGAGGGCCGCTAGTACTTGAATCCTGCCAATTCACCAATTCAGCATTTTGTGTGGGTCGATTTTTTGCGGGGCGTCGCCGCCCTTGCTGTCGTGATATTTCACTACCACCATTTCTATCTGGCCGACGCCCTTGATCGCCCTTCTATCCCGCCCATCGGCACTTTTCCCTATGCGACCATCCTTGAACCGCTGTACAGCCATTGGGCAGCCAACGCTGTCGAACTGTTCTGGCTGATATCGGGATTTGTGTTCGCGCATGTCTACCTGACGCGCAAGACAACCGCCCGAGAGTTCGGAGTTGCCCGCTTTGCTCGGCTCTATCCACTCCATTTTTGCACCCTGATTTACGTTGCAGCGCTGCAATGGTTCAGCTTGAAGATGGTCGGGCACTGGCAGGTCTACGGCAATAACGATCTGTTCCACTTTGTCTTGCAGTTGTTCATGTCATCGAACTGGCCCACGTTCTCGTGGGGGCTGAGCTTTAACGGGCCGATCTGGTCGGTATCGGCCGAGATATTCATCTACGTCCTGTTCTTCTTTGCCCTGACAATGATCCGACGATTCCCCCTTGCAGTCCCATTGCTTCTGAGCGCTTTTTTCTGGGGCTGGTTCGCGCTTCGGCCGGTCGGACTGTGGTATGTCTCGGATCTGGTATTCGAATGTGGCGGGTATTTTTTCCTGGGCTCCGTTCTGTATGCGCTCAGGCCTTATGACAGACCGCTCCGAGCAATCCTGATCATTCTGCTTGGTGCCGCGCTTGTGGCCCTTGGCATCGCGTCCGGACGTCACTTCCTGATTGTTCCCGGCGCTTCCGTTGCAATCCTGTGCTTCTTTGTAGCGCTGGATCGGATCGCGCCGAGATCAGGAAAACGGGTGACGGTTGTCGGCGATATCAGCTACAGCCTCTACCTTGTTCACGTGCCGCTGCAGATGTCTGCACTTCTGGTGGCTGATCTGATGTTCGACGGCAGCCGCGCCTTTGCAAACAGTATGGCAACCCTGCCGATCTATGTTGCAGTGTCTGTTGCAACGGCTGTTCTGGCCAATAAGTGGCTGGAAAAGCCCGCCGGACGGGCCATACGAAAACGGCTCATGGCCCCGCCTGCTCATATCCGTCAACGGTCCTGAGCGACCCTTCGGTAACTGCGGTTGCTGACGTCACGACGATCTGTCGGCCTTGGTCAGATCACCCCTGCCCTTCAACCAACGCTTTCAGATTATCCAGCCCGCGCTCGTAGTCGCCACCGACCCATTTATCCATCATCAGCCCCATCCAACGGGACATGGGGTTCATGCCCAGATCGGATGTGAACCCCCACGTGACCTGCGTTGCCTCCCCTTCAGGCTGCAGAACAAATGAGGCCGAGGCGCTGCCCATCGGGCCAAAATCAAGAGCGGTATTGACCTGCTGATCCTGCACGCTTTCGACGATTTCCTGCGAGCCGGTCCCGACCTGCGGATGCTCCGAGCTCCAGCTCAGGGTGTTTCCGACTCCGGCCTCGGGGCCGCTATAGGACAGTTTGGTTTCGGGGTCGCGGGACAGCCAGGGTGACCATTTCTCGGTTTCCTGCATCGAATTCACGTAGGGAAAGATGGCCGCCGGCGGTGCATCGATTGTGATACTGCGCGACACTTCGGCCTTGCCGGGCAGCAGGTAAGACACCGCGACCAGCGCCGCGACAATCACGATCAGAGTGACAAAAATCCGTTTAATCAACCGCATGAGTATGATCCGATTCCAATAACGACACCGTGATCATAACAAAAAATGACGCGAAATCAGAGGGCTGATCCGCGTCATTCCAAATGGGCAGGCAGAGGCCCGCTCAGACCGTGACGAATTTCTTCTCAACCGGGTCATAGCATTCCAGCCCGCCCTCGCCGATATCGGTCCACAGGCCATGCAGGCTGAGGGCGCCGTCTTCGACGGCCGATGATACGAACGGGAAACTCATCAGATTTTCCAGCGAGGCAACGACGGCGTGACGTTCGAACTGGCGGGCCTGCTCGGTGCTGTCCTCTACATCGGCAACCAGTTCGTATTTCGGTTTGAGGATATCCATCCAGCGTCCGACGAAACTGTCCTTGTTCTCCAACTGCGGGGCCTGCCCCTTGCACATATCGATGCAGCCCTGCACGCCACCGCACTGGGAATGGCCCAGAACGATCAGATGTGCCACTTTCAGTGCGGTCACCGCATACTCGATGGCTGCGCTGGTGCCGTGGTGATCACCATCCGGCAGATAGGGTGGCACCAGATTGGCGATGTTGCGGTGGATGAAGAAATCACCCTGATCCGCCCCGAACATCGAGGTCACATGCACCCGGCTGTCGCAGCACGAGATGACCATCGCCCGGGGCCGTTGCCCTTCGGTCGCCAGCCGCCGGTACCAGACCTGATTTTCCGAATAGGTCGTCGCTTGCCAGCCGTGATACCGTTTCACCAGATAGTTCGGCAAAGGTTTGGCGAAGTTCATTGTGATGCCCCTGTGATCTTGACTGATCCGCTCTGTAACCTGAATTCGCGCAAAATTCGAGACATTATCCCCGTGCAACGCAAGGAATTGCAAAGGTATCCGGTGGCAGGGTGGCCCTGTGCCGTGGGGGCATGAAGAATGGGGTGAATGTGGTGGACAAGATTATCACGCTTGAACAGAAAGAATCCGTGCGGCTGGACCCGGACCGGCTCAGCAGCCTGTATCATCAGCTTGGCGACACCAACGCGCTGGACGTGCTATGCCGCACGGTCGAGGAGCTGGCGCTGCGCCTGTCGAACTGCGAACGCTTCTGGCGGCAGCGCGACTGGGCGGGGTTACGCAAATGCGCAAAGTCGCTGGTGGCGATTGCCGATCAGATCGGAATGACAGTGCTGGCCCGCGTGGCAGGCGATGTGGCCTATTCGGTCGATTGCGGCGACGCGGTGGCCACCGGGGCCACGCTGGGGCGCCTGATCCGGGTGGGCGAACGCTCGTTGACGGCGGTCTGGGATCAGCAGGACCTTTCGGTCTGAGGGGGGTTGCGGGCGGATCGCAGGCGGCTAGTCTGGGCGCGACCTGAACCAGCCCGAGACGCCCATGACCCTGTCCTTCGCCCCGCCTTCCGACCCTGCGCTGCCGCTTTATGTGCTGGACCAAGCCGACCTTGCCGACTGGCTGGCGGATCAGCCCGACCGTGTGCAGGCCTGGGTCGCGGCCAGCAGCTTTGCCGCCGCTCTGGGTCAGGTGCTGTTGCTGCCCGGCCCTGAAGGCGCGCCAGAGGCCGCGCTTGCGGGCTATGGCAGCGCGGTCAAACGCGCACGCAAACGCTTCCCGTTGGCGGCAGCGGCCGAGGCCTTGCCCGAGGGCACCTATCGCATCGCCTCTGGCGTGCCTGTCGAGGTGCTTGAGGCCGAATGTTTCGGCTGGTTGATGACCGGCTATATCTTTGACCGCTACGCGTCCGGTGTTGCGGCCAAGGCACGGCTGGCCGCTCCTGACGGCATCGACGCGGCACGGGTCGAGACGATGGCCAATGCAGAACTGCTGATCCGGCATCTGGTGAACACGCCAGCCTCGGATATGGGACCGGAACAGCTGCAAATCGCAGCCGAGACTTTGGCCGGGGAGTGCGGCGCGCGCTGTTCCGTCATCGCCGGCGACGCCTTGCTGGACCAGAATTTCCCGATGATCCATACGGTCGGGCGCGCTGCTGCCCAAGCGCCGCGTCTGATCGAGCTGAACTGGGGCAACAGTGGGCCAAAGCTGACGCTTGTGGGCAAAGGCGTCTGTTTCGACACCGGCGGGCTGAACCTGAAACCCGGCGCGTCGATGGGCCTGATGAAAAAGGACATGGGCGGCGCAGCCAACGTGCTGGGGCTGGCGCAGATGATCATGAAGCTGGGGCTGAACGTTCAGCTGCGCGTGCTGATCCCGGCAGTCGAGAACGCGGTGGCGGGCAATGCCTTCCGCCCCGGCGACATCCTGACCGCCCGCAACGGATTGACGGTCGAGATCAACAACACCGATGCCGAAGGGCGTCTGGTGCTGGCCGATGCGCTGGCGCTGGCGGATGAGGGTGAGCCTGATCTGGTGATTTCGATGGCCACGCTGACCGGCGCGGCGCGGGTGGCGGTGGGGCCTGATCTGGCTCCGTTCTATACCGATGACGACAGTGCCGCCGGGGCTGTGCAATGGGCGGCACTGTCTGCCGCCGACCCGGTTTGGCGGATGCCATTTCACGATCCTTATGAGACGATGATCGAACCGGGAATCGCTGATCTGGACAATGCGCCCGCGGGCGGGTTTGCGGGGTCGATCACCGCGGCGCTGTTCCTGCGTCGCTTTGCCGGTGACAGCCGATACATGCATTTCGACATCTACGCCTGGCAGCGCAGCAAGGAGCCGGGCCGCAGCAAGGGCGGGCTGGGGCAAGGCCCCCGCGCCCTTTTGACGGCTCTGCCAGAACTCATGAATCTATGAGCGAGGCGCAAATCATCCATCCGGTCGTGGACCTGCTGCGCCGGCCCGACGGACCGCGGGACCGGCAATTGCTGTTCGGCGACTTCGTCTCGGTGACTGATACGCAAGACGGCTGCAGCCGGGTCATATCGGCAAAAGACGGGTACACCGGCTGGGTCGCCTCGGACCATCTGGGCCCGATCGAGCCGCCGACCCATTGGATCGCAGCCGCCGCGACCCATGCCTATGTCGCCTCCGATATGAAAAGCGCCGATCAGGTCTCGCTGAGTTTCGGCAGCAAAATCCGGGCATTGTCCGAGCGGGACGGGTTTCTGGAAACCGCTCTGGGCTTCATCCCTGCGGTCCATGCGATGCCCGTCGATACACGGCTGGCCGATCCGGTGGCAACGGCGCAGCTGTTTCTGGGCACACCTTATCTATGGGGTGGCAACAGCCGCTTCGGACTGGATTGTTCTGGTCTGGTACAGGCAGCCCTTCTGGCCTGCGGCATCCCCTGCCCCGGAGACAGCGGCGATCAGGAACGCGAGGTCGGTGACCTCGTTCCCCCGGGTGAGCCCGCACAGCGCGGGGACCTTCTGTTCTGGAAAGGCCATGTTGCGTGGGTGGCCGACAAGAACCTTCTGCTGCACGCCAACGCCTATCACATGGCCGTCGCGCTCGAACCGATGGATCAGGCGATTGCCCGCATCGTGGCGCAGGGCGATGGGCCGGTTACAGCCCACAAAAGGCTCTAATCAAGGTCGACCGAGCGGATCAGCTTACGCTCCAACACCCGCAGCACAGCCCGCAGATCGTGGCCGCGTTTCAGGATGCGCCCGTCCATGCCGACCACCGAATACATCCCCTGACGCATCCGCAGGCGGGGGTGTTTCTCGACGCGGTAGATCGGATGTTCGGCCGTGCGGCGGAAGATCGAAAACACCGCCATGTCCCGCAGGTTCGAAATCCCGTAGTCGCGCCATTCACCGGCGGCAACCATTCGGCCATAGACTGACAGGATATGAGACATCTCGCGCCGGTCAAACGCGACCGGCATCTGGGCAGAGCCGGACCCGAACCGGCTGGGAGGCTGCATGTTCATGTAACAAGCCTTGCCGGAATTGGCGTTTGAATCAAGTCCGGCGCAGAAGTGGTGTGGTATTTTTGAACCGCCGTGCGCGGTTACCGGCGTCCGACCTGACGACAGATCAGGATCACCGGCAGCAGCCCCACGGCCAGAATAACCAGCGAAGGCACTGCCGCACCCTCAAGCCGTTCGTCCGAGGCCAGACGGTAGGCCTGCACCGCCAGCGTGTCGAAATTGAACGGCCGCATGATGAGCGTCGCAGGCAGTTCCTTCATCACATCGACAAAGACGATCAGCAACGCGGTCAGCAGCGAGGGCGTCAGGATCGGTAGATGCACGCGGCGCAACGTGCCCAGAGGCGTCTGCCCCAACGACCGCGCGGCGGCGTCCATATTGGCATGCACGGTGCTTTGGCCACCCTCATAGGCGCTGAGCGCGGCGGCCAGAAACCGCACCATATAGGCCGCGATCAGCAGCCAGATCGAGCCGGTCACCAGCAGCCCGGTCGAGATATCGAAGGTCTGGCGCATCCACGCGTCCAGAGCATTGTCGAACCCGGCAAAGGGCACGATCAGCCCCACCGCGATCACCCCGCCCGGCACCGCATAGCCCAGCCGCGCCAGATAAGCCGCCATGGCCGAGCCGCGCCCGGGGCGCAAGCGCTGGAAAAACCCGACCGAAACGGCCGCGCAGACGGTGATCACCGCTGCGGTCCCGGCCAGCGTCAGCGAGTTCTGGATAAAGCCGATATAGCGCTTTGAAAGCAGGTTCTGCTCGGATTCCAGCCCCATCTGCACAAGGATCACCACGGGCAGCAGGAACCCGAACAGGACCGGAATAGCGCAGAGCAGGAACGCCGCCAGCGACTGCCAGCCCTTTAGTTGCGCGGCGGGCATAACCGTGTGGCGCTTGCCCGCCTGATAATATTTCGCCTTGCCGCGCTGGGTTCGTTCCGCCACGGCCATCACCAGCGCAAAACCCAGCAGACACAGCGCCAGTTGCGCCGCCGCAGCGCGGTCGGCCATCGAGAACCAGCTGGTGTAGATACCCGTGGCAAAGGTCTGCACCCCGAAATAGGACACGGTGCCGAAATCGGCGATGGTCTCCATCACCGCCAGCAGCACACCGCCTGCAATGGCCGGGCGTGCCATTGGCAGCGACACCCGCCGGAATGCCAGCCACGGATTGTTGCCCAGCGCGCGCGCCGCCAGAAAGGCGGTCGCACTTTGCTGCAGAAAGGCCGCACGGGCCAGCAGGTAGACGTAAGGATAAAGCACAAGGAT
Source organism: Ruegeria sp. CJ3 (assembly GCF_056536725.1). Lineage (NCBI taxonomy): Bacteria > Pseudomonadati > Pseudomonadota > Alphaproteobacteria > Rhodobacterales > Roseobacteraceae > Ruegeria > Ruegeria sp. CJ3. Next base: position 51,325 of record NZ_JBQFQE010000008.1, read on the forward strand.
CAGCATCACCGCCGCGCCCTCGGTCGAGCGGATCTCGGGGAACCAATAGTCGCGCGGCCCCCAGCCGGTCACATCGCGCAAGGTGGACTGCACGATGCCGGGATGATCCAGAATGAACGTATAGGCATAGGCCAGCACATAGGCCGGGAAGGCCAGCGGCAGGACCAGCGCGATCTCAAGAAACCGAACCCCGGGGAATTTGGTCATCGTGACCAGCCACGCCGCCCCGGTGCCGATCGAGAATGTCCCAGCCGCTACCAGAACCACCAGGATCAGAGTCGTGGCCGTGTAGCCGGGCAAAACAGTCTCTAACAAGTGCGAAATCGTATCGGTTCCGCCCGTTACTGCCGCCAGCACCACCGCAACCATCGGCAACAGGCAGGCCGCCGCCACCACATAGGCCACGCCGCCCACCAGCCGGGTGCCCAGCGCGCCGCGATTGCGGGTTCCGTGTTCCGAATATTCGATCTCGGTCATGGCGTTTGCCTGACATCCCTCAAGGTTCGGCCCTTAATCGACCAAAACGCTAGGAAAAGCCAGTGGGCCACGCCACAAATCTGCGTCACAGGGCGCGCGCAGATCACTCGTAGACGCGCTGATCCTCGATCACCAAACCATCCTTGGGCAGAGAGCCGGGGGCTACAACCTCGATCGCGCCTTTCAGCTTCAGCACCTCGACCACGGATTTGGCATAAGCGCCGTCATTGCTGCAGGGGCTTTCGATCTGGACGGTCATGGTATCCATCTCTCCCTGCCGGGCGGCGATGACGCGGGCCTTGACGATCTCGTCATGCTTGTCGACCAGCGCCGCGACCTGCTCGGGGCGGACAAACATGCCCTTGATCTTGGTCGTCTGATCAGCACGGCCCATCCAGCCCTTGATACGCAAGTTACTGCGTCCGCAGGGAGAGACTCCGGGCATGATTGCCGACAGATCGCCAGTGGCGAAACGGATCAGCGGGTAATCGGGGTTGAGCGTGGTGACTACGACCTCTCCCACCTCTCCCGGAGCCACCGGCGTACCGGTGCCAGGGGTGACGATCTCAACGATGACGTGCTCATCAATGATCATCCCCTCCATCGCGGGGCTTTCATAGGCGATGTTGCCCAGATCGGCAGTGGCATAGCACTGCAGGCAGGTGATGCCGCGATCTGCGTATTCCTGACGCAGCGACGGGAACAGGGCGCCACCGCCAACCACAGCCTTCGAGAATTGCAGCGCAACACCCATCGCATCTGCTTTGTCGAGGATGATCTTCAGGTAATCCGGCGTGCCCGCATAGGCCGTACAGCCCACATCACGGGCGGCGGTCACCTGCAGTTCGGTCTGGCCGGTGCCTGCGGGCAGCACGGCGGCCCCAACCGCTTGCGCGCCGCTTTCAAAGATCATGCCCGCCGGGGTCAGGTGATAGCCGAAACAGTTCTGCACGATGTCGCCGGGGCCAATCCCGGCGGCGTTCAGGAACCGGCCCATGCGCCACCAGTCATGATCGGTGCTGCCGGGCTCATAGATCGGGCCCGGAGACTGAAACACATGCTGGAAATGCCGCGCGGGCTTGACGGTGAACCCACCGAACGGAGGCCGCGTGCCCTGCGCCTGCGTCAGATCGGATTTGCGCAGCACCGGCAGGTTGGCCAAAGCCTCGGCACTGGTCACTGCATCCGCATCGACGCCCGCGAGGATCGTTGCATAGCCGGGTGCAGACTGTGCCCGCGCGATCTGCGCGGGCAGGGCGTCCGCGTGATCGGCCGCGCGTTCATCGGCGGATCGGGTTTCAAGCTTGTCGAAAAAACTCATCGAAAGATCCTCCATCCGCTTACAGCCATCTCTTGCGGCGGCGGTATGAGCGCACGTCGCGAAAGCTTTTGCGGCCTTCGTCCGACATGCCGAGGTAAAATTCCTTAACGTCCGGATTTTCGCGCAGTTCAGCGGCGGGGCCATCCATCACAATGCGACCCGATTCCAGAATATAGCCGTAATGCGCAAACCTGAGCGCCACATTCGTGTTCTGTTCAGCCAGCAGGAAAGACACGCCTTCCTTCTCGTTCAGGTCCTTCACGATGCCGAAAATCTCTTCGACCAGTTGCGGAGCCAGACCCATGGAGGGTTCATCCAGCAGAATGGTTTCAGGTCGCGACATCAGCGCCCGGCCCATCGCCACCATCTGCTGTTCCCCGCCCGAGGTATACCCTGCCTGGCTACGGCGGCGTTCCTTCAGGCGTGGAAAGTAATTGTAAACCAGCTCCAGATCCTGCTGGATCGCGGCATTGCCATCCTTGCGGGTGTAGGCACCGGTCAGCAGGTTTTCCTCGACCGTGAGGTGTTCGAAACAGTGACGGCCCTCCATCACCTGAATAACGCCCTTCTGCACCAGATCGGCAGGATCGCTTTCGTGTACACTCTGGCCGCGATACTTGATCGAACCCTTCGTGACTTCACCCCGTTCCGAATGCAGCAGGTTCGACACCGCCTTCAGCGTCGTGGTCTTGCCCGCACCATTGCCGCCCAGCAGCGCCGTGATGCCACCCTTGGGCACGGTCAGGCTGACGCCTTTCAGCACGAGGATCACGTGGTTGTAGATCACCTCGATATTGTTGACCTCAAGCAGGGTTTCCGCCTGCACATCCGTGGTTTGTGCCGCATCCAGCATCAGCGCGTGTCCTCATACCTGCCCACCCGGGGCGGTTCATAAGAAGCGGCAGATGACCCGCCGCTTCGGGTTCTTGGGGCGCCCCGGGGGTCAAACCGGGGCGCTTGTGCTTATTCGCAGCGCGACGAGATGTTGTTCTCGGCGGCGTAGGCTGCGGAATCTTCTGCGATCAGCTGACCGATCACCTCGGCATCGGTCGGCTTGAACTCCTGAATGCTGTTCCAGGTTCCGGTCGACGCATCCCACTGGACGACACCCACCAGACCGGGGCCGCCGTGGTTTTCGCACGAGACCGAGAATTCAGGGCCGAACCCGGCCATGCCGAGGCCTTCCATCTTAGCATTGGTGATTTCCAGCGCTTCCATCCCGTCCCGCATCATCGCCGGAGTGATGTCAGCCACACCATGCATTTCCTGCGCGGTTTTGATCGCCTCGGCCGCAAGCATCGCTGCATAGAGGCCACGGTTGTACTGCACGGCACCCAATTGGTCACCGGCACCGGCTGCCTTGCCACCATCGACCACGTATTTGCGCAGATCGTCATAGACCGGATAGTCATCACCCAGACCGGTGAATGTCAGCGCCTTATAACCGGTGGCCTTGTCGCCTGCAGGTTCCACGTCAAACTCAGCACCGGACCACCAGACGCCGATGAAATTCTCCATCGGGAAGCGAATGTTGGCGGCCTCCTGAACTGCAACCTGATTCATCACGCCCCAGCCCCACATGACCACATAGTCGGGCTTTTCACGGCGGATTTGCAGCCATTGCGACTTCTGCTCCTGACCGGGGTGATCCACCGGCAGCAGCGTCAGGTCATAGCCGTGCTTTTCAGCCAGCATTTCCAGCGTGCGGATCGGCTCTTTGCCATAGGCCGAGTTGTGATAGACCAGCGCGATTTTCTTGCCGCTCAGGTCACCGCCGTTTTCATCCAGCAGATAGTTGATCGCACCCGACGCCCCGTTCCAGTAGTTGGCCGGATAGTTGAACACGTTGCTGAACACCTTGCCGTTGGCCGCCGAGGTTCGACCGTAGCCCATCGTGTGCAGCGGAATGCCGTCTGCAGTCACTTTGGGGATCAGCTGATAGGTAATCCCGGTCGACAGCGGCTGATAGACCAGCGCGCCTTCCCCCTTGGTGGATTCATAGCATTCCACCCCTTTTTCGGTGTTATAGCCGGTCTCGCACTCGATCACGCGAACCGGAACACCACCGATACCACCATCACGTTCGTTCAGCAGCGTGAAATAGTCGTTATAGCCATCCGAGAACGGAATACCGCCCGCCGCATAAGGGCCCGTGCGATAGCTGAGGTCCGGGATCACAAGATCCGCCAGTGCGGGGCTTGCAGCCATCAGGGCGCCCAGCGCCATGGTTGCCAGTTTCGTTTTCATCGGGTGTCTCCTCCCTTGATTGATCCGATGTTGAGGTTCGGGCTTGCCACCCGTCTTTTGATTGGGCCTGGCCCCTAGTGCGGGAACGGCCATAGTCTCAGTTTCTCTTTCGCCACGCGCCAAAGCTGCGCCAGCCCGTGCGGCTCGAGGATCAGGAACATGATGATGAGCGCGCCGACGATCACCAGTTGCAGATGCGCCACGATATCCGTGGGCCAGCCCAGAACATCGACGCCGACTACTTTCAGAACCACCGGCAGCAGAACCAGAAAGGCCGCCCCGGCGAAGGATCCGAAAATGGACCCTAATCCGCCGATAATCACCATGAACAGCACCAGAAATGATTTCTGGATGCCGAAGACTTCTCCGACCTCGACCGCACCCAGATAGACCGCGAAGAACAGCGCCCCCGCGATGCCGACAAAGAACGAGCTGACGGCAAAGGCGGTCAGCTTGGCCTTGAGCGGGTTCACCCCAATGATCTCGGCCGCGATATCCATGTCACGGATCGCCATCCATGTGCGACCCGTGGTGCCGCGTGTCAGGTTGCGCGCGATGATGGCGCAGATCGTCAGGAAGATCAGGCAGAACAGATAGGTGGCCCAGGCAGGCGCGTTCGGGCCCGTGATGATGATGCCGAACACATCACGCTCGGGCGCGTTGATCTGGCCCGAGGCCGAATAGTTGTAGAACCACGGCACCCTGTTGAACAGCCACACAAGGAAAAACTGCGCCGCCAGCGTGGCCACGGCCAGATAGAACCCCTTGATCCGCAGGGACGGCAGGCCGAACAGCACACCGACAATCGCAGTGATACCGCCGGCCAGCAGGACGTGGATGAACATGGACACATCCGGAAAGGCGGTCATCAGCTTGTAACAGGCATAGGCTCCCACTGCCATGAACCCGCCTGTCCCCAGCGAGACCTGCCCGCAATAGCCAACCAGAATGTTCAGCCCGATCGCCGCGATGGCGTAGATCAGGAAGGGCAGCAGCAGCGCGTTGGCCCAGTAATCGTTGATGATGAACGGGATGATCCCGAATGCCACGGCCAGCACGACGTAATACCGATACCGGTCGAACTTGATCGGGAAAGTCTGGCTGTCATCGACATATGAGACTTTGAAGTCCCCGGCTTCACGATAGAACATATCTTACTTTCCCCATTCTTCCTGCGCCCGATTGCGGGCAGCGGCATCCAGTTGGTTGGACCCTTTGGCATATCCGGTCGCCTCGGACGCGCGCACCAGCTTCATGTAAGCCAGAACCCCCATGATCAGGCCCGCAAAGGCGAGGATGGCGGCAATGACCAACTGGCCTTCGGTCAGATCATCCGAGGAGAGCGCGATATACCCAAAGGCCCAGAACCCGGCCCATGCGATGACGTTGATGATGGCGAGAAGCTTGGTCATGCGGCCTCTCCTGTCATCTGCTGAGCACACTTCCGGGAAACGCCGCAGAATTGACGGGTTTTTGTCCGGTTTTGCAGTATCATCCAGCCCGTCCGACAGGAGCTTGCCATGAATACCCTCGCCAAAGAGCTTGAAGATCTGGAAACCCGCCGCGCTGCAGGGACCATCAGTGACGATGATGCGGCGCTTGCAAAACAGGCTTTGCTAAGCCGAGCGTCGGCAACCTCCGAGGCTGGTCCTCGCGCTGGCAACCCCAACCGTGGATTGTTCGGCTGGATCATTGCTGGCGTCTTCGCCAATCTCATGCTGTCCCTCATCGGGCTGGCCGGGTTGGCGGCGATAGCATATCTGCTGCTGCCTTTGGCGCTGGCTGTGCCAATACTGATCTGCGCGGTCTTTATCCTGCCGGTACTATGGCTGTTGGACTGGATCGGCGATCTGTTGTGATTGACCAACACCACGCTACACCCTCTCGATAATCTTTTCGCCGAACAGACCCTGCGGTCGGAACACCAAAAAGATCAGCGCCAGCACATAGGCGAACCAGTTCTCGGTCGCGCCACCCAGCGCGGGGCCAAGCGCGAATTCGAACAGCTTCTCACCCACGCCAATGATCAGTCCGCCAACAATGGCTCCGGGGATCGAGGTGAAGCCGCCTAGCATCAGCACCGGCAGCGCCTTGAGTGCGATCAGCGACAGCGAAAACTGTACGCCCGATTTGGTGCCCCACATGATCCCTGCGACCAGAGCAACGAACCCAGCTACCGACCAAACCATCACCCAGATGAAGTTCAGCGAGATCCCCACTGACAGCGCCGCCTGATGATCGTCCGCCACCGCGCGCATCGCCCGGCCCTGTTTGGTGTATTGGCTGAACGCCACCAGCGCCGTCACCAGCAGGGCAGCGATGATCGTCGCCACGATATCCAGATTGTCGATGAAGAAACCGTAGTCGAAAATGTTAAAGGTCGTCTCGTCGATCCACAGGTTGATCCCCTGCGGCAGACCCACATCCAGCGTCTTGATCTCAGACCCCCACATCAGGTCGGCCACGCCCTCAAGGAAATAGGCCAGACCGATGGTGGCCATGAACAGGATAATCGGCTCCTGCCCCACCAGATGCCGCATCACGAAACGCTGCACCGCCCAGGCCAACAGGACCATAACGGCCATGGTCAGAATAATCGCCAGCAGCGCCGGCACATTCCAGCCAAAGTAATGGATATGCGTGCCGAAGGTCGCATTGATCAGATGCGCAAACGGCACCTGCCCTTTCATGATCCCGACCAGCGTCATCGCCGCAAACAGGGCCATAACCCCTTGGGCATAATTGAAAATCCCGGACGCCTTGTAGATCAGAACAAAGCCCAGCGCGACCAGCGCATACAGCACCCCGGCCATCAGACCGTTGAGGATGACCTCCATCGCAAAGACAAGTTGTTCAGGCATTGGTGCCTCCCCAGATTTCCATTTGGCGATCAGTCATGGCTGACCCCCAGATAGGCGTCGATGACCTCTTGGTTGTTGCGCACCTCGTCGGGCGTGCCGTCGCCAATTTTCTTTCCATAATCCATCACAACGACCCGGTCGCTCAGGTCCATCACCACGCCCATGTCGTGCTCGATCAGAGCAATGGTGGTGCCAAATTCGTCATTCACATCGAGGATAAAGCGGCTCATATCCTCTTTTTCTTCAACATTCATCCCGGCCATCGGCTCGTCCAAAAGCAACAGCTTGGGCTCTGCCGCCAAGGCGCGGGCCAGTTCGACGCGCTTTTTCAAGCCGTAGGGCAGACGAGACACGGGCGTCTTGCGGATGTGCTGAATTTCAAGGAAATCAATGATCTTCTCGACCGCCTCGCGGTTCTCGGTCTCTTCCGCCTCGGCCTTCCCCTTCCACAGCGCCTGCTGCAGAATGTTGGTCTTCATATATCCCAGCCGCCCGGTCATGACGTTGTCCAGAACGCTCATCCCCTCAAACAAGGCGATGTTTTGGAAGGTCCGCGCAATCCCCTGCTGCGCCACCTCAAAGGGCCGCATCGGCGGGCGCTTGGAGCCGTGAAACCAGACCTCCCCCTCTTGCGGGACGTAAAACCCCGAGATCACATTCAGCATCGAGGACTTGCCTGCCCCGTTCGGCCCGATGATGGCGCGAATCTCACCCTCTCGAATGTCGAACGAGATATCCTTGATCGCCACCACACCGCCAAAACGCAGGGTGATGTTCTTCATCTCCATCACCACGCCGCCGATCTGGCGGCCATCCTCGGTGACATATCCTTCGGAATTATCCAGCATCAGACCCTCCCTGACACAAAAAACGGGACGGCGGGCGGGGCGATGACCGCAGGTCGAGCGGCGCTCGAACGGCCCCTCATTCCGCCGCCACCTTATGATGCGCGGCCGAGACAACCGGCGCGCCCACAATCTCGAGCGTAGCGCTGATCGAGCCCTTTCGGCCGTCCTCATAGGTCACTTCGGTCGTGGTCGAAACACTGTCCGATCCGTCATACAGCGCCGCGATGATGTCGTGGAACTTGTCCTCGACAAAGCCGCGCCGCACCTTGCGGGTCCGCGTCATCTCACCATCGTCGGCGTCCAATTCCTTGTGCAGCACCACAAAGCGATGCACCTGACAGCCCGACAGCATCTCATCGGCGGCAACGGACTTGTTCACTTCCTCAACGTGACTGCGAATCGTCTCTAACACACGCGGATGCCCCGCCAGTTCCTGATAGGACGCATAGGCCACATTGTTGCGCTCGGCCCAGTTGCCGACCGCCGTCAGGTCGATATTGATGAAGGCCACGCAGCGATCCTTGCCATTGCCGAACAGCACGACCTCAAGAATATCCGGATAGAACTTCAGCTTGTTCTCGACATATTTCGGCGCGAACATCGACCCGTCAGCCATCTTGCCCACATCTTTGGCGCGGTCGATGATCCGCAAATGGCCCGAGCCCTCTTCGATGAACCCGGCATCGCCGGTGGCCACCCAGCCCTCGGCATCCTTGGTCGAGGCGGTGGAATCTGGGTTGTTGTAATATTCCACAAACACCCCTGGCGAGCGGTAGTGAATCTCGCCCTTGTCATCGATCTTCAACTCAACATCCGGCGCAGGAACGCCAACCGTATCGGCGCGCACTTCGCCATCGGGCTGCACGGTGATGAACACCGTGGCCTCGGTCTGGCCATAAAGCTGTTTCAGATTGATGCCCAACGAGCGATAGAAATCAAAGATTTCCGGCCCGATCGCCTCACCGGCGGTATAGCCCACGCGGAACCGGCCATAGCCCAGCGTATCCTTGAGCGGCCCGTAAACCAGCAGATTGCCCAGCGCATATTTCAGCTTGTCACCAAAGCCCACCGGCTTGCCGTCCAGCAGCAACCCACCGACCTTCTTGGCATGCGCCATGAAATGGTGGAACATATTGCGCTTGAGCTTGCCCGCGTCTTCCATGCGGATCATGACATTGGTCAGCTGGGTTTCGAACACACGCGGCGGGGCGAAGAAATAGGTCGGCCCAATCTCGCGCAGGTCGGTCATCATCGTGTCCGCGCTTTCGGGGCAGTTTACGCAGAAGCCGCACCAATAGGCCTGACCGATGGAGAAGATGAAATCGCCCACCCAGGCCATCGGCAGATAGGACAGGATGTCTTCGTTCCGGGTCAGATGGTCGAACTCGGCGGAATTCTTAGCGCTTTCAATGACATTGCGGTTCGACAGGACCACGCCCTTGGGCTTGCCGGTCGTTCCGCTGGTATAAAGCATCACGCAGGTATCGTCATAGGTGATCGCCCCGATACGCTTGTCGAGCTCCGCATCGAACCGGAAATGCCCGGCGCTGCCCTCGGCCTTGATGTCCTCGAGCGCGTTCATCTGGGAGTGGTCGTATTTCCGCATCCCGCGCCGGTCGGTATAGAGTATGTGTTTGACCTGATGCAGGTTTTCCTGAATCTCGATGACCTTGTCGACCTGCTCCTGATCGCCGCAGACCACGTATTTCGCGCCGCAATGTTCCAGCACATAGGCCATCTCTTCAGCGACCGAGTCCTGATACAAAGGAACCGGAACCGCACCCACCATCTGCGCGGCCACCATCGACCAGTAATGCGCCGGACGGTTGCGGCCTATGACGGCAATGTGGTCGCCTTTCTCAACACCAATCTCCAGAAACCCAAGCGCTATCGCACGGATTTCCTTGGCGGTTTCAGCCCAGGACCAGCATTGCCAAATCCCGAATTCCTTTTCCCGATAGGCCGGGGCATCCCCGAACTGCGCGGCATTGCGGTGTAACAGCGCCGGAAGCGAGTGCATCCCTTCAGCGCCCGACTGCGTCTGAGCCAATCTTTCTCTCCTCCCCACCCGACCCCTCCCCGGGTCGGAAATGGCGGGTCCGGGATGGTGCCCGAACGCCAATGCCCCATTGAGGGCACGGCCACGATCAGCGTCAAGTTTTGCCTGATGTTTTCTCAATTCTTACGAATTGTAACAGGGTTGGAGGGGGGATGTTCCGTTTTGTACAAAATGTACAAAGTGCGAATTCGCTGGAGCTGCGTCTATTTTTCCAGCGGCCAACGCCGCCTTTAACTGGATCTAAACAACATCCTTTGTATGGTTTTCAGAACCACGGAGCTCATGTTGGGGACCCTTACCGTAGCGGTCAGGCCTGTTCATGATGAACTTCTGCCACCACGCATAAAGGACCGCGCCAAGCGCCAAAAACATGACGACTAGGAATAGAACTCCAACGATCTCCATGCGCCTTGACCCTTGCTTGTGAAACTCTGTGTCAAGCGTAAAGGACCAAACTGATTAAGAAAACAGAGGATTGCGGAGAACGATTTAGTAACCGATCATATTACTCAAATAAGGTTGCCTCAGTCGAGCAACCGTTAGGTCAACCATTTGCGTTTAGTTTAACCGGAAGTCAGCGTTGCATTGTTCGCATTGCACATCTCGACTAATGTTACTTTCCAAGTTTCGCTGTGGAGATTTAGATGACGATTGACCAGTTAATACTGCTTCTCTTGCCTGTGGCGTTCGTTTTGATTGCGGTTTGGAGCTTTCTCAGAGCAAAAAAACGCAAAGAAGCTCAGCCTCCGAAATCCCATGGTCCACACACTCCGGGCGCAGGTTACGATGCTAAGGAAATTGCCCGCAGTAAAGGTAATGGTATGGCAGATGGTGGAATAGGATGAGCAGGGAGGACAAATGAGGCTGTTACTTCCTCGCTCTTGCCCTAACGAGAAAGACCAATGACACCAAAAAGACAGTGGCGACTATTGGGATTGCAACAAAGGTAATCGGTAGGCAGATAAAGACCGGCCCATGTTCTTTCATCATCTTGTCGCACTCGGCGAGTTCGAAAGGCAAATAGCCGAACAAGGCGAAAAGCAAGAGACCTAAAACGATTGTAATTCTCTTAAGCAACTGGAAGTGATCCTGCCAAACTAAATCGAACTTTCAAAAACTCTGCCCTACAACCAGTCCCTCAAAATCGGGATCAGCGGCACATCCGCCGCTGGCATCGGATAGTTCCGCAGGTCATTTGCGCGCACCCATTTCAGAGCCTGACCTTCTTTCGACTGCGGGATGCCCTCCCACTTGCGGCAGGCAAAGAGCGGCATGAGCAGGTGGAAATCGTCGTAGCTGTGGCTGGCGAATGTCAGGGGGGCGAGGCAGGAGGCCCAGGTGTTGATGCCCAGTTCCTCGTGCAATTCGCGGATCAGGGCGGCTTCGGGGGTTTCGCCGGGTTCGATTTTGCCGCCGGGGAATTCCCAGAGGCCGGCCATGGATTTGCCCTCGGGTCGTTGGGCCAGCAGAACGCGGCCCTCGATGTCGATTAGAGCCACGGCGGAGACGAGGACTGTTTTCACGAGCGGTAATCCGCGTTGATCTCGATATATCCATGGGTCAGGTCGCAGGTCCAGACGGTGGATGCGCCCTCACCCAAGCCCAGATCGACGGCGATTACCAGATCCTGACCTTTCATATAGGCAGCGGCGGCGTCTTCGCTGTAATCGGGACTAACCCAGCCTTTTTCGGCGACAAGGATGTCTCCGAAAGAGATGCTCAGACGATCGCGGTCGGCGGCGGCTCCGGATTTGCCGATGGCCATGACGATGCGGCCCCAGTTGGGGTCTTCGCCCGCGATGGCGGTTTTCACCAGCGGCGAGTTGGCAATCGCCAGACCATGCACCTTGGCATCCGCGTCCGTCATAGCCCCGGTAACACGAATTTCTACGAATTTCGTGGCCCCTTCACCGTCGCGCACCACCTGCTGCGCGAGGTCCAGCATCACCGTTTCCAAAGCGTCCGCGAAGGCGGCATTGCCGGTGACATCGACGCCCGAGGCTCCGGTAGCGCAGAGCAGCAGCGTGTCCGAGGTGGAGGTATCGCTGTCGACCGTGATGCAGTTGAAGGTCCGGTCGGTCTGCGCGCCCAGCGTCGATTGCAGCACCGATTGGTCGATCTGCGCATCGGTGAAGATATAGACCAGCATCGTCGCCATATCGGGCGCAATCATGCCGGACCCCTTCGCAATCCCTGCAATAGAGACTGTTTTGCCGCCGATCTCGACCTGTGCGCTGGCTCCTTTCGGGAAGGTATCCGTGGTCATGATGGCGCGCGCAGCGTCTTCGATGGCGTGGCGGCTGAGGCCTGTTTTCAGCGCCTCAAGCTGCGATACGATCTTCTCATGCGGCAGCGGCTCGCCGATCACACCGGTCGATGAGGTAAAGACGCGCTCGACCTGCACACCGGTCGCCGTGGCGACGGCCTGCGTAAGCTCGGCCACCGAGGTCTGGCCGTAGTGTCCCGTAAACGCGTTGGCATTGCCCGAGTTCACAAGGATCGCCGCGGGCCCGTCCGAGGGCCCGCCGATCTTGTCCTGACAGTCCAGCACCGGGGCCGCGCGGGTGGCGGACCGGGTGAACACCCCGGCCACCGAAGTGCCGGGGTCCAGCACGGCCAGCATCACATCGGTGCGACCCTGATATCGCACGCCTGCTTCGACGGTGGCGAAACGTACGCCGTCGATGGCGGGCAGTTCGGGAAAGCCCGCCGGGGCCAGCGGGGAAACCTTTGTGATCGTGGCCACGGGATTTACTCCTGAATCAGTTCGATCTGGCGCAGGATTTCGGGGCCAGCGCCTTCCAGCGCGGGGCGTTCGATCTGTGCGCTTTGGGTCAGCTCGTCAATCTTGGCCTGAATCGCCTCTTGCCGGATGGTCTGGGACAGATCACCCCGCACAGCCTCAAGCGCGGGGGCCTGCGATTTGCGCTTATCGTTCAGCGTGACCACGTGCCAGCCAAACTGCGTTTGTACCGGATCCGAGACCTGACCCTTTTCCAACGCGATGACCGCGCCTTCGAACTCGGGCACCATCTGGCCGGTGCCGAACCAGCCCAGCGCGCCGCCATTGGGACCCGAGGGGCCGGTGGATTTCTCTTTTGCCAGTTCGGCGAAATCGGCGCCGTCATCCAGTTGTGCCTTGATGGCGTTGGCCTCTTCCTCGGTCTCGACGAGGATGTGGCTGGCGTTGAATTCATCCTCGCCTTCGAAATCGGCGAACTGGGCGTCATAGGCGGCCTGAATGGCCTCGTCCGTGACGGTGGCGGCGGTGATCGCCTCGACCGTTTGCACCGCGCGCAGGGATCGGGTTTCATTTTCCAGCCGCAGCGCGTTCAGGGGGTTCAGCTCGTCCTGCTCCTGGCTCAGCAGGTGCTGCTGAACCAGCTGTTCGAGGATGAAGTCATACAGCACCTCATCTTCCAGCTCTTGGTACTGCGCGGGCAGGGCGGATGCGGTCGCGATGACGTGACCCAATGTGATCTCATCCCCGTTCACGCGGGCCACGACGGTCGATGCATCAGGCGCGGTTTGGGCGGCCAGCGGCAGGGCCATCACGGCGGTCAGGGCCAGCGATGGCAGAAAAGTGAGGCCTTTGGGCATGGAATCATCCTATTTCTTTGCCGCGACAGGGCGCAGCGTTGACACTGTGGAACCTGCCGCTTACATCGCCTTGAAGCCTCGGACAGGGCCGCCTTTCACCCCCCGTATCTATGGGTTGCGCGCAAGGTGGGCAAGCCTGTCGCAACCACGATAAGAACAGATCCGCTGGAGTGAACATGCTGGGACTCGGAACGCTCGCCAAAAAGGTGTTCGGAACACCGAACGACCGCAAGATCAAGGCGACCCGCCCCCTGATCGACAAGATCAACGCGCTGGAACCCGAGTTCGAGAAACTGTCCGATGAGGGTCTGATCGAAAAGACCGCCGAGCTGCGCAAACGCGCGCTGGATGGCGAGGCGCTGGATGACCTGCTGCCCGAGGCTTTTGCCAACGTGCGCGAAGGCGCCAAGCGCGCGCTGGGACTGCGCGCCTTTGACGTGCAGCTGATGGGCGGCGCGTTCCTGCATCAGGGCAATATCTCGGAAATGAAGACCGGTGAGGGCAAGACACTGGTCGCCACCTTCCCGGCCTATCTGAATGCGCTGACCGGCAAGGGCGTGCATATCGTCACGGTGAACGAATACCTGGCCAAACGCGACTCGGAATGGATGGGCAAAGTGTTTGCCGCTGTGGGCATGACCACCGGCGTGATCTGGTCGGGTCAGCCCGATGCCGAGAAGATGGCCGCCTATTCCTGCGACATCACCTATGCCACCAATAACGAGCTTGGGTTCGATTACCTGCGCGACAACATGAAAGCCGATCTGGAGCAGGTCTATCAGAAGTACCACAATTTCGCGATCGTGGACGAGGTGGATTCGATCCTGATCGACGAGGCGCGGACGCCGCTGATCATCTCGGGCCCCTCACAGGACCGCTCGGACCTGTATACCGCCATCGACGCGCTGATCCCGACGCTGAACGAAGATCACTTCTCGCTGGATGAAAAGTCCCGAAGCGTCACCTTCACCGATGAAGGCAACGAGGTTCTGGAACAGCAGCTGCTGGCCGCCGGTCTGATCCCCGAGGGCCATTCGCTCTATGATCCCGAAAGCACGACCGTGGTGCACCATGTCAATCAGGGCCTGCGCGCGCATAAGCTGTTTACCCGCGACAAGGACTATATCGTGCGCGACGGCAACGTGGTGCTGATCGACGAATTCACCGGCCGCATGATGCCGGGCCGCCGCCTGTCCGAGGGCCTGCATCAGGCCATCGAAGCCAAGGAAGGCGTGCAGATCCAGCCCGAGAACGTGACGCTGGCCAGCGTGACCTTCCAGAACTATTTCCGCCTCTATGACAAGCTGTCGGGTATGACCGGCACCGCGCTGACCGAGGCCGAGGAATTTGCCGAGATCTACGGTCTCGGCGTGGTCGAGGTGCCGACCAACAAGCCCATTGCCCGTCTGGACGAAGACGATCAGGTCTATCGCACCGCCGCCGAGAAATACGGCGCGATGATCAAAGAGGCCAAAAAAGCACAGGAGAAGGGCCAGCCTGTCCTGCTGGGCACCACCTCGATCGAGAAATCCGAGGTGCTGAGCCAGTTGCTGAGCAAAGAAGGCATCGAACATAAAGTTCTGAACGCTCGCCAGCACGAGCAAGAGGCACAGATCGTCGCCGATGCGGGCCGCTTTGGCGCAGTGACCATCGCCACCAACATGGCCGGGCGCGGCACAGATATTCAGCTGGGCGGCAATGTCGAGATGAAAGTGCTGCAGGCGCTGGCCGAAAACCCCGAGGCTGATCCCGCCGAGCTGCGCACCGCGCAGGAGGCCCGCCACGCCGAAGAAAAGCAAAACGTGCTTGAGGCCGGCGGCCTCTATGTCATGGCCTCGGAACGGCACGAAAGCCGCCGCATCGACAACCAGCTGCGGGGCCGGTCAGGCCGTCAGGGCGACCCGGGCCGCACGGTGTTCTACCTGAGCCTCGAAGACGACCTGATGCGCATCTTCGGTTCGGAACGTCTGGACAAGGTGCTGACCACGCTGGGTATGAAAGAGGGCGAGGCGATCATCCATCCCTGGGTGAACAAGTCGCTGGAGCGCGCCCAGTCCAAGGTCGAAGGCCGCAACTTTGACATGCGCAAAAACGTCCTGAAATTCGACGACGTGATGAATGACCAGCGGAAAGTGGTGTTCAGCCAGCGGCGCGAGATCATGTCGTCAGACGACCTGTCCGAGATCGTCTCGGACATGCGCGAACAGGTGATCGACGATCTGATCGACGAATACATGCCACCCAAGTCCTATGCCGATCAGTGGGATACCGACGGTCTGCACGAAGCCATCAAGGAGAAGCTGACCATTGATGCGCCGGTGCAGGACTGGGCCGCCGAAGAAGGCGTGGATGACGAACATATCCGCGAACGTCTGGTCAAGGCCGCCGACGAGATGATGGCCCAGAAAGCGGTGGCCTTTGGCCCCGAAAACATGCGCAACATCGAAAAGCAGGTGTTGCTACAGACCATCGACGGCAAATGGCGCGAACATCTGCTGACGCTGGAACATCTGCGCTCGGTCGTGGGGTTCCGGGGCTATGCCCAGCGCGACCCGCTAAACGAATACAAGAACGAGAGCTTCCAGCTGTTCGAGGGGATGCTGGATTCCCTGCGCGAAACGGTGACACAGCAATTGTCGCGCGTGCGCCCGCTGAGCGAGGAAGAGCAGAAGGAAATGCTGGCGCAGATGCAGGCCCAGCAAGCGCAGGCGCAACAGGCCGTCGATCAGGCCGCCGGTCAGGCCGAGGCGCTGGCCGAAGCTGACGCCTCGGGCGATGCGCGTCCGGGCTTTGTCGAGGACGACCCGGCAACATGGGGCAACCCGTCGCGCAATGACAAATGCCCCTGCGGATCGGGCAAGAAATTCAAGCATTGCCATGGCAGGCTGACCTAAGGTCAGCCACAATCCGACACAATGAGTCCGCCTCGTGGCCACATATTGGCCGCGATTGAGGGCCAGATTGCGACTCGCTCCTTCAACTGGGGAGGGTGTCTTGTTTGTTATTAAGAACTACGTGACCACGGGCGGAACCGTTGCCTGCGCCCTGGCCATCGGATATTTGATGCAGAGCGGATCAGCTCGGCATCCTGCGCCTGATGAAGGCGCGGAACGTGTTGCGTCGATCTCGGCGCAATCGACGGGCCTGCCCGGGCTCGAGAGCGTTGTGCTGACCTCGTCTTCCCCCACGGATGCGCGCAACGACGTCTCGCCCGAGGCAGCGCCGACCGCCCGTGTACAACCCCGTTTCCCTTCGAATTGTGACCTGTCGGCGCGCGCGATGGCCGTGCCGGGCGCCAATGCCCGGCTGCAGGTCAAGGCACCCTGCCATATGGATGAACCGGTCGAGGTGCATCATAGCGGGCTGGTGTTTTCGACCCGCACCGACGCGCTGGGCCGTTTGGACCTGACGATTCCGGCGTTGGCGGAATATGCCATCTTCCTGATCTCGCTGCCCGGTCAGGCCGGGACCGTAGCCACCACTCATGTCCCCGAGATCAAGCGGTTCAACCGGATCGCGCTGCAATGGCAGGGTGAAACCGACCTGCAACTGCACGCGCTGGAATTTGGCGCCAGCTATGGGCAAGAGGGCCATGTCTGGTCCGGGCCCGAGGCCAGCGGCGCGGGGTCGGTGATCCATCTGGGTCAGGGCGGCTCGGCCGAGGCGCGCAATATCGAGGTTTATTCCTTCCCGATCGGCAGCACGAGCGACGCGGGTTCAATCGCCCTGTCGGTCGAGGCCGAAGTGACAGCCACCAATTGCGGCGCTGCCCTGCCGGTGCAATCGCTGGAATGGCGCGCCGATCAGCGCCTGCGCTCGCGCGATCTGACGCTGGATATGCCGGGCTGCGACGCCACGGGTGATTTTCTGGTGTTGAATAATCTGTTCCCAGACCTGACAATCGCTGCAAAATAAACAGCAGGCAGGTCGACACTTCCTTATGACACTTCTTCGTGCGGCAATGGCCGCGCTTATTGGTCTTTGCGTGGCCGAGGGCGCAGCGGCGCAGGATATCACGCTGACCTCGCATGACGGCAAGGTCGAGGTCGTTGGCACCCTGCTGGGCTATGACGGCGAGTTCTACCGCGTCGATACCCAGTTCGGAGAGCTGACGGTTGACGGCTCAGGCGTCACCTGCGACGGGCCCGCCTGCCCCAACCTGACCGATTTCGTGGCCGAGATTCGCCTGTCGGGGGCGTCCGTGATGGCCGAAACCCTGCTGCCTGCGCTGATCGACGGCTTTGCATCGCAAGAGGGGCTGGTCGTTGTGCAATCGCCGGATGGCACGGGTTACGCCCTGCACCAACCCGACCGGCAAGCCCCGCTGGCCCGGTTCCTGCTGCGTGCCGCCGACACCGGAACGGGTTTTGCTGATCTGGCCGGAAACACGGCGGACATCGTATTGGCCCAGCGCGAGATACGGTCGTCTGAGCGGGACATGGCGACCGAGGCCGGGTTGGGCGATCTGACCCATCCGCGTCGGTCGCGGGTTCTGGCTTTGGATGCGATGGTGCCGATTGTCGCCGCGGACAATCCGGTGCAGCAGATCTCGGCCACGGATCTCGCGCAGGTGTTTGCGGGTGAGATCACCAACTGGGGTGATCTGGGTGGTCCGGACGCGCCAATTGCGTTGAACCTGACCGGGCCAGCCTCGGGGCTAGCGCAGGCGGTGGACGATCTGCTGATGACGCCGGCGCAGGCAACCCTGTCCGGAACCATCGCCCGTCACCCCCGCAACAGCGATCTGGTGCGCGCGGTTGCGAACGATCCGTTTGCCATCGGCATTGCCAGCCTGGCTGAGACGGGCACCGCCCGCGCGCTTCCGCTGGCCGGAGGTTGCGGCCATGCGATCCGGGCGACGCGCCAAGCTGTGAAGACCGAGGATTATCCTCTGACCTCACCCATGTTCCTGTATCTGCCGCAACGCCGCCTGCCCCGGATGGCGCGTCAGTTTCTGGCTTATACGCAAAGCCCGGCGGCGCAGATGGTGATCCGGCAGGCCGGGTTTGTCGATCAAGCGCCCGAAACCATCCGTGTCGGGCTGCAGGGCGACCGGCTGGCCAATGCCATCGCAACCGGCGGGGCCGAGGTGGGGCTGGATGCGTTGCAGCGGATGATCGAAACCCTACGCCCGATGACGCGGCTTTCGCTGTCCTTCCGGTTCGAGCCGGGATCATCGCGCCCGGATGCGCAATCCCGGTCCAACATCCTGCAACTGGCGCAGGCGCTGGAAAACGGCACTCTGGACGTGCGCAAATTGGCTTTTGTCGGCTTTAGCGACGGGCTAGGCGGGGCCGAGGCGAATACCCGCATCGCTGAGCGCCGCGCCCAAACTCTGCGCAATCTGGTGCTGGCCGCCGTCGAAACCAGCATCCCCGACACCGTTGAGATCACGGTCGAAGGCTTTGGCGAGGCCATGCCCATGGCCTGCGACGACAGCGAATGGGGCCGCAAGGTCAACCGCCGGGTCGAGGTCTGGGTGCAATAGCGGTCACAGATACCCCTGTGCCCGGAAGCTTAATTCGGTTGATTTGCCGATGATCAGATGATCGTGCAAGGTCAGCCCCAGCGCCGAGCAGGCATCCTGAATCCGGTTGGTCATGTCGATATCCGATTGCGAGGGCGTCGGGTCACCCGACGGGTGATTGTGCACCAGGATCAGCGCCGAGGCGTTCAGCTCCAGCGCCCGTTTTGCCACCTCGCGCGGATAGACCGGGACGTGATCGACAGTGCCCTTGGCCTGTTCCTCATCCGCGATCAGCACGTTCTTGCGATCCAGATAGAACACGCGGAACTGCTCGGTCTCGCGATGGGCCATTGTCGTGTGGCAATAGTCCAGCAGTGCATCCCAGCCCGAGATCACATGCCGCTGCATCACCCGCGCACGGGCCATGCGATGGGCGCAGGCCTCAAGTATTTTAAGATCGGTGATCACCGTATCGCCCACGCCCTTAATCTGGCGCAGCCGCTCCTCGGGTGCGGTTAGGACGCGGTTGAAGTCGCCGAACGTGTCCATCAAGGCCCGCGCCAGCGGTTTCACGTCCTGCCGGGGGATGGAGCGGAACAGGACCAGTTCCAACAGTTCATAGTCCGGCATCGCGGATGACCCGCCGGACATAAACCGTTCGCGCAGCCGCTTGCGGTGGTCTTTGATGTAGGAGGGTAACCGACCAACGGGCAGCGGCTGCGCGGGCGCTTCGTCCGTATCGAACAGCATCGGGGCTTCGGCAAAGGCGTCCTGTGTCATGGGCCTACCCTGACGTAGAATCAGTTTCCGAAGTGTTAACGCGCCTCACCCGCCATGCGCGCCGTGGCGCGGCGGATGATCATATGCAGCACGATCGAGAACACGCCCAGCGTCAGCATCGCCGCGAACATCAGATCGGTCTTGGCGCGGCCATTGGCCAGCAGCATCAGATAGCCCAACCCCTGCGAAGAGCCCACCCATTCGCCAATCACCGCCCCAATCGGCGCATAAACCGCCGCCAGCCGCATCCCTGAGGCCAGCGAGGGCAAGGCGGCGGGAATTCGGATATGCCAAAGCACCGCGCGCTTGCTGGCCTGCATGGTGCGGGCAAGGTCCAGATAGCCCGCAGGGGTTCGCATCAGCCCGTCGAAGAAGGACGAGGTGATCGGGAAATAGATGATCAGAACGGCCATCGCGACCTTAGACCAAAGCCCATAACCCAGCCACAGGGTCAGCAGCGGGGCCAAAGCGAAGACCGGCAACGCCTGCGTGAACACCAGCATCGGCTGCACCAGCACCCGCGCCGCCCGCGAATTGGCCAGTTGCAACGCCGTCACCACGCCCAGCACGGTGCCGACGGCCAGACCGATGACCACCTCAACCGCAGTGATCCATGTGTGCTCGGCGATCAGCCAGCGGTTCTGCCACCATGTCTCGGCAACCAGCGCAGGGCCGGGCAGAATGAATTTCGGCAACCCGGTCAGGCTGACAATCGCCTGCCAGACGGCCAGTGCAAAGACGGTTGCTGCAAGCGCCGAGAGGACTTTCATGCGGCCTCTCGCAACAGCTTGAGCAGCGCGCCTTGCGTTTCCAACGTCTCCAGATCGTCTACATGGCGCGGCGCGGGGGCTGCCGGTGGATCACAGGGTGTCAGACCGTGCTGGGTCATCACCACGATGGATTGGCCCAGACGCGCGGCCTCGGCCGGGTCATGGGTGACCAGCAGGACGGTGCGACCCTGCAATACCTCGGCGGCCAGATCCTGCATGTCGGCGCGGGTACGGGCGTCGAGGGCTGAAAAGGGCTCGTCCAGCAGCACGATGGGGCGGTCCTCCATCAGCGTTCGGGCGAGAGCCACGCGTTGCCGCTGACCACCCGAAAGCTCAGCCGGTTTCTTGGTCAGGTGATCCTGTAGGCGCATCCGCTCGATCAGCCGGTCCCGGCGGTCCAGATCGACGGGTTCACCTCGCAAGCGCGCACCTAACGAGACGTTTTGTGCCACTGTCGCCCAAGGCAACAGCAGATCATCCTGCGCCATATAAGCCACGCGCTCGGGTACCGGTTGGCCGTCGCTCGCGGTGATCTGGCCGCGGAAGCCAGCCCCGGTTTCCAGCCCGGCAATCAGGCGTAGAACGGTGGTTTTGCCAACGCCCGATCCGCCCAGCAGGCAGGTCCACGCCCCGGACCCGAGGGTCAGGGTCAACGGCGCGAACAAGGTCGCGCCGTCGATGGTGGCCGTGCCGCTGATGGTCAGATCGGGCGCTAGGGTCATGGGGTCAGGCCCATTTGCCAGAAATTGACCTCAAGCTCGGTGGCGGTGCGGAAAGTCCGACACAGGCGATCCCAGCGCGGAGAAGCTTCAAATTCCGCCCCGATACGGCGTGTTAGGGCCTGATCAAGCAATTCTCCGACCGCCTGACACGCGCCTTGGTAGTCTTCACCGGCATAGGTGTTGATCCAGTCGCGGTAGGTGTCCGAACTCGCCTCGGTTGCCAACCGCGCGCCGATCTCGCCATAGCCCATCACGCAGGGCGCAAGCGCCGCCAGCAGGTCGAGCAAATCGCCGCTGTATCCTGCCTCCAACACAAATCGCGTATAGGCGAGATTCTCGGCCCGTTCGGGGGTGGCAAACAGGTCCTCTTGCGAGATTCCTGCCGCCTCGCAAATGCCGATATGCAACTGCATTTCCTCGGCGACCAATGCGTTAACGGTGCCAACGGCAGTCAGCATTTCCGAATGCGTTTCCGATTTCACGACCGCCAGCGCCCAGGCGCGCGAGAAATGGATCAAGAACACATAATCCTGCCGCAGGTAGTGCAGGAACGCCGCGCGCGGCAGCGTTCCGTCCTTCAGCCCTTCGACAAACGCGTGACGAGTATAGTCCCGCCACGGGCCCTGCGCGGCATCCCGCATCAGGGTGAAGGCTTTGCCATACCCGCTCATTGCGCGGTCACGTCGATGGCGATGTCGCTGACCGGATTGATGCTGTCGATCATACCGCTGTCTTTCAGGAATTGCTCGAACCGCGCATAGCGACCGGCCTCAAGACCCGCCGGACGCAGAGCAAAGCGCGGCAGCGTGTCGACCCAGGCGCGGGCGTTCAACTCATCCTGCAGTTCGGTCGAGGTCGCGGCGAAAATCTCCCAGCTTTTTTCCGGGTTGTTGACGATATATTGCGTCGCCTTCTCGGTCGCGGCGAGGAAGCGGGTCACTTTGTCGATATCCATCGTCTCGGGGTTGGCGACGTAAATCAGCTCATCATAGGGCGGCACGCCTTCTTCCTCGATATAGAAACAGGTGCCGGGGACGCCTTCGATATCCATCTGGTTCAGCTCAAAGTTCCGATACGCCCCGATCACCGCATCCACCTGACCGGACATCAGCGAGGGCGACAGCGAGAAGTTCACGTTGATCATCTCGACCTCGTCCAGCGTCACACCGTATTTGCCCAGAACGGTGCCCAGAACGGCCTCTTCCACGCCTGCGACGGAAAAGCCGATCTTTTTACCCTTGAGGTCGGCGGGGGATTTGATCGGGCCGTCCTGCAGCACCAACAGGCAGTTCAGCGGGGTCGCGACCAGCGTGCCGACGCGTTTCAGCGGCAAGCCTTCATGGATTTGCAGGTGCAATTGCGGCTGGTAGGACACCGCCAGATCAGCCTGACCGGCAGCCACCAGACGGGGCGGAGCGGACGGATCGGCGGGGGGCACGATTTCGACCTCAAGCCCCTGCTCGGCGAAATAGCCGTTTTCCTGCGCCACGATGATCGGGCCGTGATCGGGGTTGATGAACCAGTCCAACAGGACAGTCATCTTGTCCTCGGCCCAAGCGGGCGCGGCAGCCAGCAGGGCGATTGCAGCGATCAGTTTCTTCATGTCTCGCGTTTCCTTTTTCTCACGAGGTTGAGGCCGCGACGAGGACAATCTCGCCCGGCCAATCCGGTTGAATCTGTTCGGCTGCGCGCCATGCACGCAGGCCGGTGGCGCAGCACAACGCCAATCTCTTCCCTTGATTAGGGTCGAATTCGCTTAGGTTTTCCGGCGAGACGCGCCGCGCATTCGGATGCGCGGGGATTGGCGCTTCGTCAGGGCCGCGCAGTTCGATGATCTGGTCCTCCGCCGTCAGCTGAGTAGCCGACAGGAAGCGGAAACAGCTGCTGGGTTCAGGCGCATCATCGAACCGGAAACTGCTGCTGCGCAGGGTGCGTCCATCATATTGGACCATCTGCCCCATTGGCGACGGGTCGAGGCCTAAAATCAGGTTCAGCGCCATCTGCGCCTGCATCGCACCGATGGTTCCCACCACCGGACCTAACACCCCGGCTGTGGCGCAGCTTGCCCCACTGTCGGGCGCATCGGGGAACAGCGCGCGCAGCGATGGGGCACCGCCACAGAACCCACCGACATAGCCCGACAGGCCCAGCACCGATGCGCTGATCAGGGGTTTGCTCTGAGCCAGACAGGTATCCGACAGGATATAGCTGGCGGCATAGCTGTCGGCACAATCCAGTATGACATCCGACTGCGCGACCAAACTGGAAGCGTTTTCACTTGTTAGAGCCTTTGTCAGGGTATGAATTTCGATCTCACCATTCAGGGCGCGACAGCGATTTGCAGCGATTTCAGCTTTGAGCTGGCCGCACTCCTCTTCGGTAAACAACGTCTGGCGGTGTAGGTTCGACAGATCAATCGTATCGCCATCGACAATCGTAATCTGCCCCACCCCGGCGCCCGCCAACAGAGGCAAAACCGGAGCGGTCAGCCCTCCGGCCCCCACGACCAAAACCCGGGCCGAAGACAGGTGCGCCTGCCCCTCGGGCCCGACCTCGGACAGCAACGTCTGGCGGGCATAGCGACTCATCTGGTGACCTCGATCCACTGGCGCAGGCGCGCCTCGGGGTCGTCGTTCAGGGTGATATCCGTGACGACCGAAACGATATCCGCCCCAGCCTGCAACACACCCGGCGCGCGTTCCACGCTCATCCCGCCGATCCCGACAAGAGGAATATCACCCACGCGCGCCTTCCATTCGGTGACACGCGGTAGGCCCTGCTGATGCCATTTCATCTTTTTCAGGATGGTCGGATAAACCGGGCCCAGAGCGACATAATCCGGGTCCATGGCCAGCACCCGCTCAAGCTCATCATCGTCATGGGTGGATACACCCAGCTTCAGCCCCGCCTTGCGGATGGCTCTCAAATCAGCGTCGTCCAGATCCTCTTGCCCCAGATGAATCCAGTCGCAGCCCAGATCAATCGCCTCCTGCCAGTAGTCGTTCACCACCAGCACCGTGCCATGATCCCAGCACAGATCGCGCGAGGTGGCGATCTGATCGCGCACCACATCCTCGGGCTGATCCTTGATGCGCAGTTGCACCAGCTTCACGCCCAAAGGCAGCATCCGGCGCAGCCAATTCGAATGATCGAAAATCGGATAGAAACGATCCAGCGTCATGACAGAAAGGCCTTTCCGATCACGGGGGTCGAAGGTTCGGCCATGTCGCGCGCCTCGATCGGGTCGGCCTGATGGGCCAGTTGTCCGGCCTCGATCGCGCGCATCATGGCACGGGCCATCATTGCGGGATCTCCGGCGCGGGCCACGGCGGTGTTCAGCAGAACCGCGTCATAGCCAAGCTCCATCGCATGGGCGGCGTGGCTTGGCAGACCGATGCCCGCGTCTATCACCAACGGCACATCAGGGAATTCGGCCCGCATCGCGCGCAGGGCGTATTCATTGTTTAGCCCGCGCCCCGAGCCAATCGGTGCACCCCAGGGCATCAGGACTTCGCACCCGGCCGCAAGCAAACGCTCCCCCACGATCAGATCGTCAGTGGTGTAGGGGAAGACCTGAAACCCGTCCTCGGTCAGGATGCGCGCCGCCTCGACCAGTTGGAACACGTCCGGTTGCAGGCTGTCTGTGTGGCCGATCAGTTCCAGCTTGATCCAGTTGGTACCAAACACCTCGCGCGCCATCTGCGCGGTGGTCACCGCCTCCTTCACTGTGTGGCAGCCGGCGGTGTTGGGCAGGATAAGCACACCAAGGTCCTGAATCATCTGCCAAAACGTCTGCCCCGCCCCGGATTCCCGGCGCAGAGACACCGTGGCCACCCCCGCGCCGCTGTCCCGGAACGCCTGTTCCAGAATGGCCGGGCTGGGGTACTGCGCAGTGCCCAGCATCAGCGGGTTGGGCAATTCGGTGCCGTAAAACCGTTTCATCCTCAGCCCCCCTGCATCGGCGCGACGACTTCAATGCGGTCGCCATCGGCCAACCTATGAGCAACGCGCAGGCTGGAGGGCACGAAACTCTCGTTCACCGCCGTCGCGACGCGGCCCGAAAAGCCGCATTCCTCAAGCAAATCTGCCAGCGTCGCGGCCTGCACCTCGCGCGCCTCGCCGTTAAGCACGATCTTCATCGACCATCTCCGAATGTTTGTTCTCAAGCGCCAGATCGGCCACGCCCTGCGCCAGCGCCGGGGCTAGCAGATAGCCATGGCGATAGAGGCCATTGGCATAGATCGTCCGCCCAAGCCGCCGGATACGCGGCAAGTTGTCCGGGAAGGCAGGGCGCAGATCGACGCCGATTTCCAGCACTTCGGCTTCACCGAACGCAGGGTTCAGCGCATAGGCCGCACTAAGCAGTTCCAGCATCGAGCGCGCAGTAATCCGGCTGCTATCCTCGGATTCGATCATCGTCGCGCCCAGCATATAGACACCATCCCCCCGCGGCACGATATAGAGCGGCATCCGCGGGTGCAGCAGCCGCACGGGCCGGGTCAGAGTGACGTCCGGGCAGCGGATCACCAGCATCTCACCTTTTACGCCACGCAGATCATGCAGCACCTCACGGGCATGCAGGCCGCGGCAATCGATGGCATTGTCCAGCCGAGCGGGGGCGAGTTTCCGGTGAAACGTGACGCCCTTGTCCTTTAGGTCGCAGTACAGGTCGCGCAACGCCTGACGCGGTTCTACGTGCGCTTCGTTCTTGAAATGGAGACCCTTGCCGAACCCGTGCAAATCAGGCTCTAAGTCGCAGATTTCGGCCTGATCTACATCCTGGAACCCCTGCGTGCGACGCGCAAACCGGCGCAGGTCCGGCACATCGCGCGTATTGGCAACCACCAATGTCCCTCGCCGCTGCACCGCGGTTCGGGCCGCCCACCAATCGATGGCCTGCTGCCCCAGCCGCAAGACAGGCTCCTCAGCATTTTCAAATTCGCACCACGGAGCCAGCATCCCACCAGCCCACCACGAGCACCCGTGCGGGCCTGGGGGGCCGCCGGGATCGAACACCTGCACCGCCGCCCCGCGCGAGACAAGCTCGCTGGCGACAGTCAGGCCGGCAACACCCGCGCCTATGACGGACCAGACGGTCACGCGGGCCAGATCCGATGGAAGTGATGCACCGGGCCGTGCCCCTGCCCGATCCTCAGATCGTCTGCCGCCGAAATCGCGCCTTGCAGATAGTGATGCGCCTGCGCCACCGCGTCGGTCAGAGACAGACCTTGAGCCAGCCCCGCAGCGATCGACGAGGACAAGGTGCAACCCGTACCATGGGTGTTCTTCGTGTCCTGTCGCGGCGCATGGAACTCGCCCACCACACCCGAGCCATCCATCAGAAGATCATGGCAGACATCGCCTGCCCCATGCCCACCTTTCATCAGAACCGATTTCGCCCCCAACCCGCACAACGCAAGGCCTTGTGCGATCATGTCTTCCGGCGTCTCAGCAGAGGGTTGATCCAGCAGGCGTGCCGCCTCGGGCAGGTTGGGGGTCAGCACCGTTGCGCGGGGCAACAGGACCTCGCGCAATGTCCGCACCGCCTCATCGGCCAGAAGTGCATCCCCTGACTTGGCGATCATCACCGGGTCGAGCACAATGGGTCCGTCGAATTCCGAAATCGCCCCTGCGACGGCGTGAATGATCTCGGGCGTGGCCAGCATGCCGATCTTGATCGCGCGTACGTCCAGATCGCCAAGAACCGCATCAATCTGCGCGGTGATGACATCCAGTGGAATGCCATGCACCGCCGTCACTGCCTGTGTGTTTTGCGCGGTCACGGCGGTGATCACGCTGGCGCCATAGACGCCCAGAGCCGACATGGCTTTCAAGTCGGCCTGAATCCCGGCCCCGCCGCCGCTGTCCGACCCGGCAATCGTCATCGCAATAGGTGCCATCCGCGTGCTCCATCTCAATTGGGCAACGGGGGCGTGGAAAACGTCTGACGTGTTAAGACCGTTCCCTCCGCCGGAATTGCCCGGATCAGGTTCGATGGGTTGATGCAGTCGCACCTCTCAGCCCCTACAGAAGGGCACCCCAACGGTTGGCGCGGAACATCTCAGGCGCAGCACAAAGAATCAAGGGATTTTTGCGAGGCTCTGCCTCGCGCTCCGGGATATTTCTGGCCAGATGAAGTCCGGATCCCCCGCTTCATCTGGCTTTAAATATCCCGGGGGAGTCGCGGCTTGCCGCGGCGGGGGCAGAGCCCCCGGATTTCAGCGTATCAGCCTTTCATCCCGTCCCAGAAGGATTTAACGGATGAGAAAAAGCTTTTCGATTCTGGGTGATTGTCTTCGCCCAGATCATCGAATTCCCGCAGCAGTTCTTTCTGGCGGCTGGTCAGGTTGACCGGGGTTTCGACGGCCAGTTCGATGAACATATCGCCGACACCACCGCCACGCAGAGCAGGCATACCCTTGGCGCGCAGCCGCATCTGGCGTCCAGACTGGCTGCCAGCAGGGATTTGCACCCGACCGCGGCCGCCATCAATTGTAGGCACTTCGATCGAACCGCCAAGTGCCGCCTTGGCCATGCTCACGGGCACACGGCAATAGAGGTTCACGCTGTCGCGTTCGAACAGTTTGTGCTCGGATACTTCCACGAAGATATAGAGATCACCCGGAGGGCCGCCGCGCATTCCGGCCTCGCCCTCGCCCGCAAGGCGGATGCGGGTGCCGGTTTCGACGCCGGCGGGAATGTTGACCGACAGTGCGCGCTCTTTTTCGACGCGCCCGGCCCCGCCGCAAGACTTACAGGGGTTCTTGATGATCTGGCCCAGACCGGAACAGGTCGGGCAGGTGCGTTCGACGGTGAAGAAACCCTGTTGCGCACGCACCTTGCCCATGCCGGAACAGGTGGGGCAAGCTGTGGGTTCGACGCCGCTTTCGGCCCCGGTGCCCTCGCATGAGGAGCAGGCGACCGCCGTGGGCACGTTGATGGTTTTCTGCAGGCCTGCATAGGCCTCTTCCAGTGTCACGCGCAGGTTGTAACGCAGGTCTGACCCGCGCGCCGCGCGGCGTCCGCCGCCACCTCCGCGCTGGCCGCCCATGAAGTCGCCGAACAGATCGTCAAATACATCCGAGAATGCGCTGGAGAAATCGCCTTGCCCGCCGAAACCGCCGCCGGGACGGCCACCACCGCCCATGCCGTTTTCAAAGGCAGCGTGGCCAAAGCGGTCATAGGCGGCTTTTTTGTCGGCGTCGCGCAGTACGTCATAAGCCTCGTTGGCCTCTTTGAACTGCGCTTCGGCGTCGGGATTGTCCTTGTTGCGATCGGGATGGAGTTGTTTGGCTTTCGAGCGAAAGCCTTTCTTGATCTCATCCGCCGAAGCGCCCTTGGACACGCCGAGCACTTCGTAATAGTCGCGTTTGGACATCAGTTTTTCCTTCTGCCTCAACGTAATCGGGCCGGCCCGGCAACCGGACCGGCCCGAATTGGCCCGGTTACCCGTTAGTTACGCTTGTCGTCGTCCAGATCTTCGAACTCGGCATCGACGATATCGTCTTCACCCGGCGCGGCATCGGCAGCTGCGGGCTCATCTTCGCCCTCTTCCGCTTGCGCCTTGTAGATGGCTTCGCCCAGCTTCATGGCCGCTTCGGTCACGTTCTGGATGCCCGACTTGATCTTGTCGGCATTGTCCGATTCCAGCTCATCCTTGAGCGCGGCAACGGCCAGTTCGATGGCTTCGACGGTCGACGGGTCGACCTTGTCGCCATGTTCCTCGATCGATTTCTCGGTCGCGTGGACAAGGCTTTCGGCCTGGTTCTTGGCTTCGACCAGCTCTTTGCGGGCCTTGTCTGCCTCGGCGTTTTCCTCGGCATCCTTGACCATCTTGTCGATGTCGTCGTCCGACAGACCGCCAGAGGCCTGAATGGTGATCTTCTGCTCTTTGCCGGTGCCTTTGTCCTTGGCCGAAACCGAGACGATGCCGTTGGCGTCGATATCAAAAGTCACCTCGATCTGAGGCAT
This sequence comes from Ruegeria sp. CJ3, assembly GCF_056536725.1. NCBI lineage: Bacteria > Pseudomonadati > Pseudomonadota > Alphaproteobacteria > Rhodobacterales > Roseobacteraceae > Ruegeria > Ruegeria sp. CJ3. The sequence continues at coordinate 80,448 of NZ_JBQFQE010000008.1, forward strand.
GCCGCGTGGTGCGGGCGGGATCTCTTCCAGATTGAACTGACCGAGGATCTTGTTGTCCGCAGCCATTTCGCGTTCCCCCTGGAAACAGCGGATGGTCACGGCGTTCTGGTTGTCCTCGGCGGTCGAGAAGACCTGAGACTTCTTGGTCGGGATCGTGGTGTTGCGGTCGATCAGACGGGTGAACACACCACCCAGCGTTTCGATGCCCAAGCTGAGCGGGGTCACGTCCAGCAGAACCACGTCTTTGACGTCGCCTTGCAGAACACCGGCCTGAATGGCGGCGCCCATGGCAACGACTTCGTCCGGGTTCACACCTTTGTGGGGCTCTTTACCGAAGAACTTGGTGACCTCTTCGATCACTTTCGGCATCCGGGTCATACCACCGACCAGAACAACTTCGTCCACGTCGCCAGCCGACAGGCCCGCATCTTTCAGAGCCGCCTGACAGGGCTTCATCGACTTCTTGATCAGGTCGCCAACCAGCGATTCCAGCTTGGCACGGGTCAGTTTCATGACCATGTGCAGCGGCTGACCGTTCGACCCCATCGAGATGAACGGCTGGTTGATTTCGGTCTGCGAGGTCGAGCTGAGTTCGATCTTGGCTTTCTCTGCAGCTTCTTTCAGACGCTGCAGGGCCATCTTGTCAGCAGACAGATCGACACCGTGTTCCTTTTTGAACTCATCCGCTAGGTAGTTGACGATGCGCATGTCAAAGTCTTCACCACCCAGGAAGGTGTCACCGTTGGTCGATTTGACCTCGAACAGGCCGTCGTCGATTTCCAGAATGGTCACGTCGAAGGTCCCACCACCAAGGTCATAAACCGCGATGGTTTGGGTTTCTTCTTTGTCCAGACCATAGGCCAGAGCAGCCGCTGTCGGTTCGTTGATGATCCGCAGCACTTCCAGACCGGCGATTTTACCGGCGTCTTTGGTGGCCTGACGCTGGGCGTCATTGAAGTACGCCGGAACGGTGATAACCGCCTGTGTGACGTCCTCACCCAGATAGCTTTCTGCGGTTTCCTTCATCTTGCCCAGAGTGAAGGCCGAGATCTGGCTTGGGGAGTATTTTTCACCGCGGGCCTCAACCCACGCGTCGCCATTGCCGCCATCGACGATGGCATACGGCACCATTTTCTTGTCTTTTTCGACTTCTGCATCATCCACGCGACGACCGATCAGACGCTTGACGCCAAAGATCGTGTTGTCGGGGTTGGTGACCGCCTGACGTTTTGCAGGCTGACCGACCAGTCGCTCATCTTCGGTGAAGGCGACGATCGAGGGCGTGGTCCGCGCCCCTTCGGCGTTTTCGATGACCTTCGGCTGCGAGCCATCCATGATGGCCACACACGAGTTGGTGGTCCCGAGGTCAATCCCGATTACTTTTCCCATTTTTGCAATCCCTTTCTCTTCAAGGCGATGTCCCGAGGGCCGGACCCGTTGCGGCATCCCGTCCCCGATCTGATGTGCGCGACAGCACTACACCATCGCGCGTCGAGGCGTATATAAGGACGAGATCAGAGGCCTGCAAGCGTTCAGAAACGCTGGTTTTAGGGATTCTGCGGCCTTTTTTGGCAAGGTTTTGGCAAGGTTTGGGGATTCTTGAATGGCGCGACTGGTTTTGCGGGGATTTGACATCCGCAAAGGTTATCTGAACGCGGCGGCACAGGCGGGTTTGATAGACCTACTGCGGCCGATTCTGAAAGCTGCGCCGCTGTACCGTCCGGTCACGCCCTCGGGCAAGGAAATGTCGGTGCGCATGACTTCGGCAGGGGCGCTGGGATGGGTCACGGATCGGGCGGGGTATCGGTATCAGGACACCCACCCAAAGGGCATGACATGGCCCGCGATCCCCGGCGAAATCCTGTCGATCTGGCAGGACCTGACGGGCGCGGATCGGCAGCCCGATTGCTGCCTGATCAACTATTACGGCGAAGGCACGAAAATGGGCATGCATCAGGACAAGGACGAGGCCGATTTCTCATGGCCGGTCCTGTCGATCTCATTGGGCGATGATGCGCTGTTCCGCATCGGCAACACCGCTCGCGGCGGCAAGACCGAGTCGATCTGGCTGAGTTCCGGCGACGTGGTGATCATGGGCGGACCGGCACGGCTGGCCTATCACGGTGTGGATCGCATCCGCTTTGGCTCCTCCAAGCTGTTGCCGAAAGGCGGACGGATCAATCTGACTCTGCGGGTCGCCACCTAGCGGCGCGCATCCCAGCTTTTTGAGACCTGCTTGCGGGTGTAGAACTCAGCCAGCAACCCGATCATGGTCAGGACGATGCCGACCCAAAGCGCATATTCCCAACTGGTATTGCGCGGGAAATAGTTGCGGAACACAAAGCCACGGCACTGGTCGATGATGTGAAACAACGGATTCCACGCGAACATGGACAGCATGAAGCCACCCAGCGCATTGGCCACGAACATCTTGCCCGAAAACACCATGTTCATGCGACGATAGACATTGTTGAGGATCGAAACCGTATTGGGAAACCATGGTGTCAGGGCCAGAAACACCAATCCCACCGCACAACCGGTGAACCAGGCGAGTACCAGCATGGCGAAGGCACCCCCGGGTTCCTGAATCTCGAGCGGCGCAACCGTCACGCTATAGACAAACAGGATCACCATAATCGACAAAAGCTGCGTATAAAGCGCCCCAAAGGCCGCCGCGGCCAGCATTACCATCATCGTCATTGGTGAATGCAGCGTCATTGGATTGTTACCCGAGCCCACGCCGGACACCGCCCCCACCGACTTGATATGTGTGATGAACAGAAACACGCCCGAGAGCAGATACAAAATGAACTCACCCCGAATTTTGGCCACGCGAGTGCCCATGAAGGACAGGATGAAATAGAAGGCAGTTGCAACCACAACCACCTGCAAAATGTTCACAATAATCGCCAGAACTGCATTGGAATGCTGACTGCGGATATTGCGCACCACCGCATGAAAAATCAGCTCGGCCGTGGTAAAGGCCCCGCCCAGCATTGACTGATTTCGTTGGTACTTGAACACTCGATCGCTCTTTTCTGCTGCCTTGCCTGCGACTGTGGCACGAAATTCTTGCTGTTCCGTATCCGCCGCATCATAAGTCCGACAGCAACTCGGATCAACAAACACAGGAACGGAGCTTTTTTGTGACCTACGACGCCCTGATACCCGTCATCCGGCGGCTGGCCTTGCAGGCCGGGGACAAGATCATGCAGATCTATGAGGCGGATGATTTCGACGTCAAAGTCAAATCCGATTCCAGCCCCGTGACCGAGGCGGATGAGGCCGCAGACGCGCTAATCTCAGCCGGGTTGCGCGAGGCGTTCCCGGATATCTTGCTGGTGACCGAAGAACAGGCGGCCTCGCATTCGGAAAAAGGCGATACGTTTCTGATCGTTGATCCATTGGACGGCACCAAAGAATTCATCAACCGCCGTGGCGACTTCACGGTGAACATCGCGCTGGTCGAAAACGGCGTACCGACCCGTGGCGTGGTGTATGCGCCTGCGCGGGGACGGATGTTCTATACGCAGGCCGACGGGCAGGCGGTTGAGGAAACCGGCGCGCTGGACAAGGATCAGCCGGGCGCCATCACTCCCATATCAGTCTCTAATCCGGACAACTCGGCGCTATTAATCGTCGCCTCAAAATCTCATCGCGACCAAGCAACCGAGGATTACATCAACAAGTATCAGGTGCGCGACAGCAAAAGCGCCGGGTCGTCGCTGAAGTTCTGCCTGATTGCGACGGGTGAGGCCGACCTCTACCCCCGCGTGGGCCGCACGATGGAGTGGGACACCGCCGCGGGCCATGCCGTACTGGCCGGAGCGGGCGGCGATGTGGTGCGCTTTGATGACCATACGCCGCTGACCTATGGCAAAGACGGCTATGCCAATCCGTTTTTCATCGCCTATGCTCCGGGCGTAGAATTGAAGGAAGCCTGATGTCTGTTCTGATCGCCATCCCCGCCCGTTACGCCTCGACCCGGTATCCCGGCAAACCTCTGGTGCCGCTGACCGGGGCCAATGGCACCAGCATGACGTTGATCGAACGGTCGTGGCGCGCGGCGATTTCCGTCTCGGGCGTGGACCGGGTAGTTGTGGCCACCGATGATGATCGCATTCGTGAGGTCTCGGAAGGGTTCGGGGCCGAAGTGGTCATGACCGCGGACACCTGCCGCAATGGCACCGAACGCTGCGCCGAGGCGCATGAGGTGCTCGGTGGTAGCTATGACATCGTGGTCAACCTTCAGGGCGATGCACCGCTGACCCCGCATTGGTTCGTCGAAGACCTGATCAACGGATTGCGCGCCGCACCCGAGGCCGGTGTCGCCACGCCGGTTCTGCGCTGCGATGGCGATGCGCTGAACGGGTTGCTGAATGACCGCAACCATGGGCGTGTCGGCGGCACAACGGCGGTGTTCGGAAACGATCACAGCGCGCTCTACTTCTCGAAAGAGGTGATCCCCTACACCGCCGAGACCTATGCCAGCACCGACCCGACGCCGGTGTTCCACCATGTCGGCGTCTATGCCTATCGCCCTGACGCGCTGGCCGCCTATCCCGGCTGGGACAGCGGCCCGCTTGAGACGCTGGAAGGATTGGAGCAACTGCGATTCATGGAAAACGGCCGCAAGGTTCTATGCGTTGAGGTCGAAGCCAAGGGCCGCCAGTTCTGGGAACTGAACAATCCGCAGGACGTCGCCAAGATCGAAGAGATGATGGCCGCGATGGGACTGGAATGACCCATATTCTGGTCACCGGCGGCGCGGGCTATATCGGCTCGCACGCCTGCAAGGCGCTTGCGCGGGCGGGCTATGTGCCAGTGACCTATGACAATCTGGTCACGGGCTGGCGCGATGCGGTGAAATTCGGCCCCTTTGAACAGGGCGACCTGCTGGATCGCGCGCGGCTGGATGAGGTGTTTGCCAAATACCAGCCCGCCGCTGTGATGCATTTCGCCGCCTTGTCTCAGGTGGGTGAGGCGATGTCGGAGCCCGGCAAATACTGGTCGAATAATGCGACCGGGTCGCTGACGCTGATACAGGCGGCGGTGGATGCGGGGTGTCTGAACTTTGTCTTTTCTTCCACCTGCGCCACCTATGGCGAGCACGACAATGTGGTGCTGGATGAGACCACGCCGCAACATCCGCTGAACGCCTACGGAGCCTCGAAACGAGCCATCGAGGAGATCCTGCGCGACTTCCAGTCTGCCCATGGGCTGAACCATGTGATTTTCCGGTATTTCAACGTGGCCGGGGCCGACCCTGAGGGTGAGGTGGGTGAGTTCCACCAGCCCGAGACCCATCTGGTGCCGCTGATGCTGGACGCCATTGATGGCAAACGTGACGGGCTGACGGTGTTCGGCACCGATTACGACACGCCGGATGGCACCTGCATCCGCGACTATGTGCATGTCTGCGATCTGGTCGACGCGCATGTTCTTGGGCTGCGTTGGCTGGAGCAGGGCAAAGAGAGCCGCGTATTCAATCTGGGCACCGGGTCGGGCTTTTCAGTGATGGAGGTGATCGAGCATTCCAAATCCGTCACCAACCGCGCAGTGCCTTATACGATCGGCCCGCGTCGTGCCGGGGATTGCACGCGGCTGGTTTCGGGCTCGGTCCGGGCCGAGAAGGAACTGGGGTGGAGCCCCAAACGCTCCACGTTAGAGACGATGATCACCGATGCCTGGCGCTGGCATCAGACCGGCAGCTACTTGGAATGAGCGGCCAGGACCAGCCGCCGGGTTGGGTGCAACGCTATAAGCTGCGCCTGAAACGCCGGCGGTTGCTGTGGCGGTCCTTTCGCAGCCGCCGTCAGTTGAACGCATTGGCAGATCGCACAGATCAGATCACCCCCGGGGGGATCCTTGCCTTCACCACCCTGCGCAATGAGATCACCCGCCTGCCGTGGTTTTTCCGGCATTACCGGGCGCTGGGCGTGGATCACTTTCTGATGGTGGATAATGGCAGCGACGACGGGTCCGTGCCGTATCTGCTGGATCAGCCGGATGTGTCGCTGTGGCAGACCGATGCCAGCTATCGCGCGGCGCGGTTCGGGCTGGACTGGCTGACATGGTTGCAGATGCGGTATGGCGACGGCCACTGGACGCTGATGGCCGATGCGGACGAGTTGCTGATCTATGCGCATCACGAAACGCAGACCCTGCACGATCTGACCAAATGGCTGGACGCGCGCGGGCAGCCAGCCTTTGGCGCGCTGATGCTGGACCTCTATCCCAAGGGGCCATTGGGCGCGCAGGACTACGACCCGCAAACCGATCCAACCGAAATCCTGACCGGGTTCGACCCCGCCCCCTATCGCGCACAACGCCAGAGCCCGATGGGCAATCTGTGGGTGCAGGGCGGGGTGCGCGAACGCGCGTTTTTCGCCGATCAACCGCGAAAATCCCCGACGCTGAACAAGATCCCTCTGGTGCGCTGGTCGCGGCGCTTTGCTTACGTGAATTCATGCCATTCCGCCCTGCCTCGTACCTTGAACTTTACCTACGACGGGCCGGGGGGACGCCCCCCCTCGGGCGTGTTGCTGCACACCAAGTTTCTGCCCGAAATCATCGAAAAATCCCGGTCCGAGAAAACCCGGCGGCAGCATTTTCACGATCCCGATCAGTTCGGCCCCTATTATGACGGGATCATCAACGGGCCAAACCTGTGGACGCCACAATCGGCGCAACTGCGGGATTGGCAGCAACTGCAGGACCTGGGCTTGATGAACGCGGGCGGTTTCCCGGCCACAGAGGGGAAGTAAACCGGATTTAAACCCGTTGCCTCGCAAGGTGCGGAAATGTCATAAAACGGTAATGGTCCGGCACCACTCAGGCCACAGGCGGCCCCGGGCAGACGCGCATATCAAAAAGGTTGGGCAGCCGCGTGAGCCTTTTGGATTCCTATCGCATGAGAGTGCGGCGCAAGCGCCGCCTGCTGCGCTGCCTGCGCAAACGGCGCGATCTGAAAGCTGTGAACAACCGAACGGCACAAATCCGCCCCGGGGATGTGCTGTTGATGAGCGTGGTGCGAAACGAAAAGATCCGCCTGCCCTATTTCCTGGACTATTACCGCAAGCTGGGCGTCAGCCATTTCCTGTTCGTCGACAACAACAGCGACGATGGCACGTCAGAGTTCCTTCGGGATCAGCCGGACGTGTCGCTGTGGTGGACCAATGCCAGCTACAAGCAATCGACCTATGGGGTGGACTGGTCGAACTATCTGCTGCGCAGCTATGCCCATGGCCATTGGGTGCTGACCGTCGATCCAGACGAATTCCTGATCTATCCGTTCTGCGACACCCGCCCCATCGGCGCGCTGACCGATTGGCTGGACGATACCGGCGTACGTAGCTTTGGCACAATGCTGATCGATATGTACCCCGAAGGCGCGATCGAGGATGCGCCCTATCACGAGGGGCAGAACCCGTTCGAGCTGGCCCCGTGGTTTGACGCGGGGAACTATATGATCACCCGCAACCCGACCTATGGGAACCTGTGGATACAGGGCGGTGCCCGGGCGCGGGTGTTCTTTCAGGACGCCCCGAAAAAGGCCCCGGCCCTGAACAAGATACCGCTGGTGAAATGGCATCGCCGCTATGCCTATGTCAGCTCGACCCATGCGCTGCTGCCACGCGGGCTTAATCAGGTGTACGAGGAAAAGGGCGGCGAAAAGACCAGCGGGGCGCTGCTGCACGCGAAACTGATCGACACGCTGGGCGAAAAGGCGCGTGAGGAAATGCAGCGCGGTCAGCATTACCGCGCCTCGGGCGAATACAAGGCCTATGCCGAGCAGCTCGAGGACAGGCCGGTTTTCTGGAACAAATGGTCCGAGAAATACATCAACTGGCGACAGCTTGAGATTCTGGGCCTGATGTCGAAAGGGAACTGGGCATGAGCAGCCTGGGCGTTGTGATGTTGGTGCATACGGCGCTGGACCGGGTTGCGCAGGTGGCGCGGCACTGGACCGCCTCGGGCTGCCCGGTGGTCATTCACGTGGATCGCAAGGTGGGCCAAAAAGCCTATGCCGAGTTTGCCGCCACCTGCGCCGACGACCCGCTGATCCTGTTTTCCGACCGGCATGTCTGTGACTGGGGGCGCTGGGGGATCGTTGCGGCCTCGCAATCCGCGGCCACGCTGATGCTGGAGCGGTTTCCGGATGTCCGGCATGTCTACCTGTCCTCGGGGGCCTGCCTGCCGCTGCGCCCGGTGGGTGAGCTGATCGACTATCTGGCCGACCGCCCCCGCGTCGATTTCATCGAAAGCGCCACCACGCGCGATGTCAGCTGGACCGTGGGTGGACTGGATCTTGAACGCTTTACCCTGCGGTTTCCGTTTTCATGGCGCAAGCAGCGCAGGCTGTTTGACGCTTATGTCCGGCTGCAACGGGCGCTGGGAATGCGCCGTTCAATCCCCGAGGGGCTGGTGCCGCATATGGGCAGCCAGTGGTGGTGCCTGACACGGCAGACCCTGTCGGCGATCCTGCAGGACCCCAGGCGCAAGGATTATGACCGCTATTTCCGCAGCGTCTGGATACCGGATGAAAGCTATTTCCAGACCCTGGCGCGGCTCTATTCCACCCATATCGAAAGCCGGTCGCTGACCTTGTCGAAATTCGACTATCAGGGCCGCCCGCATATGTTCTATGACGATCACCTGCAGTTGTTGCGCCGGTCCGACTGTTTCGTCGCCCGCAAGGTCTGGCACAAGGCGGATCGGCTGTATCAGGCGTTTCTGACCGATCAAAGCGGCGCCATGACCCCGGCCGAACCCAACCCGGGCAAGATCGACCGTCTGTTTTCCAAAGCGGTCGAGCGGCGGATGCGCGGCCGCGACGGGCTTTATATGCAAAGCCGCTTTCCGCGTCATAGGACCGAACTCAACCTGACCGCCTATCCCTATTCGGTGTTTCAGGGTTTTGCCGAGTTGTTCGAAGATTTCGCGCCCTGGCTGGCCAGCACCACCGGCGCGCGGGTGCATGGCCGCCTGTTCCACCCGGGCCACGCGCAATTTGCCGGCGACACGCCCCTGATCAACGGCAGCCTCAGCGATAGCGCGAGCCTGCGAGATTATAACCCCGAGGCGTTCCTGTCGAACCTGATCTGGAACACGCGGGGTGAGCGTCAGTGTTTTCAGTTCTGCCCGTCGGACACGCAGAAGATCAACGATTTCCTCGCCCGCGACAAGAATGCCCAGATTTCCATCGTCACCGGGGCCTGGGCGGTGCCTCTGTTCCGATCGAACATGAATTTCGCCGATATCCGGTGCGAGGCGGCCCGGCTGCAGCAGTTGGAAACCAAACAGCTTGAGTTGCTGGACACGGCCCGCGCCAAGGCGCGCATCCGGATCTGGACCATGGCGGATTTCGTGGAATCTCCGATGGACCCGTTGCAGACCATTCTTGAGGATATTGGCGCCCCGCAACCCAACCACCTGACCGAGGCGCCCACGATGATAGACCTGACCGGGTTCGGCAAGTTCCTGCAAAACCTAAAGAATCAAGGGATGCATCCCTATCTTGTAGGGGATTTTCCCGCCGACGACATATTCGGGTCGCAGCCCAAATCCTTCAAGAAACCCTATCTGGTGCAATAACCCGGAATGACCCGCGCCTTTGACACTTTCATCGTGCTGGCCGATATGCGCACCGGCTCGAACCTGCTGGAACAGCATTTGAACGCGTTTGACGGCATCACGTGCCATGGTGAGGCGTTCAACCCCTATTTCGTGGGCCTGCCGAAACTGGACCAGATGCTGGGCTTCACGCTAAAGGACCGCGATGCAGATCCGCTGGCATTGATCGAGGCGATCCGAAACGCCCCCGGCGCGATCAACGGGTTTCGGTTCTTCAGCGACCATGACCCGCGCGGTCTGGTGCCCGCTCTGGACGATCCGCGCTGCGCCAAGATCCTGCTGACCCGCAATCCGCTGGACAGCTACCTGTCGTGGAAGATCGCGAAAGCCACGAAACAGTGGAAGCTGGTCAATATCAAACAGCGGCGCGACGCCCAGGTGACGTTTGATGCCGATGAGTTCGCAGATCAGCTGGCGCAGCGGCAGGAGTTTCAGAAAACCGTGCTGAATCACCTGCAGAAGACGGGGCAGGCCGCGTTTCAGATCGACTATGAGGACCTCAACGATCTTGAGGTTCTGAACGGCCTTGTTGCCTGGTTGGGGGTCGACGCGCGGCGCGACACCCTTGAGGAGCATCTCAGACGCCAGAACCCCGCCCCGGCCCTGTCAAAGGTCACCAACCCCGATGAGATGTCGCAGGCGCTGTCGCATCAGGACCGGTTCAACCTGCATCACACCCCAAATCACGAGCCGCACCGCGGCCCTGCGGTGTCGCGCTACGTGGCCGCGCCGCAGACACCGCTGCTGTATCTGCCGGTGCGCGGTGGACCTGAGGCGGAGGTTACGCAATGGCTGGCCGATCTGGACGGGGTCGAAGCCGACGGCCTGCTGACCGGGCGCAACCAAAAGCAGATCCGCGCATGGATGCAGGCCCATCGCGGGCATCGGAAATTCACCGTCCTGCGTCATCCATTGGCGCGGGCGCATGCGGTGTTTTGTGCCCGTATTCTGGGCAAGGGGCCGGGGACCTATCGCAAAATCCGCAATATACTGCGCCGCCGGTACGAGCTGCCGATCCCCGAGACGTTTGATCCCGAAACCTACACTCTTGACCAGCATCGCGCGGCATTTGCGGCGTTTCTGGTGATGCTGCAGCGCATTCTGGCCGGTCAGACCGTTGTGCGCGTGGATGGTGAATGGTGCGGTCAGGCGCAGACGCTTGAGGGGATGGCCGGTTTCGCACTACCCGACCTGATCCTGCGCGAGGATGAGATCGCCACCACCCTGCCTGATCTCGCGCAAAAGCTGGGCCGCCCGAACCCCGCAACCCCGGGTGCGGCGCAGGCGGACACACCGTTTTCTCTGGCGCAGATTTACGACGCCGAGCTTGAGGCGCTGGCGCTCGAGGCCTACCAGCGCGACTATATGCTGTTTGGATTTGGTGACTGGAAGCCGCTGTGATCAGGGGCGCAGGGTGATGACCGTGCCCTCGTTCACCATCGCGTAAATCTCTTCCATCTCTTCGTTCTTGACCGCGATGCAGCCTGCCGTCCAATCCACCGTTTTCTTGGCCCGCTTCCGTTCGGACCGCTTGTTGGGCTGGCCGTGGATGAAGATATCGCCGCCCGGATCGACACCCGCCGCCTTGGCCTGTGCGCGATCCGCCGAGTTGGGATAGGAAATGCCCAGCGACAGGTGATAGCGGCTGCGCGGGTTGCGGCGGTCGATCAGATAGGTGCCCTCGGGCGTGCGTCCGTCGCCTTTCTTGGTCTTGGTACCCGCCGGGGCAAAGCCAAGATCGACCTTGTATTCCTTTAGAATCTGCTCGTTATGCAGAAGATAAAGCTTGCGCGCGCCCTTGTTGATGACCAACGAGGTCACCTCGGGGCCATCATAAGCCAGAAATCTGGGGCTGGCTGAGGCACATGCCGAAAGGCTCAGCGTGGCCACCGCACCCAATCCAAATGCTCGACGATCCATGAGTTTCACTGCCTACTGCTCTTTTTTTTTGCAATTATTACGTCAGACCCGCCAAAACGGAAATCACTTTTTGATGTGCGCCTGCTCGGTCAGGCGGCGTTCGATGGATTCCAGCCGCTCCAGCACCTCGTCGCGGTAGGCATCGGTTCTGACCTCATCCTCGGCATGGTGCGCGTCCTGCATCGAATTCACGATCAGGCCGACCAGCAGGTTCACCACGGCGAAGGTCGTCACCATGATGAAGGGCACAAAGAACAGCCATGCGTAGGGATAGACCTCCATCACCGGGCGGACGATGCCCATGGACCAGCTTTCCAGCGTCATGATCTGGAACAGCGTATAAGCCGACAGACCCAGATCGCCGAACCAGTCGGGGAAGGTGGCCGAGAACAGTTTGGTTGAGATCACCGCGCCGATATAGAACAGGATGGCCATTAGCAGGAACACGCTGGCCATGCCCGGTAGGGCCGAAATGAAGCCTTCGACCACCCGGCGCAGCCGCGGCGCGACCGAGATCACCCGCAGTACCCGCAAAATCCGCAGCGCCCGCAGCACCGAAAGGCCAGCGCCTCCGGGGACCAGCGCGATGCCGACGATGATGAAATCGAAGATATTCCAGCCGCTGGTAAAGAACCTGCGCCCTGTGGCGATCAGCTTCATCCCGATCTCGGCCACAAAGATCGCAAGACAGATGGAATCGAGCGTCACGATCAGCGGGCCTGCGACCTCCATCAGCGACGGCGCGGTCTCCATCCCCAGCAGCACCGCGTTGAAGATGATGACGCCGGTTATGAACCGCCCAAAAGCCGGGGCTTCAATGATGGTCAGCAGGCGTTGGGTGATCCCCATGCGGATGGTCCTTCGTGTCAGGGTTTCGGGTTCAGGGCAAAGCGCGCGGCAAGTTCGGTGTGTGACGACCATCGAAACTGGTCAACCACCTGTACCCATTCAAGGGTGTATCCTGCATTAACCAGCGTCTTTGCGTCGCGGGCAAAGGTCACGGGGTTGCACGAAACATAGGCAATAACCGGGCGTTTCGCCTGCGCCAGCTCGACCACCTGCGCCTCGGCCCCGGCGCGGGGCGGGTCGAGGACCACGGCGTCGAAGTTTTTCAGTTCATCTGGCATGAGCGGGCGGCGGAACAAGTCGCGCGCTTCGGTCGTGACCTGTTTCAGGCCTTGCGCCTTACGCCAGCCCTGATCCAGGGCTTTGGTCATCTCACCCTCGCCCTCGACCGCGTGGATTTCGGCGGTTTGCGCCAGAGGCAGCGAGAAGGTGCCGCAGCCCGCAAACAGGTCGACGACCCGTTTTGCGCCCTGCGTTGCCTCGCAAACAGCCTGCGTTAGAGCCTGTTCTCCGTCTTTTGTCGCTTGCAAAAAGGCACCCGGCGGCGGCACGACAGCGGCGGGGCCGAGCCGCTGGATCGGGGGTTCGCGCATGGCGATCACCTCGCCCTCCCAACTCAGCCGGGCTAGGCCATGATGTTCGGTCGCCTGCGCCAGCGCCAGTTCCAGCGGGCCGTCCAGTGGCTTGCCGCCTTTGACCGACACGTCCAGCCCAACGTCGGACAGCGTCAGGGTGACAGCCAGAACGCCCTTGCGGCTGCCGCCCAGCAGCGCCAGTGCCTCGGCCACCGGAATGGCAGCGATCAGGTCGGGATGCAGCAGGTGGCAGTCGGGGATCTCGGTGATCGTGTCCGACGCGCGCCCGTGAAACCCGGCCAAAGTGCCTTTTTTGGTGCGACGCACAGCGATGGTCGCGCGGCGGCGGGAGCGGTTGGGCGAGGTGTGAATGGGCCGCATCGGGGCATCGAGCCCCTGCGCGGCCAGCGCGTTGCGCACCACGTCAACCTTCCAATCCGCAACAAACGCATCCGATGCGTGCTGCAACTGGCAGCCACCGCAGGCCTTGTAGTGCCGACAGGGCGCTTTCACCCTCTGGTCCGAAGGTGTTTCGACCCGGATATCGGTCAGCATTTGACCAACCAGCGTGCCACTGACCACCTCACCCGGCAGGGTGCGCGGGGCGTAGACAGGTCCATCGGCGATGCCGTCACCCTGATGGCCAAGGCGGGTTATGGTGTGGTGCTGCGTCATGGGTGGCCTGATAGCGGGGGTTTGCAGGCAACAAAACCCCTTCGGGTCCTTTGCGCTTACTTTGAATCGAAATACGCTGCCTCTCCCCACGGTCGAACGCGCATTCCGATGCTTGATTTGTGAGAAACGCAAAGGTCCCTTATTCAGCTGCTTCCGCCTGAATGAACCCGCCAGACTGACGGTGCCAGAACCTTGCGTATAGCCCGCCGCGTTCCAGCAGCGCATCATGCGTGCCGCTTTCGACGATATGCCCCTGATCCAGAACGATGATCCGGTCCATCTCGCTAAGCGTGGACAGGCGGTGGGCGATGGCGAGCACGGTCTTGCCCTGCATCACCCGATGCAACGCGGTCTGGATCGAGGCCTCGACCTCGGAATCCAGCGCCGAGGTCGCCTCGTCCAGCACCAGAATCGGTGCGTCTTTCAGAATGGCGCGGGCCAGAGCGATCCTTTGCCGCTGACCGCCGGAAAGTTTCACGCCCCGTTCCCCCAGATGCGCGTCATAGCCCTTGCGGCCTTGTGCGTCCTGAAGGCCAAGAATGAATTCATGCGCCTCGGCCTTGGTGGCTGCTTCGATCATCTCGGCCTCGGTCGCGTCGGGGCGACCGTAGAGAATATTCTCACGCGCGGAACGATTGAACATCGCGGTTTCCTGCGTGACCATGCCGATCTGGCGGCGCAAGCTGTCCTGCGTCACTGCCGAGACATCCTGATCGTCGATGCGAATAGCGCCTTTTTCCCCGTCATAGAGCCGAAGTAACAACGAAACTAAAGTAGATTTCCCTGCCCCCGACGCGCCCACAATGCCCAGCTTCTCACCCGGGGCGGCGGTGAAATGCAGGTCCGACACGCCACCCACATTCCGGCCATAGGCAAAGCTGACGTGATCGAATGCGATCTCGCCCTGCGTCACCGCAAGCGGGGTGGCGTTGGCGGCATCCTCAACCCGGTCGCGTTTGGTCAGCGTGTGCATCCCGTTCTCGATCTCGCCGACATTGGCATAGAGACCCATCAGCGTAAAACTGACCCAGCCGGTCATTTGCGAGATGCGCACAGACACGGCCCCTGCCGCCACGATATCGCCGGTGGTGGCATTGCCCGCCTGCCACAGCCACAGGGTCGCGCCGATCAGCATCACCGGCAGCACTCCGGCCAGCGTCATCAGGATGAAACGGAAACTGGCCGAGAGCAGACCGAAATCCAGTGCCTTTTTCCGCAGATCGACCAGCGCAGTTCGGGCGGCTTGGTCCTCGTGTTGCGCATGGGCAAAGAGCTTGACGGTCTTGATGTTGGTGATCGTATCGACAATCTGCCCCGACACCATCGCCCGCGCCCCGGCCCGCGCGCCCGAGCGTTTGCGGATGCGCGGCAGATACCAGCGGACCAGCAGGAAATAGACGCTCAGCCACAGGACAAAGGGCAGCATCACCATCGGATGAATAGACCCTAACAAAAGCAAAGAGCCTGCAAGTGAGGCCAGCGCGAACACAATGGCGCTGATCGTTTCCGAGACCACCGAGGTCAGCGCGGTTGCGGTCTGAACCTGTTTCTGCGCGATCCGTCCTGCAAAATCATCGTCGAAGTAGGTGACCGACTGTCCCAGCGTCCAACGGTTCAGCTTGGCCAGAACCAGCGGCGGGATATTGGGCATGACCACATAGTTGTTCGAAAACGCTGAAAGGCCAAAGAACACCGGGCGCAGCAGCATGAAAAACGCCACCGCCCCGAGGATCATCCACAGATTGCTGCCGGTCAGAAACGCATCCGGCCCGCCAAGCGTCGCCACATCGATGACGCGGCCCAATATCCACGCGGTTCCGGCCTCCATCGCGCCTGCGGTGGCCGAGAACAGGGCGGCGACAAACAGCATCGGCCACGCGCCGGACAAAGCCCAGCGAATGAACGCCCCCAGCGTTTGCGGCGGGGGCGTGTCGGTGTCTTTGAACGGTTGGATGAGGTCGGCAATCCTCATTCGGCGGCCTCCGGGTTCAGGAAGCCCCCAGATTGCCGTGCCCAGAACTGGGCGTAAAGCCCGCCTTGCGCCAACAGGTCGGAATGGCCGCCCTCTTCCACGATGCGGCCGCCATCCATGACCAGAATACGGTCCATCTGCGCGATGGTGCTGAGCCGGTGTGCAATGGCGATCACGGTTTTCCCCTGCATCATACCGTAGAGCGTTTCCTGTATCGAAGCTTCGACTTCGGAATCTAGGGCAGACGTCGCCTCATCCAACAGCAAAATCGGCGCATCCTTCAGGATCACCCGCGCCAGCGTCACCCGCTGCCGCTGACCACCCGACAATTTCACACCGCGTTCACCTACATGGGCGTCGTAACCCTTGCGTCCCTGCGGGTCCTGCAGATCGAGGATGAACTCATGCGCCTCGGCCTGTTTGGCGGCGGCGATCATCTGCGCCTCGGTCGCGTCAGGTCGACCATAGAGGATGTTGGCCCGGACCGAGCGATGCAGCAGAGCGCTGTCCTGCTGCACCATGCCGATATGGCTGCGTAGGCTGTCCTGCGTCACCTTCGAAATATCCTGGCCGTCGATCAGGATCGCACCCCGTTCAACGTCGTAGAACCGCAAAAGCAACTTAACTAGGGTCGATTTACCGGCGCCCGAACGCCCGATTAGACCGATCTTTTCACCTGGCTGGATGGTCAGGTTGACATGATCCAGCCCGCCGGTTTCGCGGCCATAGTGATGCGACAGGTCGCGAATTTCGATCTGACCTTTCCTGAGCCTCAGGGGTTTTGCATCCGGGTCATCCAGCAAGCTAACCGGCTGCGCGATGGTCTGCATCCCTTCGGCAACGATGCCCAGTTCACGAAAGAAACTGGTCAGCGCCCACATGATCCAGCCGGTCATCGAGTTCAGCCGCAGGGTCAGCGCCGTAGCCGCCGCGACAACACCGACCGAGGCGCTGCCCTGCATCCACAGCGCAATCGCCCAGCCGCACACACCGACGATCAGGAACCCGTTCAGGGTAACCAGAGCCGCATCCATGATGGTGAATATCCGCATCTCGATCTGGAAGGTGCGCCGTGTTTCCTCGATCGCTTCCCGGGCATAGTCAATTTCCTGCGCGTCATGTGCGAACATCTTGACCGAATGGATGTTGGTATAGCTGTCCACCACCCGTCCCGTGACGGTCGAGCGCGCGTCGGATGCGGCCTGCGACGCAGGGCCGACGCGCTTGACGGTCCAGGTGACAAGCGCGGCATAGAAAACAAACCAGACCAGCAGCGGCAACAACAGGCGGGCATCTGCCGCGATCAGCAGGATGGCGGCGCCGATCATATAGGCCAGCGCAAACGAGATCGCATCGAACACCTGAAACACCACCTCACCGGCGGCGGGCGGGGTTTGCATGATGCGGTTGGCGATGCGCCCGGCAAAGTCGTTTTCGAACCAGCCAACTGATTGACGCAGAACGTGTTTATGCGCTCGCCAACGGAAAAGCGTGCCAACATTGGGCAGGATCGCGTTGTTCAGCAACAGCACATCGACCACATGCAACAGCGGCCTGAGGAACAGGACAAACAGCGCGATCAGCACCAACTCGGTCCCATGCGCCTGCCACAGCTCGGCGGGCGAACCACCAAGCAAATCAACGATGCGGCCCATATAGTAGATCAACCCGATCTCGACCGCCGCAACGATCACCGAAATCAGCGCCGTCCAGGCAAAAAGGCGGAAGAACGGCCGCGTATAGTCCAGCATGAAGGGCCACAGCCGCGTGGGCGGCGTGTCGGTTTCTTCATAGGCGACAAAGGGGTCGACGAGATTTTCGAAATAGCGAAACATAGAGGGTGCTCCGATTGAGCAGATAATAGGTCATGCGAAGAAAGATGGCGTCTGAACACCACCCCTACGGGTCAAGTGTTCAGCCTTAGCTGTCCCAGATCCCGTAATACATTCGCAGTCCTCCCTCGGTTTGAGTCAGGCGCACCCTGCCAAAACTTGTGGGATTTGTCATCCCCTTTTGAGACTTCGTTTTAATCCGCCAGCAAATCTTCGCGGCTAAGCGCGAAATCCGAGGCGATCCAGCGCGCCTCAAGCTCGGCCAGTTTTGCGCCCAGCGCGGGGCCCGAGAAGGCTGGGATCAGATCGGCCGCCTTGATCGGAAAACTGGCCCCGGCCCCTTGTTCCAAGGCGCGGGCAAGGTCGTTTGACCAAGGCTGTTCCAGAAACGCACAACGCAGCAGGGTTTCATGCAGGCCACCCGCCGCCCCGTAACGATAGCCGAGTTCGGCCACGCTGGTTGTCGCCATCGCCTCATCCCGCATTCGGGTCAGGCGCTGCAGCTGCGCGCGGCTGAGACGCAGTGTCTTGGCTGCCTCCGGTGGCGTGATCGCGGCGAGACGGCGAATCGGTTCAGGCGCAGCGTCGGCGTCCTGTTCCAGCTGGATCAGGATCGCGAGCGCCCGGTCATCTGCGCCCGGCAGCAGCTGCGTCAGAACCCCGGTGCTGCGCATCGCCGCCACCGAGGGCGCGGGGTCAGGGGCCGCCAACAGTTTCAGCATCTCAGACCCGACGCGTTCGCGAGAAAGTGTCTCTAAACCGTCGAGATTTGCCGCAATCGCAGCCAGCGCGTCGGGGTCGAACCCGGCATCGGCATCGCCGTACCACGCGTGAAACCGGAAATAGCGCAGCGACCGCAGGTAGTCCTCGCGGATACGATCCTGCGCGTCGCCGATGAACCGCACCCGTCGCGCCTGCAGATCTGGCAGACCGTCCAGCGGGTCAAGGATCGTGCCATCGGGGCGGGCATAAAGCGCGTTCATGGTGAAGTCGCGGCGCGCGGCGTCCTCTTCCACCTTGTCCGAAAACGCGACGACTGCCCGGCGGCCGTCGGTTTCGACATCGCGGCGAAAGGTGGTGACCTCATGCGGGATGCCGCCACTGACGACCGTGATCGTGCCATGATCGATCCCCGTGGGGATCGGTTTCAGCCCGGCCTGCTGCGCCAGTTCCATCACCCGTTCGGGCCGCGCATCGGTTGCAATGTCGATATCCGAGACCGGCGCCCCCAACAGCGCGTTGCGCACGCAGCCCCCCACAAACAACGCCTGCCCGCCGCCTTTGGTCAATGCGGCACACACCGCCTGCGTTGCGGGGTCAGAAATCCAGTCTTCGGTGATCCGCATCATTCGTTCATCCGTGCTGCCAACCCGCGCAGCATCCGCGCCGTCGCGCCCCAAATGTAGTAGGGGCCATAAGGCACGGCATAGTAATATCGTCTTTGGCCACGCCAACGGCGCGACTCGACGACATAATTCTCGGGGTTCAGCACATGCGCAAGCGGGATCGAAAAGACTTCGTCCACTTCACCCGGTTCGGGCACGGTTTCAAAACCGGTCTCCAGCACGGCAACCACCGGCGTTACCGTGAACGACGTGACCGTTTCATGGGTCGGCAGATGACCCAGGATGCGCGGAAGGTCTGTCGGCAAACCGATCTCTTCCTGCGCCTCGCGCAATGCAGTGGCAGTGACATCCACGTCCCCGTCATCCTGTTTGCCGCCGGGAAAGGCGATCTGGCCGGGATGATGTTTCAACGCCGATGACCGCTTGGTCAGGATCAATCGGGGCATGTCGCTAGTGATGGAAACAGGCACTAACACACCGGCAGGGCGCAGCTTGCGCCCCGCTGGCAGCACCGTTTCGGGGTTCAGGTCAAAGTCGCTGGACCCCGTGCCATCCCGACTCAGCGCAGCCGTCAGATCTGAAACCAGATCACGCGCCATCCGGACCTTCGGCTTCAAACCCGACAGTGGTCGGGTCCAGCACGTAATGCGCGCCGCAGAACTGACAATCGGCGGTGACGGTGCCCTCATCGGTGGTCATCGTCGCGATATCCTGCGCCGAATAGATCGACAGGCTCTGGCGCACGCGATCCTCGGAACAGGTGCAACCGAACTGAACCTGCTGCGCGTCATAGACGCGGGGCTGTTCCTCGTGAAACAGGCGCACCAGCAGGTCGGTCGGCGCAATCGACGGGCCGATCAGTTCCAGATCATCCACGGTATCCAGCAGGATGTTGACGCGGCCCCAGTTCTCGCCCTCTTCCCCATCGACCAGATCGGCGGCAGTCAGGATTTCGCCGCTGCCCTCACCCGACGCCGCGAAGGGCGAGGCTTTGGGCATGTGCTGCAACATGATCCCACCCGCGCGCCAATGCTCATCCACGCCGGGCTCGGTCGAAGTTCCGAAGCTCAGCGAGAACCGGGTGGGCAGCTGTTCGGACTGTGCAAAATAAGCCTCGGCGCAGGCGCTCAGCGATCCTCCGGCCAGAGGGGTGATGCCCTGATAGGGCTGCATCCCCTCGCCCTGGTCGATCATGATGGCGAAGTACCCCTCACCTACCTGATCGAAAGGGGCAGCATCGGTCAGCCGCTCGCGGTCAAAGCTGGCATAGGCGCGGATTTGCGCGGGCTCACCCTCGACCTGCGGCGCGTAGTAATCGGTTGCGATCATCCGCACAGCACCCTTGGACTGCACCTGCAGGGACAGTTTCCAGCGCAGCGAGACCGTCTGGCCGATCAATGCCGTCAACAAGGCCATTTCGGCCACCAACGCCTCAACCACCCTGGGGTAGTCATGCTGTTTCAGAATTCCGCCCAGCACACCGTCCAGCCGGGCCACGCGGCCACGCATGTCGGGTACATCAAGCTGAAAGGGCAGGACGGTGTCGTCCCACGCGATTTTCGTTCCAATAGACATGGGGTTTCCTTACACGCCACAGGTTGGCATACCGCCACCATATAGGTCGAACAAATTTTGTTGAAAGGGGCCATACATGATCAGACGGTTCGGTGAAAGCCCCGAAGCCGGGCGGAGATACACACGACGCGTCGGCGTCTATTCGCTGCTGCCGCAGGGAAACCGCCTGCTGTTGACCTGTCAGCTGGAACCCGGGCCTGACCTGCAACTGCCCGGTGGCGGTATTGATCCGGGCGAATCCCCCATCACCGCCCTGCACCGCGAGGTGTTCGAGGAAACCGGCTGGCTGATCGCCGCCCCCCGCCGCGTGGGCGCGTTCCGCCGCTTTACCTATATGCCCGAATACGATCTGTGGGCCGAGAAAATCTGCCTGATCTATCGCGCCCGCCCTGTCCGCCGCATCGGACCGCCTACCGAACCGTTTCACGAGGCTCTGTGGATGGAAACCGCAGATGCCGTGCATCTTCTGGGTAATGAAGGCGACGCCCATTTCGCCCAGCGCCACCTGCTGGGCCTTTAGGGACCGTTATATTCGAAGAACACAGCCGAAACATCATCCTCAAGTCCGTGTTCGGGGGACATGACCTGGGTCAGCCGCCAGAACATATCGTCCAGAAACTCTGACCCCACATTCTCGGTCAGGCAATCCGAGGCCATGCTGCGCAGCCCATCGTCATCCAGCAGGCTGCCGTCTTTCAGGCGGCATTCGGTGAAACCGTCCGAATAAAGCAGCAGCTTGTCGCCGGGTTGCATATAAGTCTCGGTCTGGTGAAACGGAACATCCGGCAGCAGGCCGATCGGCAGGCCGCCCTCGCCCAGAAACTCGGCCTTGCCATCGGCGCGCAGCAACAAGGGATGCGGGTGACCAGCCTGCACCATCTTCACATGGCCGTTGCGCAGATCGACGATCGAGTAAACCATGGTGAAATACTCCTCGACCCCTGTATCCGCAATCAGGCGGGAATTCAGAAGAGCCGCGACCTCTTCCGGGGGCAGCAAGGCGTAGAACTTGTTAAAGCGCCGCTCCATCGCGACGTTCTGGTCGAAATGCGTGCTGGACAGGTAGCCGCCTAACCGCGCCGTCATCATCGCCGAGGTGATCCCATGGCCGGACACATCGATGCTGTAGAACCCCAGCCGGTTGACGCCGGGCGAGAACATGCCCACCAGATCACCGCCGATATGGCCACAGGGTTTCAGCAACAGGCTGACCCGGGACTTGCCGAACTGGCCGGTCAGCTCGGGCACCAGCGAATCCTGAATCTTGCGGGCCTGCATCAAGTCTTTGTCGATGGCGTCATGGGCCAGCTTCAGCTCGTTCAGGGCGGTTTCGATCATACGGTTTTTCCTGGACAATTCCCGCTGCATATCCAGAATCCGCGCCCCCGCAGAGATCCGCGCGCGCAGTTCATCCGCCTCAAGCGGTTTGATCAGAAAGTCATCAGCCCCGGCGTCCAGCCCCTTCGCCACCTCTTGCTTTTCGCTTTTTGACGTCAGCAGGATGAAATAGCTGTATTGCTCACTGTCCAATCCGCGAAAGGCGCGGCAGAACTCCAGCCCGCTCATGCCCGGCATGACCCAATCGCTGAGCACCAGATCGGGCGGGTCATTGGTGCAAAGGTCAATCGCGACTTCCCCGGTATCGGCCTCAAGCACCTCGAACCCCCATTTCCTGAGCGAGGCCACCAGAATGCGCCGCTGCAGCCGACTGTCGTCCACGACCAGAACCTTGCGGATCGCGCCAAAATCCAGCGCGACCCGGCTGTCTGACTGACTGACGTCCGGCACCATGGAATCCCTGCATCCGTTCAAAACCCAAGATGCCATGACGCTAGGAGGCTGAACTTAACATCCGGTGAAAAATCCCCGACCTTGCGATTTAACCGCTTCTTTACCGCCCCCGCGTTATGCAGGACCCAACCGCAAGAGGGTGGCATGATTCAGTGGTCCAGAGTCCGACAGTTGCGCGACGAGGTCGGTGCAGATGAATTCAACGAGGTGGTCGAGATCTTTCTGGACGAGGTGCAGGAGGTAATCGCGAAGCTGCGCAAGGATACCGCGCGATTCGAGTTGGAACAGAACCTGCATTTCCTGAAAGGCAGCGCGCTGAGCCTTGGGTTCGACAGCTTTTCCAAGCTCTGTCAGGATGGTGAGCGCCGCGCGGCGGCCGGTGATGGCACCACCGTCGATCTGGCTGAGATTTTCTCGGCCTATGATCAATCCAAGGCAGTGTTTCAGGACGGGCTGGCCGCCAACCTGCGCTAGATCACGAACTGCGCCAGCGTCTCATCTTCGGTAATGTCGGTATAGGTGAACCCGGCCTCGTCCAGTTGGGCAAACAGGCGCATGAAATTCTCGGGCCTGCGGGTTTCAATCCCGATCAGGACCGAGCCGAAATTGCGCGCAGATTTCTTCATGTATTCGAACCGCGCGATATCATCCTCGGGGCCGAGGATGTTGAGGAATTCTTTCAGCGCGCCGGGGCGCTGCGGCAGGCGCAGGATGAAGTATTTCTTGACCCCCGAATAGCGCTGCGCGCGTTCCTTGACCTCGGGCAGCCGTTCGAAATCGAAATTCCCGCCCGAAGTCACGCAGACCACGGTCTTGCCACGCACAAAGCTTTGCACATCGCCCACCGCTTCGACCGCCAGCGCGCCTGCGGGCTCCAGAACGATGCCCTCGACATTCAACATCTCGATCATCGTGGCGCAGATGCGGTCCTCGGCCAGGGTCAGCACGTCCGACAGGTGGCGTGATTTCAACAGCTCGAACGGCTTCTCTCCGATCCGGCCCACGGCTGCGCCATCAACAAATGTGTCCACATGATCCAGCGCCACCGGATGCCCCGCCGCCAGCGCCGCGCGCAGGCAAGCGCCACCCGCCGGTTCGACGAACAGGCAGTGGCTGCGGTCCCCGAACCAGGTCGCCACGCCCGAGGACATACCGCCGCCGCCCACCGGCAGCACGACATGGTCGGGCACGGCCCCCAGTTGTTCTTCGATCTCAACCGCCAGCGAGGCCTGCCCTTCGATCACATCCGCGTCGTCGAAGGGTGACAGGAAGTGCCCGCCCTGTTGCGCACACCACGCCTGCGCGGCGGCCAACGTGTCGTCGAAATAGTCTCCGGTCAGGTGAATCTCGATATTGTCGCCGCCGAATATCCGGGTCTTCTGAATCTTCTGCTGCGGCGTGGTGACCGGCATGAAGATCACGCCGTTCACGCCCAGATGCTTGCACATATAGGCCACGCCCTGTGCGTGATTGCCCGCGCTGGCGCAGACAAACAACTCCTGCCCCTGCTGCTTGCGCATGGCGTTGAATGCGCCCCGGATTTTATACGACCGCACGGGGCTGAGATCCTCGCGTTTCAGCCAGATATCGGCCCCATACCGGTCAGACAGATGGGCATTGCGCTGCAACGGCGTCGCCGGAAAAACAGAGCGCATCGCCTGTTCGGCAGCGCGGGCGCGGGTCATGAAATCGGTCATAGGCGCGTCAGTGACCTATCCTGAGCAAAAGAGCAAGGAATACAAAGGAATACATATATGCGCGGCCTCAGCCCAGTTCGCGCTTTTCGATGAAGATCCCGTACATGGTCGTCAGGATGCTGACATTGATCATCGGCAGGATCAGCGTTCCGAAGAACACCGACAGCAGGACGCCCAGAACCGGGACAGCAGCCAGCATGGTAAAGCCAAGCTGCACCAAAAGCTGAAACAACATGGCCACGATCACCAGAACGACGATGGTGCTGGCGGTTCCTTCCGTCTTGCTCCATGCCTCACCCAGGGTAATAGGATGTCCGATTGCGGCAGCGGGCAGGATGATCGACAGGCGGTACAGGCTGATCGCCAGAAAGATGCCATAGACCAGCGACACAACGACGGACACGATCGCAAGTGCCTGACCCAACACCGCAAAAATCACCGCGATGGGGATATAGCCCACCATCGCCAGCAAAACCAGCAACAGCGCGCGACCCAGATAGGCAAGAATACGGTCAGTGCGGAAGGGCGGGACGATACCCCGGGGATATTCCTCGAGCAGGATGAACCGGTGCCAGGACACCGCGATCCAGAACATGACGACCGACATGACCACAACCATCGACAGGATGAAGATGATGACCGTACCCGGCGACAAATTCGCAGGCAGATCGCTTGTATCGCTGGTGAAGACATCCATGGGCAGGCCCAGCGCCAGAAACAGCCCGACGATGACCAGCGTGGCGATCAATGCCGGGCCTACCGTAATCTGCAGAACCTGCGTGATGTTCCCAAATACCATCCGCAGGGAATGCGCAAAAATTTTCCAGCCAAGCATCTGAAATCTGCCCTTTTCAATCGGTCCGTGTTCTCTATCCCACCGTTTCATCCCAATTCGCAGGCCGGGTCAACGCTGATAACTTGCCCCCAAGGCCAAAACCCGCTAGGGGCCTAGCGTTCTACGCATAAAGGAAGTCAGATGTCCGCGCCCAAGAAAGTTGTTCTGGCCTATTCCGGTGGCCTCGATACCTCGATCATCCTGAAATGGCTGCAAAGCGAATACGGCTGTGAGGTCATCACCTTTACGGCCGATCTGGGTCAGGGCGAGGAACTGGAACCGGCGCGCGAAAAGGCCGAGATGCTGGGTATCAAGCCCGAGAACATCTATATCGAGGACATCCGCGAAGAGTTCGTCCGCGACTTCGTCTTCCCGATGTTCCGCGCCAATGCGCTGTATGAGGGGCTGTACCTGCTGGGCACCTCGATCGCGCGGCCACTGATTTCGAAACATCTGGTCGATATCGCCCACGCCACCGGTGCCGATGCGGTGGCGCATGGCGCGACCGGCAAGGGCAATGATCAGGTCCGGTTCGAACTGGCCGCCTATGCGCTGGAACCCGATATCAAGGTGATCGCGCCTTGGCGCGAATGGGATCTGACCAGCCGGACCCGCCTGATCGAATGGGCCGAAGCGCATCAGATCCCGATTGCCAAGGACAAACGCGGCGAGGCTCCGTTCTCGGTCGATGCCAACCTGCTGCACACCTCGTCCGAGGGCAAGGTTCTGGAAGACCCCGCTGATATGGCGCCTGATTATGTCTATCAGCGCACCGTCCACCCCGAAGATGCCCCGGACACGCCGGAATTCATCGAAATCGGCTTTGAGAAGGGCGACGCCGTCAGCATCAATGGCGAAGCACTCAGCCCCGCCACCCTGCTGACCCGTCTGAACGAATATGGCGGTCGCCACGGCGTCGGGCGGCTGGATCTGGTCGAGGGCCGGTTCGTGGGCATGAAATCCCGCGGCATCTATGAAACCCCCGGCGGCACCATCCTGCTGGAAGCACATCGCGCCATCGAATCCATCACCATGGACCGCGGTGCAATGCACCTGAAGGACCAGCTGATGCCGCAATATGCCGAGCTGATTTATAACGGTTTCTGGTATTCGCCTGAACGCGAGATGCTGCAGGCCGCCATCGACAAGTCGCAAGAGCATGTAACCGGCACCGTCCGGGTGAAACTCTATAAAGGTCTGGCATCGACCGTCGGGCGCTGGTCCGATCATTCGCTGTATTCCGAGGCCCACGTGACCTTCGAGGACGATGCCGGGGCCTATGATCAGAAAGATGCTGCCGGTTTCATCCAGCTAAATGCGCTGCGTCTGAAACTGCTGGCCGCCCGCGACAAACGGCTGAGCTGACAAGGCGGGCAGCGCTTGCTGCCCACCCCTTTTTATGCTGCCTGCCGCTCGTGAACAGGCGCGTTGTAGGCTGATTTCGTTAGGTTTATGCCGTGCTCAGCATCTGCCTTGCGCACATAACTCTCGGACGAAACAGCGATGGGCTCGTGGTTGGACGCTTTTAGCGTCCAGCGCCAATACCCAGCGGAATCTTTGTAAAGAACAAAATACATTGTTGCTTCTCCACTACGTTTTCGCGATCCCGGCGGAAGTGCCGGAACCTGCAAGGACGCCGCAACATGCTTGACGGGACTCGCGAATTCAGTGAGAATCGCAGTGTCTTCACTAGACTGAATGCCCGTTTGCGGCAGTCATGGGGCACCCACTCCAATGGGTGCCCCTATATGATTCCGACTTGTTGACTGAATGTCGAGTCTTTTTCTATGTGTCATAACAACTTGTTGGGAGGCTATATTGGACACATACAAAATATTCGATGTCGTTTTGACCGATTCTGCTATCGACACGATTGCCTATTTCTAACTGTTCCCGTTGGGTCAGGCTTGCCCGCAACACTCAGATGTCTTTACGCATGGGCCTGATCAGAAGGGAGAGGATCATGCTGCAGGATATCGCCGACGGGATTCAGAAAGGCCTGAACGGTAAAAACTTTGACGGCTCGCTCAAATTCGATTGCGGCGATGACGGCGTGATCGTGCTGGCCGATAACACCGCCACGACCCATGACCGCGACACCGACTGCACCATCCGCATCTCGCGCGAGAACCTGACCAAGCTGTTGACCGGCAAGCTGAATCCGATGACCGGGGTGGCGCTGGGCAAGCTGAAAATCTCGGGCAATATGGGCGTGGCGATGAAGCTGGGGCAGCTGCTGGGGTAACGGGCGATCACGGATAAACTCGTCTCACCAGCCCGTGACAAACGATGTCAGCACATTGCAAGCGGGCAAAACTAAGGGCAGCCTTATCTCAGAAGGAGACCTGCCATGACCCGGACCGTTTACCTTGGCTACCTGAAACCCACAGCGCTGTTCGTGCTGATCCTGTTGGCCGCGATGCTGCGCGCCCTGCCCGCCCCCGCGGCAGGAACCGAGACGCTGACCGTTGCGGGCGGCTGTTTCTGGTGCGTGGAATCCGATTTTGAATCCGTCCCCGGCGTGATCGGCGCGGTGTCGGGCTTTACCGGCGGCAAGGCGGCCAATCCGACCTATGATCAGGTGTCCAAGGGCGGAACCGGCCATTACGAGGCCGTCCGGATCACCTTTGACCCCACCCGCGTCTCGCGCCAGACGCTGCTGAATATGTTCTTCCGCTCGGTTGACCCTACCGATGCGGGTGGTCAGTTCTGCGATCGCGGAAACAGCTACCGCACCGCCATATTCGTCTCTAACTCAGGGGAAAAAGCGCTTGCCCAGCGGGCCAAGTCCGAGGCACAGGCGGCGCTGGGTCAGACCGTTGTTACCCCGATCCTGCAGGCTGGTACCTTCTATCCCGCCGAAGCGTATCACCAGGATTACTACAAGGGCGACAAGCTGGTCTTCACCCGCTTCGGACCCAAACGCCAGAAGAACGCCTATAAGGCCTATCGCAAGGCCTGCGGCCGCGACGACCGTGTCCGTCAATTGTGGGGCAGCGACGCACCATTTGCAGCCGGATCCTGATCACGCCCCCGCTTGGATCAGCGATCAATATGCCCCATGTTCCGCGCCGCCGGCCCGCAAGGTCCGCGGCGCGGCGCATTTCCGGGACACGGGCCCCCTGACCGATAACCCCCGTCCCGGGCGGTTCTGCCGCTTGCAAGATGCCATCCGCTCCGGCAAGAACAACCAGAGGCATCCCGACGACGGGGTGGCAGGATCAGCGATCTGATCCCATGGTGAAACGGATCGGGATTGTCGGGATGGCGGGCAGGTAAGGGCGCGCTCGGCGATGGCCGGTAATTTGGGTAAGGCGGCACATGAACAAGTCGGCATCCGGTGGTGTCACGCCCATGATGGCACAATATCTGGAAATCAAAGCGGCCCATGCCGACGCGCTGCTGTTCTACCGCATGGGCGATTTCTACGAGATGTTCTTTGACGATGCCGTCAACGCCGCCGAGGCGCTGGACATCGCCCTGACCAAACGCGGCAAGCACGAGGGCACGGATATCCCGATGTGCGGCGTGCCGGTACATTCCGCCGAGGGCTATCTGCTGACGCTGATCCGCAAGGGCTTTCGCGTCGCCGTCTGCGAACAGATGGAAAGCCCCGCCGAGGCAAAGAAAAGAGGCTCTAAATCGGTGGTTCGTCGCGATGTCGTGCGTCTGGTGACCCCCGGCACGCTGACCGAGGACGCGCTGCTTGAGGCCCGCCGCCACAACTTTCTGGCCGCCTACAGCGCGGTCCGGGACGAGGCAGCGTTGGCCTGGGCCGATATCTCGACCGGCGCGTTTCACGTGATGCCGCTGACCGGTGCGCGGCTCAGCCCAGAACTGGCGCGGCTGGCCCCGTCGGAACTGATCGTGGCCGACGGGACCGAGCCCGCGCTGCACGAACCCGCCCGCGATCTGGGCATATCTCTGACCCCCATCGGGCGCGCCAGTTTCGACAGCACTGCAGCGGAAAAGCGCATCTGCGGGCTGTTTCACGTGGGCGCGCTGGATGCGTTCGGCAGTTTCACCCGCGCCGAGGTTTCAGCCATGGGCGCGCTGATCGACTATCTTGAGATCACCCAGAAGGGCAAGCTGCCCCTGCTGCAAACCCCGCTCAAGGAATCCGAGGACCGCACCGTCCAGATCGACGCCGCCACGCGCCGCAACCTGGAACTGACCCGGTCGCTGTCGGGTGGCCGCGCCGGGTCGCTGTTGTCCGTGGTCGACCGCACCGTGACGCCGGGCGGCGCGCGGCTGCTGGAACAGCGTCTGTCCAGCCCCTCACGCACGCTCGACGTGATCCACGCCCGGCTGGATGCTGTGACCTTCGCCGCCGAGGACAGCCTGACCGCCTCGGATCTGCGAGAAGCGTTGCGCAAGACCCCCGATCTGGACCGCGCCCTGTCGCGCCTGTCGCTGGACCGCGGCGGCCCCCGCGATCTGGCCGCCATCCGCAACGGGCTGGCGCAGGCGGCGGCGATTGCCGATCTGTGCGCCAACCACACCCTGCCGGTTCTGCTGGCCACCGCAGTACAGAACCTTGTGGGGTTCGACGATCTGCTGACCCTGCTGGACGAAGCCCTTGTGGCCGAGCCCCCCCTGCTGGCCCGCGACGGCGGCTTCATCGCCCCCGGCTTTGACAGCGAACTGGACGAAGCCCGCACCCTGCGCGATGAAGGCCGGTCGGTCATCGCCGGGTTCCAACAAAAATACGCGGAACACACCGGGATCACCTCACTGAAGATTAAGCACAACAACGTGCTGGGGTATTTCATCGAAACCACGGCCACCCATGCCGAGAAAATGCTGAACCCGCCGTTCAGTGAAACCTATATCCACCGCCAGACCA
Source organism: Ruegeria sp. CJ3 (assembly GCF_056536725.1). NCBI lineage: Bacteria > Pseudomonadati > Pseudomonadota > Alphaproteobacteria > Rhodobacterales > Roseobacteraceae > Ruegeria > Ruegeria sp. CJ3. The sequence goes on from NZ_JBQFQE010000008.1 coordinate 109,994, forward strand.
CCGCCAATCAGGTGCGGTTCACCACGGTGGAACTCTCCGAGATCGAAACACGCATCCTTAACGCGGGCAATCTGGCGCTGGAGATCGAAAAAAGACTCTATGAAAGGCTTTCGGACGCAGTTCTGGATCGCGCCGCCCACCTGAACCAAGCGGCCCGAGGGCTGGCCGAACTCGACCTGACCACCGCCCTGGCCGATCTGGCCCGCGGCGAAAACTGGGCGCGCCCGCAGGTGGACGCTTCGCGCATCTTCGACATTCAGGCCGGTCGTCACCCGGTCGTCGAACACGCCCTGCGCCAGCAAAGCGGCGATGCCTTCATTGCCAACGATTGCGATCTCAGCGCCGAAGATGGCGCTGCGATCTGGCTGCTGACTGGCCCCAACATGGCCGGTAAATCCACCTTCCTGCGCCAGAACGCCCTGATCGCCCTGCTGGCCCAAATGGGCAGCTACGTTCCTGCCGAACAGGCGCATATCGGTGTGGTCAGCCAACTCTTCAGCCGCGTCGGCGCGTCGGACGATCTGGCCCGCGGTCGCTCGACCTTCATGGTCGAGATGGTTGAAACCGCCGCCATCCTGAATCAGGCCGACGACCGCGCCTTGGTGATACTTGACGAAATCGGACGCGGCACGGCCACCTATGACGGCCTGTCCATTGCCTGGGCCACGCTCGAACACCTGCACGCCGCCAACCAATGCCGCGCGCTGTTTGCCACGCATTATCACGAACTGACCGCGCTGGCGGGCAATCTGGACGGTGTCGACAACGCCACCGTCGCAGTCAAGGAATGGGAGGGCGAGGTCATCTTCCTGCACGAGGTCCACAAAGGCGCCGCCGACCGCTCATACGGTGTACAGGTCGCGCAACTCGCAGGCCTGCCTGCTTCGGTGGTCGACCGCGCCCGGGTCGTGCTGGACCAGCTCGAAAAAACCGAACGCGAAGGCCGCAAGCAAAAAGCGCTGATCGACGACCTGCCCCTCTTCTCAGCGGCACCACCGCCACCACCACCCGCACCCAAAGCCTCGCCCGTTACAGACATGCTCGCCGAAATCCTGCCCGACGAACTCACCCCGCGCGAAGCGCTCGAGCTGATCTACAAACTGAAAGAGGCGGCCAAATCCTGACCGCCCCTTCTTCTGTTCAAAAATACTTCCGCCGGAGGCTTGGCCTCGCAGAGGCCAATCAACTCGCAGGCGTCGAAGAAACCCCAACCTGCGCCGGCCGCAACAGCCTGTCGTGCAGCATGAATCCTTCCGCCGAGACCTGAATGATATCCCCCGCCCGGGTCCCCGGCACCGGAGCCTCAAACATCGCCTCATGCACATTCGGATCGAACCGATCGCCAACTTCGGGCGTGATCACTTCGATCCCATGTTTCTGGAACACATCCTTCAGCGCCCGCATGGTCAGCTCGACCCCCTCCAGCAGACCGGCGGCAACCTCTTTCTGCTCATCGGTCGCCGCCTCAAGCGCGCGTTTCATGTTATCGTAGACCGGCAGCATATCACGGGCCAGTTTCGACCCACCATATTGCTCGGCATCCCGACGCGCCTTGTCTCCACGCTTGCGCGCATTTTCAGCATCCGCCAGCGCACGCATGAAACGGTCCTTGTAATCGTCCCGCTCAGCGCGCAGCTCATCCAGCTCCAGCGCCTCTTCGCTGATCTCAGCGATTTCCTCGGCCAGTTCTTCCGCTTCGGCGGACATGATATCGTCCAGAAATTCTTCGTTCTTGGGCTCTGCCATCTCTTACCCTCTAGCTCCGGTCGGAAATCAGTTTGCCGACCAGTTGCGCCGTATAATCCACGATCGGCACGATCCGTCCATAATTCAGACGTGTGGGTCCGATGACCCCGACCGCACCGATTATCTTACGATCAGCGTTCATATATGGAGACACCACCAAAGAGGAACCCGAAAGTGAGAAAAGTTTGTTCTCAGAGCCGATAAAAATGCGCACACCCTCGCCGTCCTCGGTCAATTCAAGGAATTCAGCGATATCACGTTTGCGTTCCAGATCGTCAAACAGGGTGCGAATGCGGTCCAGTTCCTCGGCCTCACCGGGATCACCCAGCAGATTCGCCCGCCCCCGTACGATCAGACGAGCCGAGTCGCTGCCGTCCCCGTCCCAGGCGGCAATCCCGCTTTCGACCATCTCGCGGGCCAGGACATCAATTTCCTGTTTGCGCGCATCGATCTGAGACAGCATCTGCTTGCGCACTTCGCTGAGGGTCCGCCCCTCAATCAGCGCATTCAGGAAATTCGCCGCCTCGCGCATAGAACTTGGCGTCTGTCCGGGCGGCGGCGTGAATAGCCGGTTTTCAACATGCCCGTCCGAGAACACCAACACCACCAAAGCCCGGTCATGACCCAACGAGACGAACTCGATATGTTTGATCTCGGCCTCATGTTTGGGCGTCAGCACCAGCGATGCACCTTGTGTCACGTGTGACAAGGCCGATCCCACCCGGTCCAGCATCCCGCCCACATCGCCTGCGTTAGAGCCTAGTGTTTCGTCAATCTTCTGCCGGTCATCGACGCCCAGATCGCCGACCTCAAGCAACCCGTCCACGAACATGCGCAACCCTTGCTGCGTCGGTATCCGCCCCGCGCTGACATGCGGGCTGTCGAGCAGGCCCAGAAACTCAAGATCCTGCATCACATTGCGTACGGTCGCCGCGCTGACCTTTTCCGACAGGGTGCGGGTCAGGGTGCGGCTGCCCACCGGCTCACCGCTGTCCAGATAGCTTTCGACAATCAACCGGAACACCTCACGCGACCGGTCGTTCATCTCGTTCAGAATTTTGCTCGCTTCACTCATCAGCGGCCCCCTGCTGGATCGCCATTAAATAGCAGGCAAATGAAAGGTCAATCGGGGTTGCATCGTAACGCTGCGGGGCGGTATCCCCAAGCCAACAGATAAAGGAATGCCCATGCGACCCTCAGGACGTAATCTAGACGAAATGCGCGCTGTTTCCATCGAAACAGGTTTCACCAAACATGCCGAAGGGTCCTGCCTGATCAAGATGGGCGACACCCATGTGCTGTGCACCGCCACAATCGAGGATCGCGTGCCGCCCTTCATCAAGGGCTCGGGTCTGGGCTGGGTCACGGCGGAATACGGAATGCTACCCCGCGCGACCAACACGCGGATGCGGCGTGAGGCAGCATCGGGCAAACAAGGTGGTCGCACCGTGGAAATCCAGCGCCTGATTGGCCGTGCCCTGCGCGCAGGTGTGGACCGGGTTGCTTTGGGCGAACGTCAGATCACCGTCGACTGCGATGTGATTCAGGCTGATGGTGGCACCCGATGCGCCTCGATCACCGGTGGCTGGGTGGCACTGCGTCTGGCGGTGAACAAGTTGATGAAGGCAGGTGACGTGATTTCCGATCCGCTGGTTGATCCTGTCGCCGCCGTTTCCTGCGGCATCTATGCTGGTCAGCCGGTGCTGGACTTGGACTATCCCGAAGACAGCGAGGCCGGGGTCGATGGCAACTTCATCATGACCGGCTCTGGCAAGCTGATCGAAGTGCAGATGAGCGCCGAAGGATCCGTCTTCAGCCGCGCCCAGATGGATCAGCTGATGGATCTGGCCGAGAAAGGCGTCGGCGAACTGGCCGCCGCCCAAAAGGCCGTCACCGCATGACCCGCAAATTCGACGGTGACCGACTGCTGGTCGCCACGCATAACAAGGGCAAGCTTGAGGAGATGGAACATCTCCTTGCGCCCTTTGGCGTAACGGTCGTTGGTGCCACCGAAATGAACCTGCCCGAACCCGAGGAAACCGAAGACACCTTTGTCGGCAATGCTCGGATCAAGGCCCATGCCGCAGCCAAGGCCACCGGCCTGCCTGCCCTGTCGGACGATTCCGGTATCACCATCGATGCGCTGGATGGCGCGCCGGGCGTCTACACCGCCGATTGGGCCGAAACCGGCAATGGCCGCGATTTCCTGATGGCGATGACCCGCGCGCATACCGAGTTGGAGGCGAAAAACGCCCCCCACCCCCGCACCGCGCAGTTCCGCAGCACGCTGGTGCTGGCCTGGCCTGACGGTCATGATGAAGTGTTCGAGGGCATCGCCCCCGGCCACCTGGTCTGGCCCATCCGGGGCGAAGGCGGCTTTGGTTACGACCCGATGTTTGTCCCCGACGGCCACGACATTACCTTTGCCGAGATGGATCGCTGGGAAAAGAACAAGATCAGCCATCGCGGCCGTGCGGTGGAGATGTTCGTGAAAGGCTGCTTTGGCGGATGATTGGCGCAACGGGGGCTTTGGCCTGTACGTGCATTGGCCCTTTTGCGAGGCCAAATGCCCCTATTGCGACTTCAACAGCCATGTGTCCCGAAATATCGATCAAAAACAATGGCTTGGTGCATATTTGAGCGAGCTGCGCCGCTCGGCGGCTGAAACCCCCGGGCGGGTCCTGAACACGATCTTCTTCGGTGGTGGCACCCCGTCCCTGATGGATCCCGACACCGTTGCCGCTGTGATCAACGAAGCCCGCACTCTCTGGCACCCGGCCAATGACATGGAAATCACGCTTGAGGCCAATCCCGGTTCGGTCGAGGCTGGCCGGTTTGCTGCCTATCGCGATGCGGGTGTGAACCGGATTTCTATGGGCGTACAGGCCCTGAACGACGACGACCTGCGCCGTCTGGGCCGCATCCATACCGTCGCCGAGGCCCGCGGCGCCTTTGACATCGCGCGGCACTGCTTCGATCGGGTCAGCTTTGACCTGATCTATGCCCGCCAACACCAGACACTGACCGATTGGCAGGCCGAACTGACCGAGGCCTTGTCAATGGCCGTCGATCACTTGTCGCTGTACCAGCTGACCATCGAAGACGGCACCGCCTTCGGCGACCGCTATGCGGTGGGCAAGCTGCGTGGCCTGCCCGAAGATGATCACGCCGCCGATATGTATCTAGCCACGCAGGAAATCTGCGACGCGCACGGCCTGCCCGCCTATGAGGTCTCGAACCACGCACGGCCCGGCGCGGAATCGCAACACAATCTGATCTATTGGCGCTATGGGGATTATGTCGGCATCGGCCCCGGCGCACATGGTCGGATCACTCTGAACGGGCGCAAGCTTGCAACGGAAACCTACCTGTCGCCGACGAAATGGCTGTTGGCTGCGGCGCAAGGTCTGGGTGAGAGTGATCGGATCGAACTCAGCCAGCAGGATCAGGCATCTGAACACCTTATGATGTGTATTCGCCTCTCAGAAGGTCTAAATATTGATAGATACCGAGAATTGGCGGGTCACACGCCTCCGCAGGACAAGCTTGCTGCACTGGTCGATCTAGGGATGATCGAGCTCTGTGAAAACCGGCTGCGCGCGACGCCCAACGGACGCGCGGTGCTAAACGCGGTAATCCGGGAAATTCTGGAATGATGCAATATCTGTGGGCCGGTCTGGGTTTGCTCTGCGTCGCGCTTGCCGTGATCGGTATCGCCCTACCCTTGCTTCCGACCGTCCCGTTCCTGCTGCTGGCCGCGTTCTTCTTTGCCCGCTCGTCGTCGCGCCTGCATCACTGGCTGCTGAGTCATAAGACCTTTGGCCCGTTGATCCTGGACTGGCAAAGCTCGGGCGCGATCCGGCCTGCCGCAAAAAAGGCGGCCACCCTTTCGATCGCCGCCGTGTTTGGCCTGTCAGTTCTGATTTCCGTCCCGGCGCATGTCCTGGTCATTCAGGCCGTCGTGCTGGGCGGCGTCATGACCTTTATCTGGACCCGGCCTAACGGCTGAGCTTGGCGCACAGATCATCCAGCTGATCGAGGTTTTCATAGGTGAGCACGACCTGCCCGGTCTCTGAACCCGCCTTGTGATTGATGGTCACCTTCATCGCCAGAATTGCCGAGAGATCTTTCTCGAGCGCGCGTGTATCCGCATCTTTCCCGGCGTTCAGATTTCTGGACCGTGGTGTTGGTGTGTCAGACCCGCCTTGCTGTTTCTTGACCAAAGCCTCGGTCGCCCGCACCGAAAGCCCGTCCCGAACCACCTGTTTCGCCAGCTCCGAAGGGTTTTCCGCCGTGATCAAAGCCCGCGCGTGACCAGCGGATAGTTTGCCCTCAATCACCAAGGTTTGCACATCCATCGGCAGCGACAGCAGGCGCAGCAGATTGGCGATATGGCTGCGGCTCTTACCCAAAGCCTCGGCCAGTTTTTCCTGCGTATGGCCGAAACGGTCCATCAGTTGCTTGAAGCCGGCGGCCTCTTCCACCGCGTTCAGATCAGCACGCTGAATGTTTTCGATGATCGCGACCTCAAGAACCTCGGTATCGTCGAATTCACGAACAATCACTGGAATTTCATGCAGTTGCGCCATCTGGGCGGCGCGCCAGCGGCGTTCGCCCGCGACGATTTCATACTGCCCACCTGCGATGCTGCGCACGATCAGGGGCTGAATGATTCCCTTTTCCTTGACCGAGGCTGCAAGCTCATCCAACTGTTCCTGCGCAAAACGGCGGCGGGGCTGATCTGGGTTTGCCTGCAGTTTTTCGATCGGAACCTTCAGATCAGGGCGGCGCGGCTCCGATGCGATCCGGCCATCGGCCTCGGGTGTCACGTCGGCCATCAACGCCGACAAACCGCGACCCAACCCACGGGGTTTGCTTTTCCTGACGCTCATTTGCCCTCCTGACCGCCGCTTAGGCGGCGGCTTTGTTGTTCTTATGCATGATCTCACGGGCAAGGTGCCGATAGGCCATCGCCCCCAGAGACCCGGAATCATATTGCAGAACGGGCAGCGCGTAAGACGGCGCCTCGCTCACCCGCACATTCCTGGGTATCTTGGTTTTAAATACCATCTCACCCAGATTGTCACGCGCATCCTTTTCGACCTGACGAGACAAGTTGTTGCGGTTGTCATACATGGTCAACACAACACCTTCGATTCTGAGGTCCGGATTTGCGGTTTGACGCACCTCGCGGATCGTCAGCATCAGCTGCGACAGACCTTCGAGCGCGAAGAATTCGCTCTGCAGCGGTACAAGCACCGAATGCGCCGCGACCATGGCGTTGACAGTCAGCAGGTTCAGCGACGGCGGGCAGTCGATCAGCACGAAATCCAGACCAAAGGCGTCAATCGCCGTCTGGCGCAACGCGTCGTGCAGCAGATAGCTGCGCTTCTCGTTTGAAATCAGTTCGATATCTGCCGAGCTGAGATCAACGGTTGCCGGAACCACATAGAGATTGCTGATTTCGGTTTCCTGAACCACAGCCTCAAGCGGCGCGTCGTCCAGAATAAGGTCATATGTCGTCCAGTCCCGATCCTCGACACCAAGCCCGGTTGACGCGTTGCCTTGCGGATCAAGGTCGACCACCAGCACCTTGCACCCAGCTTCGGCCAGCCCGGCCGCCAGATTGATTGCTGTTGTTGTCTTTCCCACCCCGCCTTTCTGATTGGCGACCGCGACAATCCGGGGCCCGGCAGGACGAGACAGATCAACCACGAGTGACTCCTTTGACTTTCAGGATAACGGCTTGGGGTTCCGTTAAACTTGTAATTGGCTCAGCCTCGAATTTCCATTCCTTGCGCGCGTCGTCCAGTTCTTTTTTCCAGCTTGCGCCTTTCGGCAACAGCGCGATGCCAGTCGGGCTTAAATGCCTGTCACAAAAAGACAATAGCTTTCTCAGGTCCGCCAGCGCCCGGGCAGACAGGATATCCGCTTCAAGCGGTTCAATATCCTCGATCCGTCGTGATATGACCTTGGAATTGGCATCGCATTCGCGCGTGACAGTGCGCAGGAAGGCCGATTTGCGCTGGTCGCTTTCTACCAACGTGAATTGCATCTGAGGCGCCACTTCAATCGCCATGATTGCGCAGACGAGCCCCGGGAACCCTCCGCCGCTGCCCAAATCGACCCAATTTGCAGCCGGTCCAGCACACCGGAAGACCTGTAACGAATCCCGGATGTGACGCTCCCATATGGTATCCAGACTGTTGCGCGACACCAGATTGATCTTCGGATTCCAGCGCCCAACCAGATCCACATATGTTCTGAGCCGCTCAAATGTTTCACGTGAAACATCCAGATCCTCCGGCGTCACGCCCTTCGCAGCTCTCATGCTTTGCGCGTCCTCAAATCCCGACGCAGCTTTGCCAGCACCAATGTCAGTGCCGCCGGTGTAACCCCTTCGACCCGTCCGGCCTGTGCAATATTCTCTGGCCTGGCCTTCGACAGCTTTTGCTTCATCTCAGCCGACAAACCATCAAGCGCAAAATAGTCAAAATCCCTTGGAATCATGTGGGATTCGTCACGTTTCATCGCTTCGACATCACGCTGCTGCCGCGCGATATAGTTGGCGTAAAGGGCGTCACGCTCAACCTGACGCCGGGTATCCTGATCTGTAGCCGCCAGTTCGGGATCAAGTGTTATCAAATCCTCGAACCCAACTTCTGGAAAAGCCAATATCGCCATTCCATCCCGACGGTTTCCGTCCTGATTGACAGCGATCCCGGCTGCACGGACCTCTTTCGGCGTGTAGGTTCGGGCGGTGAGTCGAGCGCTCACGGTCTGCAACTTATCAGACTTCTTCGCGAAGACTTCTTGCCGGGACGCACCAACACAGCCCAATTCAATGCCCTTCGGTGTCAGGCGTTGATCTGCGTTGTCGGCGCGAAGGGATAAGCGGAACTCGGCGCGGGAGGTGAACATCCGATAAGGCTCCGCGACCCCGCGGGTGGTTAAGTCATCGATCATCACGCCGATATAACTGTCCGACCGCGTAAAAAACACAGGATCGTGCCCCTGAACCTCACGCGCCGCATTCAGCCCGGCGACCAGACCTTGCGCCGCGGCCTCCTCATATCCCGTAGTGCCATTGATCTGCCCCGCAAGATATAGGCCCGGCGCATCAGGGAGCGACAGCGAGGCGCTCAGAACACGCGGATCGACATAATCGTATTCGATGGCATAACCCGGCTGCAGGATCTCTGCCTGCTCAAGGCCTTTGATCGAGCGCACATACGCCACCTGAACGTCCTCCGGCAAAGAGGTCGAGATTCCGTTCGGGTAGACAGTGTGGTCATTGACGCCCTCTGGTTCCAGAAATATCTGATGTGATTCCTTGTCCGCGAAGCGCACGATCTTATCCTCTATCGAGGGGCAATATCTGGGACCGACCCCGTCGATATGCCCGCCATACATAGCGGATCGAGATAGGTTGCGCTCGATGATCTCGTGGGTTTGCGTGTTAGTATGAGTGATGCCACAGGCGATTTGGGGCGCCGTCACGGTCGTCGACAGGACCGAGAACAGCGTCGGCTCGGGATCACCGTCTTGCCGTTCAAGAGCATCCCAATCGATCGTCCGTCCATCCAGACGCGGCGGTGTGCCGGTCTTTAGCCGCGCCATGGGCAGCGCGAAACCATCCAGACGTTCAGCAAGCCTCACCGACGGGCGGTCGCCCATACGACCCCCGGGCCTTGATATATCACCGATATGGATTACGCCGCGCAGGAACGTACCCGAAGTCAGAATGACCGTCTTTGAAGCAATCTCGGATCCGTCCGCCAGAACAACACCCGCAACCCGCGAGCCGTCCATTCGGAAATCGACGACCTCACCCGGAATGACGGATAGGTTGGGCTGGCCTTGCGTCTCCTTCAGCATGGCAGCTTGATACAAGGCGCGGTCGGCCTGCGCGCGCGGGCCCTGGACAGCCGGGCCTTTTCTTCGGTTCAGAAGGCGGAACTGAATTCCCGCCTGATCCGCAACACGCCCCATGACACCATCCAGCGCGTCGATCTCTCGGACCAAATGACCCTTGCCCAGCCCGCCAATAGCGGGATTGCAGGACATCACCCCGATATCTCGTTCAGACAAGGTCACCAACGCCGTCGAGACACCCATGCGGGCAGCTGCGTGGGCGGCCTCGGCCCCCGCATGGCCTGCCCCTATCACGACTACATCGAAATCTGAATGTTTCACGTGAAACACTCCTCACTTACCCAAACAAAAGCTGGCAAAGATCTCATCCAGAAGGGTTTCGACATCTATTCTGCCCACCAGAGATTCAAGCGCGCGGATCGCGGTCCGCAGTTCCTCAGCCGCTATATCATACATCTCGGGCCCTGATTCCAGAACCGTCTGAGCAGCCTTTAACGCGTCACTGGCCCGTAGCATAGCGGTCCGATGCCGTTCCCGCGTCGCGATACCATGACTGGTAGTTCGATGGCTTAATATATACGATATATTGTTGATCAATCGATCAATACCCTGTCCAGTTTTCCCCGAAATACCCTCTGCTGCAGCCTCTCGCAGGTCAGATTTCGGAAGAACGTGAATATCCCCGTCCCGCATCTGAATCCCCAGTGCATCCGGCGCGTCAGTCAGAAACACCCGCAGATCAGCAGCCTCAGCCCGATTGCGGGCCAGTTCGATACCCAGGTTTTCGACATGGTCTTCGGTCTCACGCAGCCCTGCAGTATCCAGCAATGTGACCGGCAGGCCCGCAAGGTCCATCCGCACCTCGATCACGTCTCGCGTGGTGCCCGCATATTCCGAGGTTATCGCCGCCTCGCGCCCAGCCAGCGCATTCAGCAGCGTTGACTTCCCCGCGTTCGGAGGGCCCACAATCGCCACCTCAAAGCCCGAGCGGATACGTTCAGCAATCCGAACCCCCTCAGCCTCGCGCGTCAGGTCTGCTTTCACGACCTCTATCAGGCTGCGAACTTCGGGCGTGACATCGGTCGGCACCTCTTCATCGGCAAAGTCGATCACCGCCTCAAGCAACGAGGCGGCCCGGATCAGATCACGCCGCCAGCCCTCAGCCAGCTTACCCAGCGCTCCGGACAAGATGGTTTGCGCCTGTTTGCGCTGCGCCTCGGTTTCCGCGTCGATCAGATCGGCCAGCCCCTCGACCTGAGCGAGGTCCATCTTGCCGTTTTCCAGCGCCCGCCGCGTGAATTCTCCGGGTTCGGCCAGACGCAGATCGTCACGGTCCGACAAGCACCGCAGCACCGCGTTGACCGCGGCCGTACTCCCGTGGATCTGAAACTCGGCCACGTCTTCGCCGGTGAAGCTGGCCGGCGCCTGGAAGGTCAGAACCAGCCCGTCATCCAGAATCGCACCGTCCGGCCCGCGCAGCGTCCGCAGATGCATCCCGCGCGACGGCAACCCGCCCCCGGCCAGCGCGTTCGCTGACTTGTGCGCATCAGGTCCAGAAAGACGGATGACTGCTACGCCTGCTTTGCCCTGGGCGCTGGCCAGGGCGAATATCGTATCCATGGATAGCCCCCGCGACAGTGCCGGACCGGCGTCAGGTGTTCATCGAATCAAAGAACTCGCCATTTGTCTTGGTCTGTTTCAGTTTCGACAACAGGAACTCGATGGCGTCGGTCGTGCCCATCGGGTTGAGGATGCGGCGCAGAACGAAAGTCTTGGCCAGATCGCCCTTGTCGACCAGCAGGTCCTCTTTCCGGGTGCCGGATTTGAGGATGTCGATCGCCGGGAACACGCGCTTGTCGGCGATCTTGCGATCCAGAACAATCTCCGAGTTACCCGTGCCCTTGAATTCTTCGAAGATGACCTCGTCCATCCGGCTGCCGGTATCGATCAGCGCGGTGGCGATGATGGTCAGCGAGCCACCCTCTTCGATATTCCGCGCCGCACCAAAGAACCGCTTGGGCCGTTGCAGGGCGTTCGCATCCACACCACCGGTCAGAACTTTACCCGAGGATGGGACCACGGTGTTAAACGCTCTGCCAAGTCTTGTGATTGAGTCGAGAAGAATAACAACATCTCGTTTATGTTCGACCAAACGCTTGGCTTTTTCGATCACCATCTCAGACACGGCGACGTGGCGCGTTGCCGGTTCGTCAAAGGTCGAGGAGACAACCTCACCCTTCACCGAGCGCTGCATGTCGGTCACCTCTTCAGGGCGTTCATCGATCAGCAGGACGATCAGATAACACTCGGGATGGTTCTTTTCGATCGAATGCGCGATGTTCTGCAGGATCACGGTTTTACCGGTCCGTGGCGGGGCCACAATCAGCGACCGCTGGCCTTTACCGATGGGCGACACAAGGTCGATCACACGGGCCGATTTGTCCTTGATGGTCGGATCCTCGATCTCCATCTTCAGGCGCTCATCAGGGTACAGCGGCGTGAGGTTGTCGAACAGGATCTTGTGCTTGGCCTTGTCGGGGTTCTCGAAATTGATCTTGGTGACCTTGGTCAGAGCGAAATAGCGCTCGCTCTCGTTCGGGGCCTTGATCTCACCTTCGACCGTGTCGCCGGTGCGCAGCGAATGCTGGCGGATCATGTCGGGTGAGACATAGATATCGTCCGGACCCGGAAGGTAGTTCGCCTCGGGCGAGCGCAGGAAGCCAAAGCCGTCCTGCAGCACTTCCAACACACCATCGCCGCCAACGGTCCAGCCCTCATCTGCGCGTTCACGCAGAATCTGGAACATCATCTCGCCCTTGCGCATGGTCGAGGCATTTTCGATCTCAAGCTCTTCGGCCATGGCCAGCAGGTCTTTGGGGCTTTTGGCTTTCAGATCGGCAAGATTCAGGGACTCGGTCGTCATGATATACACCTTCACCGCTTGGGATCGCGGCATGGATTGGAATTTCAGCACGGAAGATACGCCGCCCGGACGGGCGTGTTAGCTGATAAGTAGGCGTTTACTTAGTCAGAGTCAAACCTACGCTCAGAACTTCACAACGACCGCCAGAACGATGGCAATCATCAAAAGGGTCGGAACCTCGTTCATCATGCGGTACTGCCGCCCAGTGAGCTTATTTCGGCCCTCTGCGAAGTCTTTTCGTCGGGCCATCAGCCAATGATGGAACCATGTCATACCAATCACTGCTGCACCCTTGATCCAGGGCCAGCTCCAGTCCCAGCCGACAATGCCGGGGGTGAACACCATGATCAGACCACAGACCCAAGACACGATCATCGCAGGCCGCATGATCACACGCAGCAGCTTTTCTTCCATTTCAAAGAAAATCGGTTCCGCCCCGTCGACGGCTTGTGCCTTTTCGACGTGATAGACGAATAATCTGGGTAAATAGAACAGACCCGCCATCCAAGAGATCACGGCCATGATGTGCAGGGACTTCACCCACGGGTATATCGTGAAAAGAAGATCGGTCATCAGGGGCTCCGGGCATTGCTCGGGACCCTCCCTAATAAAAAAATAAGAAAAGAAAAAGGATGATGGTTTTGTAGGGAGATCAAAATCAGTGGATTACTTTTTTATCCATGCCTTCTCCCCAAGTGGATAGATTTTTCTAAACTGGAAGAAATACTGTTGAGAACAAGAATAATATAGAAATTTCAAATGCTTAGTGTAAAAAGTCCGGGCGAGATCTGGGGATAACTCTTGCACCAGGCGGGGATATCCCGGTTATTCCATCTGTTCCAGTTATCCTTACCCCGACGGGATGGATTTCGAACGACTCGGGGAAGATCGGGGTCGAAATCCCGGGCTTGCGTGTCAACCGGAAAACCATACAAACCGTTCAGGACAGCTCAACGATTTACACAGGGGGTTTTCCACATGACTGTCCCCATTCTTCTGGCCTCGGGTTCGTCCATCCGGGCGCAGTTGCTGCGCAATGCGGGGGTTCCCTTCGACGTGCAGACGGCGCGCGTGGATGAAGAGACCGCCAAGCGGGCGTTGCTGGCCGAAGGCGCTGCGCCGCGCGATATCGCGGATACGCTGGCCGAAATGAAGGCGCGCAAGGTCAGTGACAAGAACCCCGGTGCAATGGTTCTGGGTTGTGATCAGGTGCTGGATTTCGACGGGCGCTTGTTGTCGAAGCCAATCAGCCCCGAAGATGCGCTGGCGCAGCTGAAGGCGATGCGGGGCAAGCGGCATATGCTGTTGTCGGCGGCGGTGATTTACCGCGACGGGGAACCCCTTTGGCGGCATGTCGGTCAGGTGCGTCTGCGGATGCGCGCCAGTTCGGATGCGTATCTGAAGGCTTATGTGGCGCGCAACTGGGACAGCATTCGCCATGCGGTTGGTGCGTATAAGCTGGAAGAAGAAGGTGTGCGCCTGTTTGCCACCATTGACGGCGACTATTTTAACGTCTTGGGTATGCCTCTGCTGGAGCTGCTCAATTTTCTGGCCGTGAAAGGGGTGATCGACCAATGACGGACCATTCTATTCCGCTGGCCGGGGTGATCGGCCATCCGGTAGCGCATTCCCGGTCGCCGAAACTGCACGGGCATTGGCTGAAAACCTACGGGCTGGCCGGGCATTATGTTCCGATGGATGTGGCCCCGGCTGATCTTGAGCAGGTTCTTCGGACATTGCCCAAGGCGGGGTTTGTCGGGGCCAATGTGACGGTTCCGCATAAAGAGGCCGCGCTGCGTCTGGCCGATCACGCCTCGGATCGCGCCTCGGTCATCGGGGCGGCGAATACGCTGACTTTCCGGCAGGATGGCTCGATCCATGCCGACAACACCGACGGGTACGGGTTCATCGAAAACCTGCGCAGCGGCGCGCCGGACTGGGTTCCTGGCGATGGCCCGGCGGTGGTGTTCGGCGCAGGGGGTGCCGCGCGCGCGGTTCTGCAGGCCTTGGCCGAGGCGGGTGTGCCCGAAATTCTGCTGACGAACCGCACACGTACGCGGGCGGATCATCTGAAAGAAGAATTCGGCCAGCGGATCACCGTGGTCGACTGGGTACAGGCCGGAAACGTGATCGAAAACGCCGAACTGGTGGTTAATACAACCTCGCTGGGGATGCAGGGCCAGCCCGAACTGCGGGTGCCTCTGGACGGGCTGCAGCCCGGCGCGGTGGTCACCGATCTGGTCTATGCCCCGCTGAAAACCCGCCTGCTGCAAACGGCGGAGCAGGCCGGATGCACCACGGTTGATGGTCTGGGTATGTTGCTGCATCAGGCCGCGCCCGGATTTGAACGCTGGTTCGGTGTTCGGCCTCAGGTGGATGACGATCTCCGCGCGGCTGTGCTGGCATGAGTTTCGCTCTGGGTCTGACCGGTTCGATCGGGATGGGCAAAAGCACCACGGCGCAGCTGTTTGCGGACGAAGGCTGCGCGGTGTGGGATGCGGACGCGGCGGTGCATCGGCTGTATTCGGCGGGGGGCGCAGCGGTTGCGCCGATGCGGGCTGATTTGCCCGACGCCGTTGTCGAAGGAGCGGTCAGCCGCGACGCGCTGAAACGGATCATCGCCCAGGACCCGACCGCGCTGAAACGGATCGAGGCGATTGTGCATCCGTTGGTCGCGGCTGACCGGGCCGCCTTTCGGGATGCTGCTAATGCAGACATTCTGGTCTTTGACATCCCATTGCTGTTTGAGACCGGTGGAGAGGCCGCAATGGATGCAGTCGCCTGCGTTTCGATCCCTGCCGAGGAACAAAAGCGCCGGGTAATGGAGCGCGGCACGATGACCGAGGCGCAGTTCGACCAGATCCGCGCCAAGCAGATGCCGAATGACGAAAAATGCGTGCGGTCGGATTTCGTCATCGTCACGGACACTCTGGACCATGCCCGCACGCAGGTGCAGGATGTGGTCAGGCAGATACGGGCGGGGATGGCAGATGCGTGAGATCGTACTGGATACCGAAACCACGGGCTTTGATCCCGAAAGCGGCGACCGGATTGTTGAAATCGGTGCGGTCGAGCTGTGGAACCACGTGGCGACTGGCGAGACTTATCACGTCTATATCAACCCCGAACGCGGCATGCCGGACGAGGCGTTCGGCGTGCACGGGATCGGCCCCGACCTGTTGGAGAACCCGCGCCCGCCGGAAAAGGGCGAAGTGACGCTGAAAGACAAGCCGGTCTTTGCCAAGGTCGGTCAGGGGTTTCGGGACTTTGTCGGCGACGCCAAGCTGGTGATTCACAACGCGTCGTTCGATATGAGGTTCCTGAATGCCGAGCTCAAGTGGATGCGCGCGTCACTGATCCCGATGGATCAGGCGATTGATACGCTGGCCATTGCGCGCAAGCGGTTTCCCGGCTCGCCCGCCTCGCTGGACGCTTTGTGCCGCCGGTTCGGGATCGACAATTCGAACCGGGTGCTGCACGGCGCTCTGCTCGACTCCGAGATACTGGCCGAGGTCTATCTGGAACTGATCGGCGGACGCCAGCCCGATTTCGGCCTGTCCAATTCGGGTTCAAATGCAGCAGGCGGTGCTGATGCATGGAGGCCATCCCCACGGCCAAGCGTTTTGCCGTCCCGGATCACCGAAGACGAACGTGCGGCCCATCAGGAATTTGTGGAAAAACTGGGCGAAAACGCCCTATGGACCCGCGCCTGATTCCGATCACGCGCGGGTCGTAAGCAATCAGGCTTCGGTCTTTTGCGCCTGTGCGGCCTGACGGCGCGCCAGTTCGTTGCGATAGAGCGCCACGAAATCGATGTTGTCCAGATTGACCGGCGGATAGCCCCCGTCGCGGGTGACGTCGCTGACGATGCGGCGCAGGAAGGGGAACAACATGCGCGGGCATTCGATCATCAGGAACGGGTGCAATTGATCCTCAGGTACGCCTTCCACGTGGAACAGGCCGCAATAGTCGATCTCGCACAGGAACAGAACGTCCTCCATGCCTTTGGCCTTGGATTTGAGGTTCAGCTTGATGGAAACCTCAAACTGATGATCGGCGGCGCGCTTTTTCGCGTCCAGATTGACCTGCACGGAAATCTCGGGCTGTACGTCGCCCGACACGCCCTTCTGCGCCATCACGTTTTCAAAGGACATATCGCGGATGAACTGCCCCAGCACGCGCATCTGGATCTGAGGTGTTTGCGGGGCGGCGGTGTTTTCCGCAGCGCTTTCTTCGGCCATGAAGCTACTCCAAGAATGAAATTCGCCACTGATTAGCAAGTTGGGCGGGGCACCTCAATGCCGGTGCGGCCCTTCGACCCATTTCGAGGGCTTATCCGGGTGCTGCCGCGGCCGCACCTCGGTGAATTCGCCGTCGATCACATCGTCCTGCGCAAACGGATCGGGGCCTGACCGGAACTGCGCGCCGGTGCCCATCTGAAACTGCGTAATCGTGGCTTTGGACTTCAGATAGCGGAACACCGCCACACGGATACCCGGAACAAGCAGCGCAAAACCAACGGCATCGGTGAAAAAGCCCGGTGTCAGCAGCAAAACGCCCGACAGCAGGATCATCGCCCCGTGCGCCAGCGGCTCGGTCGGGTCATCGAGCTGGGCAAAGGATCGCTGCAGATTGGCCAGCGCCATGCGACCTTGTGTCCGCACCAGAACCGTGCCCAGAACCGCCGTCAGCACTACGATGGCCAGGGTCGGCCACAGCCCGATCAGGCCGCCGACCTGAATGAACAGGGCGATTTCGATGATGGGGACCAACAAAAATGCCAAGAACAGATACATTTGCGTTATCCTTCAGGATGTGCCGGGCTGTGGACTTGGCCCGAACTGTCACCTACATAGTGGCATGAGGCCCCGTATACAAAGCCCCGGTTCTGAAAAGAGGACGAAATGAACTCACCCCTGATCCAGCTTCTTGTGCTGGCCGGCATTGCCATATTCCTGATCCTGCGCCTGAAAAGCGTGCTGGGCACGCGCGAAGGTTTCGAGAAGCCCCCGTTGCAGCAGCCCGACAGCAATACTGCGCGCCGCGATTTCGAGGTGATCGAGGGCGGCCCGGATCACGATATCACCGACCACGTGGCCGAAGACAGCGAACAGGCGCAGACGCTGGCCGCGATGAAGCGGATCGAGCCCGGGTTTTCCGTCAGCGAGTTCGTGCAGGGTGCGCGCGGGGCCTATGAGCTGATCGTGATGGGTTTTGAAAAGGGCAATCTGGACGAGATCCAGCCCTTCCTGTCGGAAGAGGTGTTCGACAGCTTCGTCTCGGTCGTCGCTGCGCGCGAGGATCAGGGCCTGACGGTCGAGGCCGAATTCATCGGCGTACGCGAGACCACGCTGTCCGATGCGCGGTTCGACAAGGACAGCAATCAGGCCGAGATCACAATGCGTTTCGTGGGCGAGCTGACCTCGGTCGTGCGCGATCGTGGTGGCGACATCATCGAAGGTAACCCCAACACCGTGAAACGCCAAAAGGACAGCTGGACCTTTGCCCGTGTGATGGGCTCGGATGATCCGAACTGGCTGCTTGTTGCCACGGACGCATGATTGCCGCGCTTCGGTCGCTTGTTCTGGTGGGCCTCATGACCACCTCGGCCAGCGCCGAGGCGACACGGTCGATCCTGTCATTCGATGACCTTGATGGCTGGGCCGCCGATGATCACGGGGCGGCCCTTTCGGTTTTCCTGAACACCTGCGGCGATCTGGATGACCCGGACTGGCAGGCGCTGTGCGGCGTGGCGCAGACCTATGAGCCCGAAGCCGCGCGCGCCTTCTTTGAATTGTTCTTTCGCCCCGTTCTGGTGGAAGACGGAGACGACGCCCTGTTCACCGGCTATTTCGAGCCCGAACTGGACGGCTCCAAAACGCCTACGGGCAAATACCGCTATCCGCTCTACCGAATGCCGCCCGAGGCGCGCGGCGTGGACCAATGGCTCAGCCGTCGCGATCTGCTGACCGGAGACGTGATGTCGGGCCGGGGGCTTGAGATCGCATGGGTCGATGACCCGGTCGAGCTGTTCTTTTTGCAAATTCAGGGCTCTGGCCGGATACGCCTGCCCGATGGCTCGGGGCTGCGGGTTGGCTATGGCGGGGCGAATGGGCACCCGTACCGATCAATTGGTGCGGAACTGGTGCGGCGCGGCGCGCTGGGGGCTCATCAGGTCAGCGCGCAAATGATCCGCGCCTGGGTGCGCAAGAACCCCGAGGCCGGGGCCGAGCTGCTGTTTCACAACCCCTCTTATGTGTTCTTCCGCGAGGTCACGCGCGTTGCGCCCGAGTTTGGTCCGTTGGGTGCGATGAACCGTTCGGTCACGACCATGCGCAGCATTGCCGCTGACCCGGCTTATACGCCGCTGGGCGCGCCGGTCTGGGTTGAAAAGGACGGCAAAAACCCCTTGCGGCGCTTGATGATCGCGCAGGATACCGGGTCGGCGATCAAGGGCGCGCAGCGGGCCGATATCTTCTTTGGCACCGGCGATGACGCCGGTCAGGCCGCAGGCCGTTTGAAAGACCCCGGTCGCATGGTGCTGCTGCTGCCGATCCAGCGGGCCTATGCTCTGCTGCCGGATGAGTTCTGATGACTCGGCGGAAACTGACCTCGGATGAGATCGAGCTGTGGCGCAAGGTCGCCAAACAGGCCGAACGATTGCACCCCGAACTGCCGCAGACCGTGCACCCGACCACCCTGCCCAAGCCGAAGCCGACCAAGACACCCAAGGCGCGGATTGATGCGTTTGACCTGGGCCAGATCGCGCCGTCGAAACCGGCACGGCACAGTCTGAAACCCTCGGTGACCGAGGGGCTGCGGGCCGCGCCAGTGCAGATGGACACCAAAGCCTTCGGTCGCATGAAGCGCGGCAAGCTGAAGCCCGAGGGCAAGCTGGACCTGCACGGAATGCGGATGGCGACCGCCCATCCGGCGTTGATCCGCTTTGTCCTGACCGCGCAGGCGCAGGGCAAACGGCTGGTGCTGGTGGTCACCGGCAAGGGCAAGGATCGTGATGAACCCGGCCCGATCCCGACGCCACGCGGTATGCTGCGCAATCAGGTGCCGCATTGGTTGTCGATCCCGCCGCTGGCGCAGGCGGTACTGCAGGTTACACCGGCCCATATCAGCCACGGGGGCGACGGGGCCTACTACGTCTATCTCAGGCGTGTGCGCTGAGCAGCTAGGGTGACGTCACCTGCGCCTGACCGGTTTCGGTCAGCACGATCTCGGTCGCGCCCGTGTCGCTGCGCAGGTTCTGCGGTACAATGACATCCAGCCCGCGCCGCTCGGGCCCAAAAGTGCGGCTGACCCGCCGGGCCGAGCTGATAAGCGCCAGCAATGCCGGAGAGGTTGCGGCCACGAAATGCGAGGACTCCGCGTCGCTGCTGAATGCGGTCGTATCTATGATGTTGATTTTATAGTCGGACAGCTGGTCAGACGAACTGATATTGCCCAGCCTCTCGCCATGTGCAGTGCCGCGCAGCCGGGCCGAGATGTTCAGTAGTTTGTCCTTTTGCGAGACCATCACCACAAACGGGTCCGGCGGGTTGCCGATACTGTCCATTTGTGACCGGAACAGATCCACATCCAGATCGGGTGAGATCAGGATGACGCCCTCGATATTGCGTTTGGCCCAACCGGGCTCGCGCAGCTCGGCCTGGCGCATCATCTCCATCGTCAGGGCACTGCCCATGGAATGCGCCACGAGGACCACGCGGCGCACGCCCATGGATTTCAGGTCACGTACCGTCTGTTCCAGCCCGTCGCGGGCAAACAGCATGCTGTCCAGATCATAGGCATAGCCATACCCCGTTGCGCGGCTGGGCCAGGAATAGACCATGGTTGCGCCGGGAATTCCGATATCATGGCTTAGCTGCGCCGCCCGGAACGCGGTTTCCGATTGCGTCGTGTTGTAGCCATGGACAAAGATCGACACCTCGTCGGCCCCGCGCAATCTGCCCCGCAGATCCTGCGCGCCCTGCAACTCATCAACGCCGGCCATGACGAACTGCGTTTCGGGATCAGGATTGGCATAAGAGAAATCCAGCGTCCCCGGCTTGTGATCCGGTGGGATCGACACGGTCATTTCCAGATATTGCAGACCATCGGCGCGCCGAAACCCGTATGAGCCGTCCGGCTCGCGCGCGCGGGTGGTGGTGGCATAGACCGTCTCGGGCGTGCCGACGTTCAGCGCTGCGGGCACCGTTTCGGATATCCTGCGATCAACGCAGGCGCTTAGTGTCGCCACGAGCAGAATCAGCAAGAGAACATGCGGCACGATCAGCCCCCGAAAGGTTACGGCAACAGGCTATCCTATTCTGCCCGCACGTCCAGCAAAGCGGTGGCGACAATCAGCCGCTTGTTGTTACAGAACGTAACGGCTGAGGTCGGTGGATTTGGTCAGCTCACCCAGATTGTCCTCGACAAACTGCGCGTTTACCGTGATCTCGACCCCGGCCTGATCGGGCGCAGTGAACGAGAGTTCTTCGAACACGCGCTCCATCACCGTATACAGCCGCCGCGCGCCGATGTTTTCGACGCTTTGGTTCACGTCCGCTGCAATCTTGGCCAGCGCGGCGATGCCGTCATCGGTAAAGCTGACGGTGACCTCTTCGGTGCCCATCAGGGCTGTGTATTGGCGGGTCAGGGCATTGTCGGTCTCGGTCAGGATACGCACGAAATCTTCTTCGGTGAGCGCCCGCAACTCGACCCGGATCGGCAGACGACCCTGCAATTCCGGCAGCAGGTCCGAGGGTTTGGCGATGTGAAACGCACCGGACGCGATAAACAGGATGTGGTCGGTTTTCACCGGGCCGTGTTTGGTAGAGACGGTGGTGCCTTCGATTAGCGGCAGCAGGTCGCGCTGCACCCCTTCCCGGCTGACATCGCCGCCGCGCGCCTCTGCGCGCGCGCAGACCTTGTCGATCTCATCCAGAAACACGATGCCGTTCTGTTCGACCGACTCCAAGGCGACGCGGTTGACGGTTTCATCATCCAGCAGCTTGTCGGCCTCTTCCCCGATCAGCGCGTCATAGCTGTCGGCGACGGTCATACGTTTCTTGACGGTGCGCCCGCCAAAGGCCTTACCGAAGATATCGCCCAGATTCATCATCCCCATCTGACCGCCGGGCTGGCCGGGAATGTCGAACATTGGCATCGGGTTCGACGTGTCCGAAAGCTCCAGTTCGATCTCGGTATCGTCCAACTCACCCGCTTTCAGCTTTTTGCGGAACATCTCGCGCGTGGCTTCGCGGGCGTCCTCTCCGGCGATGGCGGCAATCACACGATCCTCTGCGGCCTGATAGGCGCGCGCCTTCACATCCTCGCGCATGTATTCGCGGGTCTGGATGATCGCGGCATCCGCCAGATCACGCACGATCTGTTCCACGTCGCGCCCGACATAGCCGACCTCGGTGAACTTGGTGGCCTCGACCTTGATGAAAGGCGCGCGGGCCAGTTTGGCCAGACGGCGGCTGATCTCGGTCTTGCCGACGCCGGTGGGGCCGATCATCAGGATGTTCTTGGGATAAACCTCGTCCCGAATGTCATCTGCCAACTGCTTGCGCCGCCAGCGGTTGCGCAGCGCCACGGCGACGGCGCGCTTGGCATCCTTCTGCCCGATGATAAAGCGATCCAGTTCCGAGACAATCTCGCGCGGGGTCAGGTCGGTCACGGGGGCAGTCCTTTCGATCAGCGGTTTGGCTTAGGTAGTCACAGCAAGGGCGAAAACAACATCGGCGGCGTTGCTTAGCAATGCCCTTTCCGCTTTGCAAATGCTTTCCTTAGGTGTTCGGCGCGCCCTCTGTTACAGTGATTTCAACAGCTTGACAGTCCGGAGCGCCCCGATGACCAAAATTGCCAAGATCACCCTGCTGTTCGTGGTGTTTGTGGACCTGATCGGACAGGGGCTGGTCTTTCCCATCATCAACTCTTTGATCATGGAGACGAAATCGGGCTTCCTGCCGGAAAATACACCCATGGGACGGCGGCATTTCTACTACGGGCTGGTGATCGGATGCTTCTTCTTGTCGTGGTTTCTGGGGGTGGTCTATGTGTCCAAGGTCTCGGACTCCATCGGGCGCAAGAATGCCCTGCTGATCTGCCTGGGCGGAGCGTTGGCGGGCTATGCGCTGACCATCGCCGCGCTTTATATGAACAGCCTGCTGATGCTGATCATCGGGCGCTCGATCACCGGGTTCACTGCCGGGAACCAACCCATCGCGCAGGCGGCGATGATCGACGGCAGCACCGATGCGGCTGATCGGGACCGCAACATGGGCTATATCGTCACCGGCGTCAGCTTTGGTCTGGTCGGAGGGCCCATCATCGGCGCGGTCCTGTCCGACGCGGCCCTGCTGGGCAGCGCGGCGACACTGAAAACCCCGTTCTACGGGGCCTTTGTGCTGGTCGTGATCGCCATCTTCCTAGTGACCACATTCTTCAAGGACACACGGACCGAGCGCGCGCCCTTTGTCTTTCGCCCCCGCGACATCACCGACAGCCTGATTGCCGTGCGCGGGCATCCGATGGTGCTGAAGATCCTGCCGGTCTATGCGCTGTTCATGATCGCCAACGTCACCTTCTATGTCTTCGTCGACAATTTCCTGACCAGCGCCTGGGGCTATGGCGTGATCGGCGGCAGCATGGCCATGGTCGTGATCGGTTTCGCGCTGGCCTTCTCAAGCACCTTCTTGGTGAAACCCGCGCAGCAAAGGTTCAGCAAACACCAGATCATCTATTTCTCGCTGGTGGTCATGGTGATCTGCGGCTTTGGCTTTGCCTTCAGCCCCAGCGGCGTACTGAGCTATATCCCCGTCTTCTTCTTCTACTTCTTCTTCGGCGTATCCTACCCGACCTTGCTGGGCCTGTTCTCATCTTCGGTCAGTGAGACGGATCAGGGCTGGGTCATGGGCGTCACCACTGCGGTGTTCTGCCTTGCGGGCGGCATCATGTCTCTGATCGGCGGCGGGCTGATGAGCATCGACATCCGCTTGCCCTATTACATCGTGATTGCCACCGCGATCATGGGTCTGATCGGAATGCACCTGCGCTGGAAAGGGAAAGAGATTAAGGCGCTGCTAGCCTGATATGGTCTCAACCGTCAGATTGCCGTTGGTGTAGACGCAGATATCGGCGGCAATCGCCATGGCCTCGCGTGCAACCGTTTCGGCGGGCTTGTCGCTGTCCATCATCGCCCGCGCAGCAGCCAACGCAAAGTTGCCGCCCGATCCGATGGCGGCCACGTTATGTTCCGGCTCCAGCACATCCCCTGCCCCGGTGATCACCAGCAGGTCCTTGCCATCGGTGACGATCAGCATCGCCTCAAGCTTTTGCAGATACTTGTCTGTGCGCCAATCCTTGGCCAGCTCGACCGACGCGCGGGCCAGTTGACCGGGTGTCGCCTCAAGCTTGGCCTCTAGCCGTTCCAGCAGCGTGAAGGCATCCGCCGTGGATCCGGCGAACCCCGCGACCACCTCGAACCCGCCGGGCGACAGGCGTCGCACCTTGCGGGCGGTGCCCTTGATCACGGTCTGGCCCAGACTGACCTGCCCGTCCCCGGCAATGACGACCTGCCCGCCCTTTTTGACGCCGATGATGGTCGTGCCGTGCCATCCGGGAAAATCGCTGTCTGCCATGGAAGCCTCCGTAATCCGTGGCGACATATATGGGCCGGGCGCGCGGGCGGCGCAACCGTTCTTAAACTGCCCAAAAGATATGCACACAGCGCAAAGCGGGGCTGTCGAACCAGCATTTGTGGGACTCATGTGCCGGCGCTAAACGGGCGGGACAACCGACAACGGGTCGGCTGTTTCTGTTTGAAGGAACGCGCACATGGCTACGATCGCAAAAACCCACGCGCCGCTCGGAGCAGTCACCATCCTGCACGTAGTGGACGCAATCATCCATCGCTTTGAAGGCGTTGTCGAATGGCATCTTGCGCGGAAAACCCGCCAAGAGCTGGACCGCCTGACCGACGAGCAACTGGACGATATCGGCCTGAGCCGCAGCGACATCGACAACTTCTGATCGCCGCTGGCACAGCCCAATCAAGATGGCCGTCTGATCCTCAGGCGGCTTTTCTTTTTGGGTCAAGGCAAGAGCCCATGAAAAAAGGCGCCCCGGTTCGGGCGCCTTTGTTTTGTCTATGCGGTTGGATCAGATCGACTCGTCAATCCAGCTTTGCAGCGCCGCTTTGGGGGCCGCGCCCGCACGGTTCGACACGACCTGACCGTCCTTGAAGATGAACAGCGCCGGAATGCCGCGCACGCCCATGGCTGCGGCCGAGTTCGGGTTGCTGTCTACGTCTACCTTGGCGATCTTCACCTTGCCACCATACTCGTTGGCCAGTTCTTCCAGTGCGGGACCGATCTGTTTACAGGGTCCGCACCACTCGGCCCAGAAATCCACAACAACGGGAACGTCCGAGTTCTTGACCTCGGCATCAAAGGTATCGTCGGTAACGGCAACGGTCGACATATTCTGTCTCCTGAATGGGGAATGCTTGGGCACAGAACCTAGGTGCCGGACCGGAGGAGGTCAAGATATCGGGTGGGTGGTCAATGCATCTGTCACAAGATCGTGTGGCAGCCACATAAGCCGCGCCGTGCGGGTCCAAAGGATCGCGGTTCGGACCTGATGTTCGGGATAGATCTGCGCCAGCGCGTGGGCATAGGCCCCCATCTGCCGCAGCAGCCCGTCCGGGCAGGTTTCAGGCGTGTCGGGGACGCTGGCATTTGACTTGAAATCAATCACATGCACTTCGGTATCTGTGACGATCAGTCGGTCGATGACGCCGTGCATCCGGGTGCCGTTCAGATCGGCAGAGACGGGAACCTCTGCCAATGCCCCGGGCGCGAACACCTGTTGCAGGTGATCAGCGGTGAGCACCATTTCAGCCTCGGCGACGATCTCTTGCCGTTCTGCATCGGGCATATCGGGCAGTAACCGGGCGCTCAGCTGCGGCCATTGGTCCCCGTCGGCGGCGGGCAAATGTTCCAGCAGCAGATGCAGCCGCGTGCCGCGCAGTTTGGCGGCCTCTTCATCCTGCCCCGCATCCCCTGGCAGCGCCTTAGCCCCGCCCAGATCCGACGGGCTGATGGTGTCCACCGGTTCGGGTGGTTCCTTCGGCGCCTGCCGAAACATCTCAGGCAGATCCTGTCGTCGGGACGTGTCAGCATGGTGTTCGACCAAGGGTAGCGCGTCCCAATCGCCATGCGCCAGCCGTTGTGTCTGTGTTCCGGGCAATTGCGTCGCTCCGGCGCGGCCCATCGCGGCCTCGACCATCTGGTACCAACTGGTTCCATCCTTGCCCACATCGCCCGCCGCAGCCACGATCAACCACTTTTCGGCCCGTGTTAGAGCCACATATAGTAACCTCAACCGCTCATTTTCTTCCCGCTTACGCGCCTCGTCCCGCGCCGCGGTGACCAGTGCGGGCGACGCATCGGCGGGCACCTTCCACAGCGGCATTTCTCCGGCCATCATGATCTCGGCATCGCGCGGAGGTTGTCGTTTGCCCGTATCCGGCAGGATCACAATCGGCGCTTCTAAGCCCTTAGAGCCATGCACGGTCATCACCCGGATCATGTTGCCGACACCGCTCATCTGTCGCTTGATTTCCAGATCGTCGGTTTGCATCCAGACCAGAAACCCGGTCAGGCTGGGGATATCGGTGCGCTCATAGGCCAGCGCCTGCGACAGCAGCGCGTTGATCCCATCCTCGGCCTCCGCCCCCAACCGCCCCAGCAGTTTGCGCCGTCCGCCATGTCTCGTCAGGATGCGTTCGATCAGGTCGTAAGGGCGGAGAAAGTCGGTCTGACCCCGCAGGTCATTGAGGATTTCAAGCGTCTTGGGGAAGTCTTCAGCGCGCTTGCGCAACGCGGCCCACAAAAAAGCCTCGTCGCGTCGATGCGCCAGATCGAACAGTTGTTGTTCTGACCACCCGAACAGAGGCGATTTCAGCACTGTGGCCAGCGACAGGCTGTCTTCGGGCGTGGCCAGAAAATTCAGCAACGCAGCGAGGTCCTTGACTGCAAGTTCAGCACCTACCTTCAGGCGGTCAGCGCCCGCGATGGGCAGACGCAGCGCCTTGCAGGCGCGAATGATCTCGGCAAACAGGTCCGAGCGGCGCTGGACAAGGATCAGAAAATCTCCCGGCTGCACCTTGCGGCACACAAAGTCGCCCGGCGTGTCCCCATCTTCCGGGATGGTTTCACCATTGTCGATCATATCTTTGATTGAGTTTGCGACCTTCTCGGCCAGCAGGACGGTGTGATGTCGCGCGCCAGGCCGATCGACGGGGTCGGTCCAGTCGCTGTCTTCATCCTCTTCGACCTTCTCGACCACGGGCCATAGATCAACGCGCCCCGGTAGATCGGCTTTAAACGCGCGGTGTAGCGCGTCCTTGTGAAACCCGGCCTCGGCGCGGTTCTCGAACAGAATATCGACCAATCCAAGGATCGCGCTGGATGATCGGAACGAATATTCCAACGTCGAATCCCACAGTTTAGAGCTTGATTCCTGCAATTTCCGCCCAAACTCGGCCTGCATCCGGTCAAAGGCCTGCGGGTCAGCGCCCTGGAAGGAATAGATCGACTGTTTCTTGTCGCCGACCACAAAGATTGTGCGCTCAACCCCGGACCGGGCCCCCTCCCCGCTGGTGAATTCCTGCGCCAGTTTCTCGATCACGTCCCATTGGTCCGGGCTGGTATCCTGCGCCTCGTCCACCAGAATATGGTCGATGCCCCCGTCGAGCCGGTACAGAACCCATTCCGCCACCGCCGGGTCGTTCAGAACTTGCCGCGCGCGCAGGATCAGATCGTCGAAGTCGAGCCAGCCACGCAGTTGTTTCCGCCGCTCATATTCTGGCAGAAAAGCAGCAGCAAAGCGATGTAATACAAGGGTTTTCCGGGCCGCCACTAGTGCGAGCCGCTGTTCCCGTGCCGCCTCGACCCGCAGCATCAACGCGTCAAGCTGGGGCATCCGGTCGGCCAGCGTACCCTCGCGCAGGGCTTTGGTGGGAAAACTGTTGATCTTGGCGGTGAAGGGCTCCTTCGCAGATTTCCCGGTCAGCAGAACGCTTTCCAACAGCGGTAAATTCCCGAGCGTTGGTTGGGTGAAACCCGCCAGCTTGGCCGCGGCTTTGGCATTGTTGCCGCCGCTCTCGGTCAGTGCGGGCAGCGTGGATCGGATCAGGTCAACCTCTCCGTTCATGTAAACGCGACCCAGCAGGGTTTCTTCGTCGAAATCTGATGGCAGATCAAAGCGTTGCAGCAGGTCGGGCCAAGCAAGCGGATGCGCGAAATGGCTGCGTTTCTGCGCGATGGCGGCGGTCAGCTTGTCAAAGCCGGTGTCGGTGACGAAGCGGGCCACATCCTCGATCAGTGCAGCCTGCGGGCCTTCGGCAAAATCCTCCACAATCTCTTCACGCAGCAAGGCGGCAGCGCGGTCTTCCATCTCAGCAAATTGAGGGCTGACCCCGGCCTCCAGCGGAAACCGCCGTAGCAGCGCGGCGCAGAACGAGTGGATCGTCTGGATTTTCAGCCCGCCGGGCGTCTCGATCGCGCGGGCGAACAGAGTGCGGGCCTGCGCCAGCCGGTCGCCGCTAATGATGCCCTCGACACCCAGATCGGTGAGTTGCGCCAACAGAGGCGCGTCGCCCAGCATCGCCCATTCGCCCAGCCGTTTGAACAACCGGTTCTGCATCTCGCTGGCGGCGGCTTTGGTGTAGGTCAGGCACAGGATATGTTGCGGCTGCACCCCGTCCAGCAGCAGCCGCGCCACGCGGTCGGTCAGAACCCGCGTCTTTCCCGAACCCGCATTTGCCGCAAGCCAGGTCGAGGCATCCGGGCGCGCGGCCTGCACCTGACGTTCGGTGGCATCATTGCGCGCGCTCATCTCAGGTCCTCTGGCTTGGTTTCGGCGGACCGGTCCCATTCACCGAACCGGGCGAGATGATCGTAGTCGCCGATATCGGTATCCTTGTGCAGCATCCGGCGCGAGGAAAAGCCCTGATCAGGCTCTAAATAGGCAGAAATGAGCTGTTTAAGGTCGGCCATAACCTTGTCAGCCGGTTCTTTCGCCAGCGGCGCGTCGACCTCTTTATAGGTGCCGCCCATACCGATGAAGACGGCCTGTGCCACGGGTAGCGGATCGAACCCCTCGATCCCGCCTTGTTCGGCAATCGCGGATTCGATCAGCAGTTGTTTGTCGAACTTGGCCTGTTGGCTCTCGGTTGGGGGGACGCCGGTCTTGTAGTCGATGATCCGCATCGCGCCGCGGCTGTTCAGATCGATCCGGTCGGCACGCCCTGCGATGGTGAAATCCAAAGGCTTCAGCGCCAGTTTCATGCCGACCTCAAAGGCGACAGGCCCACCGTCACCGCGACGCTGGATTTCGGCGGATAGAAAACTGTCGGTGATCCGATCCAGCCGCGCCAGCCACAGTTTTTGCGCCGTGGGCCACGCGACATGCTCGCTCAGCAGGGCTTCGGCACGTTTCAGGAAATTCTCGCGGGTCAGCAGGGCCGGGTCCAGCAGGCTGTCGCGCACGAATTGCTCCAGGACCTCGTGGATCACGATCCCGCGCAGCAGGGCGTCGGGCGCGCGGACCAGCGGGTTCAGCGGTTTCAGGCGCAAAACGTGGCGGGCGTAGATGGCATAAGGGTCGCGGATCAGGCGCTTGATTTCGGTGACCGACAGACGCCGGGGTCGGGCAGCAACCGGGGGCCGGGGTGAAGGGCGATGCGCGGCGTTGATCCGGGGGGCTTGTTCCAGTGCTTCGGCCCAGCCCAGCCATTGCCGACCCCGCGCGCGCATCGCGGCCAGAGCATCCGCGCCACCCTTTTCGGGCAGGCCCTGCAGCAAGTTGGTCATCCGGTTCAGCCAGCGCGACGGTACGGTTTCTGCATCGTCCGAGCGGGTGGCGCGAGACAAAACCACCTCAGGCGCGCCGACCGCCTGCTGGAAATCATGGGCGGACAGGCCGATGCGGCGTTCGGGCAGCAACAACCCGGCGGCGTTGCGCATCTGTCGGTTTAGCCATGGGTCGGGTGTGGGGGCCTCGGGCCAGCTGCCCTCGTTCAGCCCGCCGAGGATTAGCAGATCGGCCCCCTGAACCCGCGCTTCGAGCGTGCCCCAGATCATCAGATGCGGATGCGGGGCGTCGCGGTCGCGCACTTCCTCTCCGGCCAGCAGCGCGCCCAGAAGGTCGGCGAAATCATGAGCGCTCATTGCGCCGCCGTGCTGCGCTTCGGCTTCCAGCGTGGTCATGACCGCCAACGCTTTTTGACCAGCGTTCTTGTCCCAAAGCGTGCCGGGCGCGCCGGTTGGCCCGGCTGAAATGGCTTCGGCCAGCCCGCGCAGCCGTGCCACCCAATCGGCCAGCGGGCGCTCGGTCGGGCTGTATTGATTGCAGAACGATTGAATCACCCAGCGAGTCCACTCGTCGGGTGCATCAGCGCGGATCGCAAAGGTGGTCAGGCTGGCGCTGTCGGGGAAGGGCGGGCCGTGGCGGCGCAGGTCAAGTTCTAGGTCGCGGGTGTGCAGCAGGTGCGCACCACGATCCGCACCGTCATGGCAGAGTGGGTGTTTGAGCAGGGTCAGCAGCGCCTCACCGTCCAGACGGCGGGCAAACAGGCCCGCCACATGGCGCAGGAACCGGCCCGGTGGCGACAGTTGCAGCGGCAGGCCTGCGCTGTCATCGGGCAGGATGTTCCAGCGGTCCAGCGCGGCGCTGACCTGCCGGGTCAGCATCCGGTCGGGCGTGATCAAAGCGGCGGTCTGGCCGGTCTCGGCCGCCTGACGCAGACGCAGCGCAATCGCCAAAGCCTCGGATCGGGGTGAGGTGGCCTCGATCAGTGTCACGTCCTGCGTTGCGCCCTGCAGATCGGTCAGGGACGGCCCCTCGGCCATCCACGCGTCGGTGACCGGGGCAGGGCGCAAGGCAAGTGAAATCAATCTGTTGCGCGCGGGTGAGGGCGGCGGCACCTTGGCCCAGGGCTGAACCTGGTCGGGCGTCAGATCAAGATCGCGCATCAGTTTACGAAAGCGGTATTGCGGGTGATCTTCCGAGGTTAGCGCGTCATCGAGGCTGTTCCAGACCTGCGCAGGCTGATCGAAATCATAGCCCGGCAACACCAGCGCGCCCTGCGGTAGGCCCGCGATGGCTTGCATCAGCATCATCGTCGTTCCGCGTGATCCAGTGGACCCGGCAAGGATGATCGGGTGCTGCGGCGGGGTTTCGTGCCAACGCCCGATGAGACCTTCGACCACGCGCCGTTGCCGCGCCTGCGGGTCCAGCGCGTCAGGTCCGGTCTGCATGAAATGATCGGCGATCCCGATAAAGGCCTGCGCCCGGGCCCAGTGGCCGGACATATCGCTGACATCCAGCGTCCGGATCGTATCGGGAGAGATACCTTCACCCTGCATCTCATCGATCAGCGCCGCCAGACTGTCGGACAGATCAAACAGCGACGACCGCGCGGCCAGATCGGGTTGCTGATCCAGCAGTTTTGCGATCAGCTGCGTCAGCTCCAGCCGTCGCCGCAGTGGCGGAATTGCGGGCGGTACCTGCGCCAGATCAGCACCGTCGCCCAGATCGGTGACCAGAGACAACCGTGGCAGCAAACAGGGCGGCCCCTGATCAAACAGCTCGCGCACGCGCCGGGCCATGCGGCGGGTGTTGACCACCAGTTGAACCCGCGCCAGCGCCTCGGGCGGGTGCGACGCAAACCGGTTGCGCAGCCCATCGACCAGAACGCGCGGAAAATCCGCTCCGGGCGGGACGGTAAAGACCCGGGGCAGGGTGCCGGGCTCAAACATCAGCAAGCAGACCCTCAGCCAGCGCGATCCCTTCGGGGCGGCCTACGTCACACCAGCGACCGGGGTAGGACAGCGCGAACAGTCGGCGATTCTGCAGCATCCGGTCCCACAGAAGGTTCAGCGAGAACGCATCCTCGGCAATATCGCGCAAACCATCGGTCTTCAGGATCTGCGCGCCGCCATAGATCAGGTCTTTGCCACGGGTGATCCGCCCGGTTGTGTCCCGCGTGAAATCTCCGGTACCCGTGTGGCCAATCGTCTGGCCGGTGGGAATGCACATCAGCAGCGCGTCCATACGGGTTGGGTCCCAATGGTCCTGCAGCAGTTGCAACGGGTTAGGTCCGGCCCAGATCGCGTCGCTGTTCAGTGTGAAAACCGGACCCGGCCCCAGCGTCGGCAGCGCTGCGCGCAGCCCGCCGCCGGTTTCCAGAATCTGCGGGGCCTCATGCGATAGCAGCACGCCTTTCGGAGTCAGATGGCGGGCCATCTGATCGGCGTGATAATGCGTGTTGGCGACGATCCGCATCGGCTGCAGCGGCGCGAACAGATCCAGCGCGTGGTCGATCAGGGGCCGCCCGGCCACCTCGATCAGCGGTTTGGGCCGGTCCTTGGTCAGCGCACCCATGCGGGTGCCAAAACCGGCGGCAAACAACATCGCGGCTTGAGGTGTTCCGGTCATTGCGGCCTCAGCATTGCGAGGTTTTCGGGGCTGGGCGCGGGCAGGGCCTTGTGCAGAAGATCGGCCACCGGAACAAGCGCGGGGTGTTCCAGATCGCGCATCAGATGGGCCCAGGCGGCGGGGATCAGATCGACGTAATGCGGCTTGCCGTAATCCGTGGCCAGCCGCGCGAACCCACCCAAGATCCGCAGGTTGCGCTGGGCACCCAGCACCGCATAGGCGGTGCGGAAATCATGGCCGTCAACGCCGGTCGCCGAGATATAACGGTCGATCATCCGCATCTCGATGCCTGCGGGCACGGTGCGGCGCACGTCCTGCAGCAGCGACATCAAATCATAGGCGGGATGGCCCAGCATCGCGCTTTGAAAATCCAGCAGGCCGACGCGGGCCAACCCGTCGCGCTCGGGCAGCCAGATCAGGTTTTCGGCGTGATAGTCGCGCTGCACCACAACGCGGGTGCCGCCGGTTTCGCGGTGCAGGATGTCGGCAAACCGCAGCTCGAACCGGGCGCGGGCTTCGGCGTCATGGGTTCCCAGCACGCCCTGGGCGTATTTGGTGAAGGACAGTGCCGCGAACTCGGTCATCATGGCCGGGTCGTAACTGTCCAGCGACAGGGTCGGGGCCGCGTGCAGATGCACCAGAACATCCGTGGCCGCGCCATAGAGCTCCCGCTCGGCCTTTGGATCATCGCGCAGGACGCGGGCAAACAGCGCATCCCCCAGATCTTCAAGCAGCAGGAACCCGTATTCGGCATCTTCCGCATAGATCTTCGGTGTGCTCAGGCCAAGCGAGCGCAGATATTCGGCCATGCGGGCAAACGCCTGGATATCTTCACACTTGTCCGGTGGCGCATCCATCAGCACCGCTGTCCGGCCGGTCGCGGGATCGGTCAGACGCTCGTACCGGCGGTTCGAGGCATCGCCGGCCAGCGGCGCATGCTGCGCCCCGCGCCAGGGTGTCTGGGCAATCAGCGCCTCGGCCAGAACCGCCCGGTTTGTCATGAGGTCCCCTCCAGTCTGGTGGTCCATTTCGGGTCTGTCCAGCTGAGGTCCAGATGCCGCATGTCCGGGCCATCCGGGTCGGCGGCAAAGCGGATCAAAAGCGCCGCATCAGGTGTCAGCGCGCCCAGTTTTTCAGGCCATTCGATCAGGCAGATACTGGTGTCGAAGGCCTCGATCAACCCCAGTTCCTCAACCTCTTCGACCGAGGAGAGGCGATAGAGATCGGAATGCCAGATCTCGCCGATCTGGGTGTCATAGACCTGAACGAGGGTGAAGGTCGGCGAGGGGACATCCTCGGGCACCGACAGCACGGATTGCACCAGCGCGCGGGCGAAATGGGTCTTGCCGCTGCCGATAGCGCCGTCCAGCAAAATAGCGTCGCCGGGGCGCAGCGCGGCCCCCAGACGGGCGGCAAGGGCGGCGGTGTCCTGCGGTGAGCGGAGAGTAAGCTTGAGCGGCGCAGTCATGGCGCCACAATGAACCTGCGCCCCGGTGGCCGCAACCCGGATCAGGCGCTGATCTTGCGGATTTCCTCTGGGGTGTGGGCGCTGTCGCTGGTGCCGAACCGGACGATGGTCGCGCCATTCTGCATCGGGTTGACCGTACAGGTCAGCACGGCGCCGTCGCGCAGCGTCAGATCGGCGGACCATTCGGCCCGGTTCTCGCGTGCGGCGACGAAATCGCGGATTTCACCCAGAACCGGGGTGGCGGTGCAGCGGTCCTGCCACTGGCGGGTGACGTCCAGCACGGTCACAGGCTCAAACCCGGCTTCATCGCTGCCGCCCCACAGCATCCGATAGGCATAGTTGGTCAGCGCCAGCGTTCCGTCATCCGAGAACACCGCGATCGCATCTGCCAGCTTGTCCAGAATGGATTGCATTAGGTCCATCTCGGACCGGAAGCGACGGGTCAGCGTGATCTCGGCGGTGATATCCTCGAACAGGAAGGCCACCGCGCCGTCGGGATGCGGGCGGCCGCTGACGGAATAGACCGACCCCGAGGGCAGCGACCACGTTTCCTGATAATTGCCGTCCTGCGCCGCCTCAAGCAGATCGTTCATCTGGTTGCGCCAGCTGCGATAGTTCTTGGGCTCGGGCATCATGTGCTGATCGCGCAGCCGGTCGAAAAAGCTGGACAAGCTGGGGCGGCAGCTGAGGAAATCGGGCGGCAGCGTGGTCAGGTCGATCAGCGCGGGGTTGAACAGGGCAAGCTGCCGGTTGCGGTCGAAAATGGCCAAACCTATCGACAGCTGGGCGAAGGTCTTGGTCATGGTCTGGACGAATTTGCGCTGCGCCACCTCAGCCTCGACAATCGCATTGATATCAACCGCATAGCATAGCTGCCCCTGTTCATGAGATACCCGGGTCAGGTCGAACCAGAGCTTCGCGTCACCGCCTTGCACCGGTATCGGGACGCGGGTTTTCCGACCCAGCTGTGCCTCGTCCTGCGGAGTGGGGAACAACGGGATCGTCAGATCGGCATCGGGACCGCAGGCCTTGCGCGCCAGCGCAACATAAGCTGCATTGCACCAGCTGACCTTGTTGGCGCTGTCCAGCAGCCAGACCGGGTAGGGTGCCTGGTCCATGGCCAGCCGGATCGGATCATCCTGATCCCGCCGGGCCACAGGGGCGCCGTCGGTCAGGTCGCGCAACTGCACCCGGACGATGCCGTCGATCCATTCGCAGACAACTTCGCGCCGGACTGTGCAGTCTATGGCGGGGACCACCAGATTACCCTTGTAGCAGACGATTTGCGGGGTTTCGGGGAAGGCCGGGAAATCCCGCTGCAGCAGCCGCCGCAGATCGGCCCAGCAGGTGACCGCCTCGTACCCGTCCAGCGCGATATCGGAATGGCCGATCAGATGTTCGTCCTCGAATAGGAACACCGCATCGAACAGGCACCCGCGGGCCGACAGCCCATAGTCGCCCCCTCGATATGGTCTGCGCGGCAGCAACCAGCGCATTGCAAAACCCGCCGAAACCAGACTGATTGCAGCCAGAATCATCCAGTCAGCCATTGCTGTCGTGTCCCTGAAAAACCATCGGACCCCTGTATGCCGGCGAAATGTTAACGGGGTCTTAACTCAGATCTGAAACGGCTGGTTTGCGCCCGAGGGCACCGGGGTATCCCCGGTCTGTGCGTCGATCAGCTTGCGCGGCCAGACCACCTTGACGATTGCTCCGCGCCGCTCGGGCTGATCGGTGAGGTTCTGATAGGGGTCGGCCCCGTTGGCAAAAAAAAGCTCGGCCCCGCTGCGTTCCAGCAGGGTTTTCGCGATGAACAGGCCCAGACCCATACCCTCATATTCCGGGCGGCTGCTGCGGTCGGCGCGCCGCCGACGCATGAACGGATCCCCGATCCGTCCGATGATATGCGAAGGGTACCCGCGCCCGTCATCCATGATGCAGACGGTGATCTGGTCTGCCGTCCAACCGGCCTCGACCCACACCTGCGTCTGGGCGAAATCCACCGCGTTCTGGATCAGGTTGCGCAGCCCGTGAATGATCTCGGGCTTGCGCAGAATTGACGGTTGCTGCACGTCTCCGTCCTGCAGCGGCCCTTCGGCGAAATGCACTTCTGTGCCACGGTCGACATGCGGTTCTGCCGCTTCGTGGATCACCGCCGACAGCGGGGCCTGACGCAGATGCAGGTCGTCTTTGCCCGCCCGGCCCATGTCGCGCAGGATATCGCGGCACCGGTCCGCCTGTTCGCGGATCAGGGCGGCGTCTTCCTTCAGCTCGGGGCGGTCGTCCAGTTCTTCGATCAGTTCCGAGCTGGTGAGTTTTATGGTTGCCAGCGGCGTGCCCAGTTCATGCGCGGCGGCGGCGACCACGCCGCCCAGATCGGTCAGTTTCTGTTCGCGTGCCAGCGCCATATGGGTGGCCGACAGCGCCTCGGACATCGAATGCACCTCGGAACTGACGCGGTGGGAATAGGCGCCCAGAAACACGATGGCGATGATAATCGCGGCCCAGTTGCCGAACAGCAGGATGTCGGGGATGTCCAGCACCAGGCCCAGATCGGTGCGCAGCGGCAGGTGAAACTGCGCCAGCAGAGTGGTCAGGATCACCGCCACCCCGCCGATGATCAGGGTCGAGCGTGTGCTCATCACGCTGGCGGAAATCGTGACAGGGCCGACCAGCAGCAGGGCGAACGGGTTGTTCAGCCCGCCGGTCAGATACAGCAGGAAGGACAGTTGCAGCAGGTCGAACAGCACCATCAGGAAGTTTTCAAACTCTGACAGGCGCTTGTTTTCGGGGAACAGCAGGATGGCCGTGAGGTTGCCCATGACCGAGACGCCGATGGCGAAATAGCACAGGCCCAGCTCCAGCTGCACGTCATAGGACTGTTGCGCCACGGTGATCGCGGTGATCTGGCCGACGATGGCGACCCAGCGCAACAGGATCAGCGTGCGCAGTCGGATCCATGTGCTGCGCTCGTGCCCGCGCCAGAGGCTGGTATTGGAATCGGTCATCGGTCGATTATGTCCTATTGCGTCGGCCCCTCATGTTGATAGGTGTCCGCGCCGAAACGATCAATAACCCCTCATGCGAGGAACGCCACCATGATCCGCCTTTATGCCATACTTGCAGCCGTTGTTCTGGCCATCGGGTTGGGGGCCATGTGGCTGCTCACGCGGGGCGCAGGATCGGATGACAGATTCGCCCAATGTCGGTCCAGCCAGATCGCGGGCGGCACCGCAGCCATTGGCGGCCCGTTCGAACTGCTCAACGCCGCAGGTCAGACCGTGACTGACAAGGATGTGATCACCGAGCCGACGCTGATCTATTTCGGCTATACCTTCTGCCCCGATGTCTGCCCCTTCGATATGTCCCGAAACGCCGAGGCGATCGACATTCTGGCCGAGCGCGGTCAGTCGGTGACGCCACTGTTCATCTCGATCGACCCCGACCGCGATACGCCCGAAGTCATGGGCGATTACGCTTTCAACCTGCACGAGCGCATGATCGCGCTGACCGGATCGCCCGAGCAGGTCAAGGCGGCCAGCAAGGCCTACAAGACCTATTACAAGGCCCATGACAAAAGCGACGAGTATTATCTGGTCGACCATTCCACCTTTACCTATCTGGTCACCCCCGAGGACGGTTTCCTTGAATTCTTCAAGCGTGACGACACGGCCGAGCAGATGGCGGACAAGGTGGGCTGCTTTATCGACCGGCTCTAGGCTGCGACGGGTTGTTTGACCTTTGGAATGGCGCTGCTATTACTCATGTTCAAGCCAAAGGCATGAAATAGCGGAAAGACCCACATATGGCAGACAGTTCCCAGCTTGACATCGGCCCCGACAAATCGCTGCTTCTGGTCGATGATGACGAGCCGTTTCTGAGACGCCTGGCCAAGGCCATGGAAAAGCGCGGGTTCGAGGTTGAAACAGCAGGCTCGGTCGCCGCAGGCCGTGCCATTTCCACCGCCCGCCCGCCTGCCTATGCGGTGGTCGACCTGCGGCTTGAGGATGGCAACGGTCTGGACGTGGTCGAAGTGCTGCGTGAAAAACGCCCCGACAGCCGGGTTGTGGTGCTGACCGGCTACGGCGCCATTGCCACCGCCGTGGCCGCCGTGAAGATCGGCGCGACCGACTACCTGTCCAAACCCGCCGATGCCACCGACATCACCAATGCGCTGCTGGCCAGAGGCGACGAACTGCCCCCACCGCCAGAAAACCCCATGAGCGCGGACCGCGTGCGCTGGGAGCATATCCAGCGGGTCTATGAGCTGTGTGATCGAAACGTCTCCGAGACCGCGCGGAGACTGAACATGCACCGTCGGACGTTGCAAAGGATTTTGGCGAAGCGCAGTCCGCGGTGATCTAGAGAATTCCAACGAGAAATCACTGATCAATTTCTGTGCGCAGTTTTTGTATGCTATCCTGTCTCGTAATGGGGTTTGGAAAACTTAAAACCCCTTTTGTTTCAAATACCTCTAACATAAATGGAAGTGCAATCTCGGAATCTCTCAGTTCAGGTTCCCAAACCCCATTGATGAGTGCCAAGCTCATGCGGCGCATTATAGACTCCCAGCTTTCTTGAAGCGCTTCGCCAGCATCACTGTTAATGAAAGCAGCGTATTCGCTCAGCTCTTTTGAAGACAGCGTCTCTTTGATCTCAGTTTCATCGAGCTCCAGAATACCAGAAAGAATAATGTCTTGGCTTTCTGCCGACATTTGTTTCGATGCCTTACTCGAAGAAGCGGCCAGCAGCTTTTGCCCTACATCTAGCCGATGGAATGTAGAAATCTGATCCAAGTGACTGGAGCTGAACGTCTCGAGGTAGATCCTTTCGCCAGATTCCAGGTAACTTCGGATCGCGAGGTCGGTGATTTCATTTGGTATCATCTCTGCGAAGCGATCAGCGTCGCGAATTTTGATATCTCGTTCAGCAAGCGGATTTGCGAGGGCTCTAACGTGTATACGTGCCGCCCATCGTCTCACCGCTTGAACAGTTTCTGAGTTCAGATGCTGGCTCGTAAGGAACACCGCATCATCGGCTGGAGATGCCGCAGCTTCGGATTGCAGAAAAAATAATGTAATCAATGTGGTAAGGAGTTTGCGCATTTTGGTTTAATGGGCCAATTCGATTTGAAAATTCATAGCCAAACTAAGAATGTTAGATGGCAAAACTATTGTTTCGATAGTTGAGAGAGACGTATTATCCGACACCGGCTAGAAGCAGGCGAGTAATGTTTCATGTTTTGACAAATACGCTTCTCTCACCTCAATGGGCGGGCGCAGTGTGATCGCCAGCCCCTCCATCACCGCCTTATCCGGCTGCCCAAAGAACTTGCAGGCCTCGGCCTCGGAAAACCCCGCGATCTGCGTTGCCTCCATCCATGCGCTGATCTTGTCGGCCTTTTTGATCTGCCGTTTCACCGTCTTCGGCACCTCGGCGGGCAATCCGAACCGGATGTGTATCGCTGCCGCCAGACGGTCATCCAGCGCGCCGTAATCCGGGCCAACGGCGGATTTGACGGGCGAGATCATGTCTCCGATCACATATTCGGGGGCATCATGTAACAACGCAGCCAGCCGCCATTTCACGGGTGCCTTTGGCGCAATCCGGCCAAAAAGCTCTTCGACCAGCAGGGAATGCTCGGCCACGGAATAGGCAAAATCGCCCGCCGTTTGCCCGTTCCAGCGCGCCACAAAGGCCAGACCATGGGCGATATCCTCAATCTCGATATCCACCGGGGTGGGGTCCAGCAGGTCCAGCCTGCGGCCCGACAGCATCCTTTGCCATGCGCGGGGTTGTGTTGCCATTTTGCCATGCCTTGTGAAGTGGGACACATAAAATTCGCGTCTTTATGCTATGATGTACCTGTCAGGATCACCGGCTGCCAACATTTTCTTGAGCACTCGTGCTTTGAAACCGTTCGGTACGATCCCGACATCAAGGACTGAGGGGGGTGCTGACTCCTCCCAGTTATGCGCCCCTCTCGAAACGAAACTCGTATCGAAAGGAGCTTGTCATGTTCAAGCGTCTACTTGGAATTGCCCTGACCTTTGGTATGGCCGCGACCGCGCCGCCGGCCTTTGCCCAAAATAACTGTGCCGTCCGCGATCAACTGATTTCCAATCTGCAGGACAAATACGCCGAGGAATTGGCCTTTGGCGGGTTGCAGAAATCTCGGGGCGCGCAATCTGTGATGGAGGTCTGGACCTCAAAGGAGACGGGAAGTTACACCGTTCTGGTCACGCAACCCAACGGCATTAGCTGTATTGTCGCTGTCGGTACTGATTTTTTCGAGGCGATCCCCAAGATCAAGGTCGAGGGTACGCCAAGCTGATTATCAAGGCGTAAGTTCCCGTTTCCGGCCATCCTCGTTGCCACTTGCCCGAAGGAATGCTAGGGGCAATCCGGATCAAGATTTACCGGAGTGGAGCACCTGATGGCCGGGGACTATATCGTTAAAGACATTTCACTGGCGGGCTTTGGCCGCAAGGAACTGGACATCGCCGAAACCGAAATGCCGGGGCTGATGTCACTGCGCGCCGAATACGGCGAAAGCAAACCGCTGAGCGGTGCCCGAATTGTTGGCTCGTTGCACATGACCATCCAAACCGCTGTTCTGATCGAAACACTGGTTGCGCTGGGCGCGGATGTACGCTGGGCATCGTGCAACATCTTCTCGACGCAGGACCATGCGGCGGCGGCAATTGCCGATGCCGGTATTCCGGTCTTTGCTATCAAGGGCCAGACGCTGGAAGAGCACTGGGACTATCTGGACAAGTCCTTCCTGTTCGAAGACGGCCCAAACATGATCCTCGACGATGGCGGCGACGCCACGCTGTACATCCTGCTGGGCGCGCGCGCCGAAGCAGGGGAAGACATCATCCCCGTTCCGGGTTCGGAAGAGGAAGAGGTGATCAAGAAGCAGATCGCCAAGCGTATGGCCGCATCCCCGGGCTGGTTTACCAAGATGCGGGATCAGATCCAGGGCGTCTCTGAGGAGACCACCACTGGCGTGAACCGCCTGTATCAGCTGGTCAAAGACGGCCACTTGCCGTTCCCGGCGATCAACGTGAATGACTCGGTCACCAAGTCGAAGTTCGACAACAAGTATGGCTGCAAGGAATCGCTGGTCGACGGGATCCGCCGCGCCACCGACACCATGATGGCCGGTAAGGTCGCCGTTGTGTGTGGCTATGGCGACGTGGGCAAAGGCTCGGCCGCTTCGCTGCGTGGTGCGGGTGCCCGGGTGAAAGTCACCGAAGTCGATCCGATTTGCGCGCTGCAGGCCGCGATGGACGGATTTGAAGTCACCCTGCTGGAGGACGAAGTTGCCAGCGCGGATATCTTCATCACCACCACCGGCAACAAGGACGTGATCCGCATCGAGCATATGCGCGCGATGAAGGACATGGCCATCGTCGGCAACATCGGCCATTTCGACAACGAGATTCAGGTGGCCAGTCTGAAGAATCACAAATGGACCAACATCAAGGAACAGGTGGACATGATCGAGATGCCCTCGGGCAATCGTCTGATCCTGCTGTCCGAAGGTCGTTTGCTGAACCTTGGCAACGCCACCGGTCACCCTTCATTCGTGATGTCGGCCTCCTTCACCAATCAGGTTCTGGCCCAGATTGAGCTGTTCACCAAGGGTGATGAATACAAAAACGATGTCTACATCCTGCCCAAGCATCTGGATGAAAAAGTCGCCCGTCTGCATCTGGACCGCATCGGCGTGAAGCTGACTCAGATGGACAGCGAGCAGGCGGCCTATATCGGCGTGAAACCCGAAGGTCCCTATAAGCCCGAGCATTACCGCTACTGATTGCGGATCGGGTATGACCGAACCTTCAGGACGCCGCCGGTTGATGAAACTGGCGGCGTTTTTCTTTTCAATCATCGTATTTCTATTCCTTGTTGGATCGGGCGGGTACCTGTTGTTGGCGCACCCCAAAACCCCGCTGCCCGCGTATTGGAATCCCCTTCGGGACCTGACCCTGACTGCCCCGGTCACGCCTGCCACCAAGTTCCAATTGAACCGCGCGCTGGCGGATGAGGCACAGTGCCGGGCGACCCTGTCACAAGCCGGTGCCGCGTTCTCGGAGATGGAGGACTTGGTGGTCGATCAGAACTGCGGCATCGCCGGTCGGGGATCGCTGTCACGGTTGGTCAGTGCCCGGATCAGCGGGGTGGAAACCCGCTGTACGACTGCCCTGCGCTTGGCGATGTGGGAACATCATGTGGTGCAACCCGCCGCGCGCGACCTATTGGGGACCGAGGTGCGCGCATTGCGACATCTGGGCAGTTACAATTGCCGCCGCATGCGCACCTCGCAGGGTGAAAACAGCGGATGGAGCAGCCATGCTACGGCAGATTCCATCGATATTGTGGGGGTTGAGCTGGCGGACGGGCGAACGCTCAGCCTGCTACAGGATTGGACGACACCGGGCCCCGAGGCTGACTTTCTACACCGGATCGGAAAAGGGGCCTGCG
Organism: Ruegeria sp. CJ3; assembly: GCF_056536725.1. Taxonomy (NCBI): domain Bacteria; kingdom Pseudomonadati; phylum Pseudomonadota; class Alphaproteobacteria; order Rhodobacterales; family Roseobacteraceae; genus Ruegeria; species Ruegeria sp. CJ3. The sequence goes on from NZ_JBQFQE010000008.1 coordinate 152,002, forward strand.
ACTGGTTCCGCGTGGTGCTGGGCCCCAATTTCAATCGCCTGCACGCGGATCATTTCCATCTGCAAGGCCCCGGTTGGGGCTATTGCCGGTAGGTGGTCCGGCCCCGCTTCGCAGGGCCGGGGATTCGCTTAGCGTCCGCTGACCGCGTCAGACAGCGATTTGAACCGGACGATCTTGTAGATCCCTTTCGAGGCATCCTCGCCATTGTTCAGAACGGGCGAGCGGTGCAACTCGTTAATCGTGGCATAGACATATCCATCCGCACCGATCGAGAACCCGTCCGGCCACGGCAATTCATCATCCGACTGGAACAACACTTCATAGGTCCCGTCCGGCTTGGTCACACCCAGCGCATTGTCCGTCATCGCGGTGATGTAGACATTGCCACCGGTATCCACGGTCGAGCCATCCGAGATCGGCTTGTCGCCATAGCGTTCGACCTGCGCCTCAAGCTCGGCGTCCGACAGGCTTTCATCCAGAAGTGCGGCGGTCGGGATGCGATACATCGCGCTGGCCGTCATCGGGGCGAAATAGACCCATGTGTTTGTCGGATCGACGGTGATCGGGTTGATGCCGATCTTGGCCGGATTGCCGCCCAGCGTGATCTCGCGCCCGTCGATGACCATCGGCGTATCTTCGGGAATCGTATATTGAGAGCCTTCCAGAACCCGCCGCGCGCGTCCGGTGTCCAGATCGACCACGATAATGGCCGAGTTCTGACCGTCACCCGTGTCCGAGATGTAGATGGCCCCATGATCGCGATCCACGGCGAGATCGTTCAGGAACGAGGTCGGGCGCGCGACAGGTGCGCCGATATAATGAATCGCATGCAGCGTCTCGGTATTGGTGTCCCAACCGACAACGCGTCCGGTCTGGTTCTCGCCCTGACCATCCAGCATCCACAGGATACCATCGCGATCTGCGCGCAGCCCCAACACACCGTTCAGCCCATCCGCATCATCGTTTGGCGCGCGCGCCCAATCTTCGGTCGGATAGGGTTTGGTGGACCCGTCCGGCATCACCTCGACCACGCGCAGTTCGGGGCCGTAGAATTCGTGCACGGACATGAACATGCGCCCATCCGGGCCAATGGCCAGATTACCCGGGGGCATGGCCTTTTCGAACTCAAGATAGGTTTCCAATTCCGCTGCAGTTGCAGGGGCAGCCAGCGCAAGGGCGCAAATGGCGAACAGGTGTTTCATGGGGTCCTCCTCTGATACCCGCTCAGATACCATTTGAAATTTTTCACGATAACTGGCTTGATCCTGAAACCAGCATCAGGATTTTTCGAATGTACCATGTGAACGATCTGCTCACCTTTGTCTCGGTTGCCAAAACCGGGGGCGTGGGGTCCGCCGCGAAGGCGCTGGGCGTTTCGGCGGCGACGGTCAGCCACCGCATTGCCAAGCTTGAGGATGTGCTGAACCTCAAGCTGTTTCACCGCAACAGCCGTACCGTGCAGCTGACCAATGAAGGCCATATCTTTCTGGACCGGATCGAACCCGTCCTGGCCGATCTGCGCGACGCCGAACTTGACGCGGGCAGCGGCACCGGCGCGCTGCGCGGGCATCTGAGGGTGACGCTGTCGCCGTGGATCCTGTCGCGGTTCATCATGCCGCTGATGGAGGATTTTCAGACCCGCCACCCCGACCTGTCCGTCGAATTCCTTGCGGTCGACCGTTATGTCTCGCTGGTGGATGAAGGCATCGACTGCGCCATCCGCGTGGGCCAGTTGGCCGACAGCACCCTGAAGGCCCGCAAGCTGAGCGATAATGACCGCCTGATCTGCGCCGCGCCCGCGTTTTGCGACCGCTACGGCACGCCGCAGACGGTCGAGGATCTGCGCCTGATGCGCTGGGCCTGCCTGCCGTGGCAGACCCGGTTCGACCTGCGCGACGGCACCCGCCTGACCGTGCCCACCCGCATTGCCGTGTCGAACTCGGACATGCTGACCGAGGCGGCGGTGCAGGGGTTGGGCCTTGCGGTCAAATCCCGTCTGGCGGTACAGCGCGAATTGGATCACGGGCTGCTGCGCGAGGTCATGCCCGGCGCCTTGCGCGCACCTGATGCGCCGATTGCGTTCGTTCACGCCGGCAACGCCACGCCAGGCCGCAAGGTGCGCGCCTTTTCCGATCTGGCCACGCAGGCGTTTCAGGCCCGCGCTTAGGGGGAAAGCGCCAAAATTTTCCCTTTGTCCGATGCGCTTATCTGGCTAACCTTTCCCCACCCGCCCCAAGGGTTTGATTTTAACGCAGCAATGACTGTCTGACGGGAGAGTATTTTATGGGAAAACGTGACGAGCTGATCGCCAAATACGCCGAAGATCTGAAATCGAAATGCGGCATGGATGCTGATATGGACCTGCTGACCAAGGTCACGATCGGCTGCGGCCCGGCAATCTATGACGCTGATGCCTCGACTGTGGCGGCCAGCCAGGAGGGCGAGCTTGAGACGGTCAAGAACAACTTCCTGATCAAGAAGCTGGGCCTTTCGGACGGTCCCGAGCTGATGGAAGCGATCAACAAGAGCATGGAGACCTATGGCATGTCCGAGCGCAACAAATACCGCGCCGTGGTCTATTACATGCTGACCAAGCATTTCGGCAAAGAGTCGGTCTATGGCTGACGCACCTGGCGGGCGTCTTGGATTTGAGATGTAATTTAAGGACTTGGTGTTTGAACCGTCCGCCGTGTGTGGGCTAAGGTCGCGGAAAGACCAGGACGGTCAGAGCCATGAAATTCCATACGCGTGTGGTGAGTTGGGAGCACGCGGGGGTAGGGAAGGTTCTGCATCGTCAGGACCTTCCCATTTTTCTTCAGTCGGGCTGCGTCTCGCCCAGCCCGCAGATCACCGCCCATTCGGCCTCGGTCACCGGCTGCACCGACAGGCGCGAATTGCGCACCAGCACCATTTCGGCCAGCCGCTCGTCGGCCTTGATCTGGTCCAGCGTGACCGGCGTCGTGAAGGGGCGCACCGCCTTGATGTCCACACACTCCCAGCGGTCGTCATCGGTGGTGCTGTCGGGATGGGCCTCGGCGCAGACCTCGACAATGCCGACAATCGCCTTGTCCTTTTGCGAGTGGTAAAAGAACCCCCGGTCGCCCACCGCCATCTGCCGCATGAAATTGCGCGCCTGATAGTTGCGCACCCCGTCCCATTCCTCGCCCGCGTCGCCCTTGGCAACCTGCTGGTCCCAGCTCCAGGTCGAAGGTTCGGATTTGAACAGCCAATAGGCCATCAGCCCACCACCCGTTTCCATGGGATCAGCTCGACCGACTCGAACAGCCCCGCCATCGCATAGGGATCGTTCGTGGCCCAGTCCTGCGCGGTGGCCAGATCCTCGACGTCGAGTATGATCAGCGAGCCGATCATCGCCTCTCCGTCCAGCAGGGGGCCGGCCTGCGCGACGACACCGGTCTCTTCGATATAGGCCAGATGGGCGGCGCGGTTGCCCAGCCGGGTCTGCAGCGCGCCAGCCTTGTCGCGCGCGATCAGGGCGATCAGCATGTTATTCCTCCTTCAGGGGTCGGTTGAGCAGCGACTGAATCGCCTGCGCCACACTGTAGGCGCCATGACTGAGTTCTGCCACCGTCGTACTGATGGGCATGTCCAGACCTTCGGCTTTGGCGATGTCGGACATGGCGCGCGCGGTGGCGACGCCCTCGACGGTCGTGCTAGGGTCAAAATCCGCGTTTCGACCCAAACTCAGACCAAAACGGTAGTTCCGTGACAGATCGGACGAGCAGGTCAGCACCAGATCACCGAGCCCCGAGAGCCCCATCAAGGTCTCGGCCTGCGCGCCCCGCATCGCGGCAAAGCGCTGCATCTCGGCAAATCCGCGCGTCAGCAGGGCCGCTCGGGCGCTGTCGCCCATCCCGGCGCCGATACAAGCGCCGCAGGCGATGGCGATGACATTCTTCAATGCTCCGCCCAGTTCCGCGCCCACCGTATCGGTGGTGCGGTAAAGCCGCAGATTGGCCGAGGTCAATTCGCGCTGCAAGGCCTGCCCCAGATCGGCCTCGGCACAGCCCAACGTCAGCGCCGTGGGCAACCCGCACGCGATGTCGTCGGCAAAGCTGGGTCCGGTCAGCAGGGCAGGGCAGGCGTCCGGGACCGTCTGGCGGATGACCGAGACCGGCCCCAGTCCGGTCGACAGCTCGATCCCCTTGCAGCAGGCGACCAGCGTCTTGCCGGTCAGAACCGGGGCATGGTTCTGCAGGGCGCCGCGCAGTTTCTGCATCGGGATCGAAAGCAACAGCGTTTCGCTTTCTGCAGCCTGCGCGATGTCCGAGGTGACGTTAATCCCGTCAGGCAGTGTTACGCCGGGCAGCCGTGCCGCGTTTTCGCGGGTGGTTTGCGTCAACCGGGCCTGTTCCGCATCGCGCGCCCACAGCGTCACCGGCCCGTTCCCAGCCAGTGAGATTGCCAGCGCGGTGCCGAACGCACCCGAGCCCAGAACCGAAACGCTCATGCCTTGGCCCCCTTCTTGCCGCTGCCCAGCATAGCCGGGCTTGTCTGATCCAAGGGCCAGCGCGGACGGGCGGTCAAGTCCAGCCCGTCGCGTGCGCCGCTGCGAAACCGTTCGAGCCCGGCATAAGCGATCATCGCCGCATTATCCGTACACAACGCCAACGGCGGCGCGGTGAACCGCGCGCCTGCCTCGGCACAAACAGTCTCTAATGCGGTGCGAATGGCCGAATTGGCCGCCACGCCCCCCGCAACAGCGACAACCGGATCGGGCGGGCTTTCGGCCAGATACAGCGCCAGCGCCCGGCGGGTTTTCTCGGCCAGTGTGTCGACGACGGCTTGCTGAAACCCTGCGCACAGATCGGCGCGGTCCTGCCGCGTGAGCCCGCCTTTTTCACCAACGATCTGGTCCCGCATCCGCATCAGCGCGGTCTTCAACCCCGAGAACGACAGGTCACATCCGGGCCGGTCAAGCAAAGGCCGGGGAAAGCGGAACCGGTTGGCATCACCCGCGCGCGCCTCGGCCTCGACCGAGGGCCCGCCGGGCTGTGGCAGGCCCAGCAGACGGGCGGTCTTGTCGAAGGCCTCACCCGGCGCGTCGTCGATAGTGCCACCCAGACGGGTGAAGCTTTCGGGCCCGTGGGCGATCAGATATTGGCAATGCCCGCCCGAGACCAGCAGCATCAGATAGGGAAACGCGATCCCGTCCGTCAGCCGCGGCGTCAGCGCGTGACCCGCCAGGTGGTTCACCCCGATCAGCGGCAGCCCGGTTGCCGCGCTGATCCCCTTGGCGCACATAACGCCGGACATCACCCCACCGATCAGGCCGGGCCCGGCGGTGACGGCCACCGCGTCAATCTCGGCCAACGTCAAATCCGCCTGTGTCAGAGCCTGTTTTACGCAGATATCCAGTTTTTCCGCATGGGCGCGTGCCGCGATCTCGGGCACCACGCCGCCATAGGCGCTGTGCAGGTCCGTCTGGCCATGCACGACCGAGGCCAGAATCTGCGCCTCCGACTCGGCCCCGCGCACCACGGCGGCTGCGGTATCATCACAGCTGCTTTCCAGCCCGAGGACGGTAAGTGTTTGCACCATTGGCCTGATCCGTTGCATCATGATCTTATGGCGGGGTAGCACCCCGCGCGGACGCAAACAATCCCAGGGCCGAAGGCACCGACCGTTGTATTTGTTGATGACCCGCCCTCGCGCCGCCTCGGACAGGTTCGTTGCGCAGTTGCCCGACAGTGTTCGGTCCCGGGTTTCGGTTCTGTATTCCCCCCTTCTGGACATCAGGCCGCTGGCGGTGCCGGTGGACACCAGCGAGATGCGCGGGCTGATCTTTACTTCGGCCAACGGGGTGCAGGCTGCGGCGTCCCTGGACATCGATCGCGGGCTGCCCGCCTGGTGCGTGGGACCGGCCACAACCCAGGCCGCGCGATCGGCGGGTTGGGATGCCCAGATGATCGGCGGCACCGCCGAAGAGCTTGTGGCCGGCCTGTTACGGCTGCGGCCCCCGACGCCGCTGCTGCATCTGCGCGGTGAACACAGCCGCGGCAATATCGCGGAACGATTGACGGGTTCCGGCCTGACCACCCGCGAACAGCCGGTCTATCATCAGCATCTGCTGCCGCTCAGCGATGAGGCCTCGGTCGTGGCCGAGGGTGATCAGCCGGTGATCGTGCCGCTGTTTTCGCCCCGCACCGCGCGACAATTCGCCAATGTCTGGCCCGGCCCGGCGCCCTTGTGGCTGGCCGCGATCAGCGAGGCGGCGGCGGAACCGGTTAGCTCTCTGGCCGCCGAGAAGCTGGTCATCGCCCGTGAACCCACCCCGGCCCGAATGCAGAAAGCCGTTAAAAAACTTGTGAAATACGCGATGCGGGTTGAGGGTGCGCCGGGTGCGGATTAACTTGGGTTGGTCTGTTGTTCATGTGTTTCAGGAATCAATAAGGGGATTATGCCGGTGGCTGATAAGAAAAAACCCGATCAGGAACCGGTCGAAGACCTCAATGTTGAAGAACTGACCGAGGATGCCGGGGCTGAAAACGCCCCCAATAAAGCTGACGATTCGGTTGACACCACCGAGCCTGCTGCCGAGGTAACTTCCGAAGCCGAAGCCGAAGCCGAAGCCGAAGCCGAAGCCGAAGCCGAAGCCGAAGCCGAAGCCGAAGCCGAAGCCGAAGCCGAAGCCGAAGCCGAAGCTCCGCCCGCGCCGGTCGAGGAAAAGATCATCGAGCGCACCGTGGAAAAGCGCGGCGGCTTTGTCCCGGCGCTGATCGGGGGCGTTATTGCCGCCGGGATCGGCTTTGCCGTCGGCAATGGGGGCCTGCTGTCGCAGGGCTCGGACCAAACCGACACTATCGCGGCGCTTGAGAAAAAACTGGCCGATCAGTCGGATCAACTCAGTCAGCTGGCCAAGAGCCTGTCGGACAGCCCTGATGTCTCGGGCCTGTCGGACCAGATCACTGCCCTGACTAACAAGCTGACCCCGATCGAAACCGATCTGGGCGCGGTCAAATCCGGCCTGGATGCGCTGGGTGGCAAGGTTGATCCGCTGGCCGACCGTCTGACCGAGTTGGAAAAGCGGCCTGTCACCGATGCGGCCTCGCCCGCTGCGGTGGCGGCCTATGAGGCGGAACTGAAGAAATTGCAGGACTCGCTGGCGACCCAGCGGGCCGAGGTGGAAAAGATGGTCTCGGACGCACAAGCGCTCGAGGCCAAGGCCGCATCCGAGGCCCGCGCGGCGACCAACACCGCCATCCTGTCGCGGCTGCAGGGCCAGTTGGATACCGGCCAGCCCTATGATGAGCTTGTGAGTGAGTTGAAGGCGAGCGGGGTCGATGTCCCCGCCGCGCTGTCGGACCCGGCCGAAAAGGGGGTTGAGACGATTGCAGCCCTGCGTGCGTCTTTTGAACCGGTCGCGCGTTCGGCGCTGGCGGATGCGCGCGACGCGGACAAAGGCACGGGGCTGGTGGCGTTTCTGCAGCGTCAGACCGGCGCGCGTTCGGTGACGCCGCAGCAGGGCGATGACCCTGATGCGGTTCTGTCGCGGGCGCAGGCGGCGCTGGCCGATGGCGATGTGGCCACCGCGCTGACCGAGTTGAAATCGCTGCCCGAGGCGGCGCAGGCCGCCTTGGCCGAGTGGGAACAGGCGGCCCAGACGCGGTTGTCGGCGGTGGAAGCCGCACAGGCGCTGACATCCGGCGCGAATTCGAACTGAGGGGCCTGACATGCTGTGGTCATTGTTAAAAATCCTTGTTTTTGTTGCGATTATCGGCCTTCTGGCCCTGGGTGCCGGGTTCCTGATGGAATCCAGCGGCGGGGTGCAGATCACCGTCGCAGGCACGGAATACACGCTGGGCCCGCTGCAATCGGTGATCGCGCTGGGCGTGCTGGTGCTGGCGGTGTGGCTGTTCTTCAAACTGCTTAGCCTGCTGATTGCGACGCTGAAATTCCTCAACGGTGATGAAACCGCCCTGTCGCGCTATTTCGACCGCAGCCGCGAACAGCGCGGGTATCAGGCGCTGTCGGATGGGTTGATGGCGCTGGCCTCGGGCGAGGGGCGTATTGCCATGACCAAGGCGGCCAAGGCCGAAAAGCTGCTGAACAAGCCCGAGCTGACCAACCTGCTGGTGGCGCAGGCGGCTGAGATGACGGGCGACACGCGCAAGGCGTCCGAGACGTACAAGAAGCTGGTGACGAACAGTGCAACCCGCTTTGTCGGTGTGCGCGGGATCATGAAACAGAAATTGGCCGAGGGCGATGACGACACCGCCCGCAAGCTGGCCGAAAAGGCGCTGGCGATGAAGCCCCGGCACGAGGAAACGCAGGACGTGCTGCTGACCCTGCAGACCAAGGCGCAGGACTGGGCGGGCGCGCGCTCGACCCTGACAGCCAAGCTAAAATCGGGCCATCTGCCGCGCGACGTGTTCAAACGCCGCGACGCGGTGCTGGCCCTGTCCGAGGCGCGCGATATTCTGGATGAGACCAGCACAGTCGAACAGCAGGAGCACGCGATCGAGGCCAACCGTCTGTCGCCCGATCTGGTGCCCGCCGCCGCAATGGCTGCGCGGGCCTATCTGGCCAAGGGCAAGTCTCGCGCTGCGACCAAGATTCTGAAGAAGGCGTGGGAGGTGCAGCCGCATCCCGATCTGGCCCATGCCTTTGCCGAGATCGCGCCGGATGAAACCCCGGACCAGCGGATCAAGCGCTTCACTGCCCTGACCCGCATTCACCCCGATCACATGGAAACTCGCCTGATCCGGGCCGAGTTGAACATCGTGGCCGAGGATTTCCCCGAAGCCCGTCGCGCGCTGGGCGATCTGGTCGAGAAACAGGCCGATGCGCGCGCCTATACGCTGATGGCGGCGGTCGAACGGGGCGAGGGTGCCTCGGATGCGGTGGTACAAGGCTGGTTGGCCAAGGCGCTGACCGCGCCGCGCGGTCCGCAATGGGTGTGCAACAACTGCCATGACATTCAGCCCGAATGGGGCCCGGTCTGCCAGAACTGCAACAGCTTTGACACGCTCAGCTGGCAGACCCCGCAAACGCCCGAGCTTGCCAGCGCGACCGGTGTGCACATGCTGCCGCTGATCGTCGGCGCGCTTGAGAATCAGGCCGAGATGGACGAGGCCGACGCGGACGAGGCGGCAGAGGATGAAACCCCCGCCGAGGCACCCGAAGAGGACGTGATCGAGGTGCAGGCCGAACCGGTTCGGGATGATGTCGCCCGGCAGGCCTGATCGTCAGCGCGCGGTTTCCACGTTGAACGCGTCGTTCCACAGCTTGAACAGCTCGGCCCGCCGGTTCTGATCGCGCGCGACCAGCAGGGCGGGCGACAGCGGAATGAACCGCCGGGCGCTGGGCGCAAGCCCGGTATCGGCGGCGTCCAGCCGGGCCACCAGACCCGAGGCGGCCAGCAGGTCCTGCGCCTCGGGCGACAGCAGGAAATCCAGCAGCCGGGTGGCGGCCTGCGTGTTCTCGGCCTGCTGCGGGATCATGTAGGCGCGGGATAGGACCAGGGTGTAATCCTCGGGCAGGATGACACCCACACCGGGGGCCTCGGCGCTGGCGACATACGACCCCAGCACGTTATAGGCGATCAGAAACCGCCCCTGCGCCACGTCGTCGATGATGCGCGCCGAACAGCAGGTGGCCACCGCGTCGATGCGCGCAAAGCCTTCGATCAACGAGCCGAAGGTCGTCGCCTCGAGGCTGTCGCCATAGGCAAACAGATATCCAAGCCCCGAGGCGGCGATGTCATAGGTGGCAACCCGCCCGCGCAGCAACTCGGGCTGGGTGCGCATCGCGTCCAGCAGGGCAAAGCGGCTGCGGGGAACCTCGTGATCCTTCAGCCCGTCCTTGTTGTAGACGATGACGGCGGGCTCGGTCGTGATCCCCCACAGCTCCTCCCGCCAGCGGCGGGCGGACGGCAACGCCTGCGTCGCGGGTGAGCTGTAGCGGCTGGCACAGGCCGCGTTGACCAGCCAGACCATCTGCTGCACCGCCGAAGACAGCACCGCATCCGCCGCGCCTTCGCCGGTTTTGCAGGCCGTCCGGCTGTGCTGAAACAGCGCGTTTGATCCCCATTGCTCATAGGTGATGGTCAGGTTCGGGTTCAGCACCGCAAACCGTTCGATCACCGGGCGGATGATGGCGATGTCGGTGGTCGAGCGCACCAGCATCGCCTCGGGGCCTTGCCCAAACTGCGCCGTATCTTCCTGCGCCTGTGCAGCGGTCGTCAGGGTCAGCAGGAAAAGACCGATAAGCCGGATCATCAGGTGCCTCCTTCCGAAGCCGCCGGAAAGCTGAGCGCGGCGCGAAAGCCGCGGTCGTCGCTGGCCATTTCGACGGTGCCGTCGAAGGCCTCGGCGGTGGATTTCACGATCGACAGGCCCAGCCCGGTGCTGTCCTCGCCCGAGCCTGCGTTGCGGTTGAACCGCGCGCCCAGATGGTCGGCAATCGCCCGGTCCGGCCCCGGCCCGCAATCGCGTACCCACAGCACGGCGCGACCCTCGGCCAGTTCGGCCCCGATACTGACCGGAGGCTGCCCGTGCCGCAGCGCATTGCCCAGCAGGTTCTTGGCCGCCTCGCCGATGGAAAAGGCGTCGGCCCGCACCAACACCGGTTGCTCGCCGATCTCCAGCCGGACCTCGACACCGGGGGCGATGACCTCGTGATCGCGCTGTTCGACGATCTCCAGCGCGACCTCGCGCAGATCGACGGCGCGGCGCGGGGCGCTGTCGATACGGTGGATGACCATCGCGCGCGACAGAAGCTGATCCAGCAGCGTGCCCAGAGACCGGGTGCGGCCCAACAGCCGGTCCAGCGCCCGGGCGCGGGCCGGGGCGTCGGGGTCGTCCTGCGCAATCTCGGCCTGCACGCGAATGGCTGCGACGGGGGTGCGCAGCTGATGGGCGGTATCGGCGATCAGGTTGCGCATCGTGTCCACCTGTCGGTCCAGCCGCCCCATGAACCGATTCATCGCGCCCAGCATCACCTGCAATTCACGCGGCAATCCGGCGCTGGGCATCGGCGTCAGATCATACGGGTCGCGCCCGGTCAGATCATCCGACAGCGCCTCGAGCGGGCGCAGGGCCGAGCGGGTGACAAACCACGACATGATGACCAGCAACCCTCCGGCAAGCGCCATCGGCAACAGCGCGTCGCGCATCAGCCCAGCGGTCATCGAATGGCGCGCGCGCAGGGTCTGGCCGACCAGAATCTCGACCTCGCCCGAGAAATCACGTTCGGCAAACAGCCGTGTCAAGCGGACAAACCGCGCAGGCTCGCCATTCAGATCGGCGGCGAAATATTGCGGCGCGGTGCCGGTGGTGGGCGGGGTGTCGATCACCGTGTCGCGGTCCAGACCGGTGATGAAGGGGCCGTCGGGCACCTGAACGGCGTAATAGATGCGATCCTCGGGCGCCTGTGCCAGCAGTTGAAAGGCCGAAACCGGCAGGTCCACCACCGGCGCGCCGTCCTGAATGCGCACCGATTCCGCGATGTCGCTGGCCGCGCCCAGCAGCAGCCGGTCATAGGCCTGCCGTGCCGCCAACCGCCCGTTGGCCCAGATCGACAGTGCCACCAGTAACCCACCCAGCACCAGGATCAGCACCACGGCACTGAGCACGCGGGCCGTCAGGCTGTGGGGCAGGCGCAGGCTACCCATCCAGCCCGATCCGGTATCCCACCCCGCGTTGGGTGGTGATGCTTACAGCACTGTCGGCGAATTTCTTGCGCAGCCGGGCGATATAAAGCTCGATGGCGTTTTCGCCCACATCCGCGTCCTCGAACCCATAGAGCGAATCGTAAAGCCGCGCCTTGGACATATACTGCCCCTCGTGCCGGATCAGGGCGTCCAGCACGGCGGCCTCGCGCGCGGTCAGGTTCAGGCGCTTGCCGTCCAGCGTGGCGCTGCGGTCCTTGGGGGCGTAGATCAGGGGCCCCAGCGTGACCTGTTCGGTCTTGCGATCCGCATCGCGGCGCACCAGCGCGCGCAGCCGGGCCTCAAGCTCGCGCTGATCGAAGGGCTTGCCCAGATAATCGTCGGCCCCCTTGTCCAGCGCGGCCACGCGATCCTCGACCGAGGTCAGCGCCGTCAGCATCAGAACGGGCGTCCGGTCGCCCGACGCACGGATTTTGGCAAGAAAGTTCAAACCCGACCCGTCGGGCAGGTTGATGTCCAGCAGCATGGCGTCATAGCTTTGCACCGCGCGGAAATCCCGCGCCGCCTCGACCGTGGTGGCCAGATCGCAGACCACGCCGGATCGCGCCAGATGGGCGACCACGCCCTCGGCCAGATCCTCGGCATCTTCGATCATTAGAACGCGCATATCCCTTTCGCCCCCTTGGCCCGTTTGGCGTGACAGGTTCGTGACAGGTTTATCGTTACACAGAATGAACCTGCACGAAAGGGCCCGGCCTTGGCGGGGATCGGTTTCGGCCGCGCGCGCGGCCCAGAAAGACCCTAGGAGGAGGAACGAATGAAACTGTTTGGAACCAGTGGCGCAATTGCGGCTGCTGTCTTTGCCCTGTCCGAAGTGTTCATCTTCCTTGAACACCGCCACGGCGGGTCGGATGCCACCAGCAGCAAGCTGAACATTGGCCGCCTTTATCCGCCGCTGTCGATGGTCATGAAGTGCACACCGACCATGCTGCGGACGTCCTTCCTTGGCTTCATTGCCGGTGTTCTGCCGGGGGCGGGCGCGTCGCTGGGCTCGTTCATCTCGTATTCGATGGAGAAGCGGCTGGTCGATAAAGAGAACACCTTTGGCACCGGTGATCCCCGTGGCGTGGCCGCGCCCGAGGCCGGCAACAACGCCGCCGCCGGCGGTGCCCTGGTGCCGATGCTGGCGCTGGGCGTGCCGGGGTCGGGGACCACAGCCGTGTTGCTGGCGGTTCTGCTGGCGCTGAACGTCACGCCGGGTTCGCTGTTGTTCACCCAGAACCCAGATGTGGTCTGGGGCCTGATTGCGGCGCTGTTCATTGCCAACTTCATGCTGCTGGCGATGAATATCCCGATGGTGGGCCTGTTCAACCGCGTGCTGATGGTGCCCTCGCGCATCCTGATGCCGATCGTGGCGATGGTCAGCTTTGTCGGCATCTACGGCATCTCGGGGTCCAGCTTTGACCTGCTGGTGATGATCGGGTTCGGCGTGATGGGCTGGGTTCTGCGCAAGCTGGACGTGCCGCTGGTGCCGATCATTCTTGGCACGCTGCTGGGCAACTCGATGGAGAACAACCTGCGCCGCGCCGTCACCATCGACAACGGCAATTGGTGGACCCTTGTCGACAGCCCGCTGGCCATCGGACTTTTGGCGATTGCGATCATCGGCTTTGTCCTACCCCTGATCGTGGGTGCGCGGGTCAAGGCCAAGATGCACCAGCGCCGCGACGAAGAAGGCGCGATCAGCGATTGATACTGTTGGGGCCGCCCGCCAACCGGCGGCCCCAAACCCCCGATTGTTCCCGTCAAATCCGTTTGCTAACGTCTGTTCACGCCGGGGGAGGGCGTGCAGACCGAAATGCTGGATTATTCGCATAACGCCTGGCTTGTGGCGGCTTCGCTGGCCGTCGCCCTGATGGCGGGTTTCACCGGCCTCTATCTGACCCACGGCGCGTCGCGGCTGGACAGCCAGCGGCGCAAGCTTGTGGTGGCGCTGGCGGCGGTCGTGCTGGGCGGCGGCATCTGGTCGATGCATTTCGTCGCCATGCTGGGGCTGCAACTGCCGATCCTGTTCTATTACGACGCGCTGATCACGCTGATCTCGGCGCTGGTGGCGATCCTGATGGTGGGGCTGGCGCTGCTGCTGCTGCATTTCCGGCCCCGCACAGCCCAGACCATGGTCGGGGCCGGGGTGATCGTCGGTCTTGGCATCGTGGTGATGCACTATATCGGCATGGCGGGGATGCAGCTGTGTCGCCCGGTCTACAACGCGCTGGATGTTGCCTTGTCGACGCTGGCCTCGGTGATCTTGTCGGTTGCCGCGATCTGGGTGGCCTATGGCAACCGGACCCAGCGTAACATCCTGCTGGGCACGGTCTGTTTCGGGCTGGCCGTGTTCACCATGCATTTCGTCGCCACCGGCCTGACCGATTTCATCGCCAGCGACAGCCCCGGCGGCGCGGGCCCGGCGCTGGACAATCAGGTTCTGGCCATGGGCGTCACCGTTTCGGTTTTTCTGATCTGCGGCGCCTTCCTGCTGACCGGGATTTCCTTCGTCGAGCCGAAAGAGCCCCCCGCACAGCCCACCCCGGCGCCCGAACCCGCAACCTTGCGCGCGGGCGTCCCGTTCGAACGCGAAGGCCAGACCTTCTTTGCCGAACCCGCCCGCATCGCCGCCATCCGGGCCGAGGGGCATTACACCGTCCTCTACATGGGGTCCGAGAAACTCTTTTGCCCGTGGTCGATCACCGAGGCTGAAACCCGCCTGCAACCTGATGGGTTCCTGCGCGCTCATCGCAGCTATCTGGTCAATCCCCGCCACGTCTCAAGCTTCGAGCGGCACAAGGACAATGGCACCTGCTATTTCGAAGGTGTGGATGCTTTGCCCAAAGTCCCGGTCAGCCGGTCCCGCCTAGCCGACATCCGCGACGCGTTGGGCCTCTGATCGCAACTCGTGCAGCCCATTCGCATTTCGTGAAACAAGCTGCGCGCCCCGTTTCCGCTGTCTGGAACGGCTGACGCCGCCCTCGTTTTCTATCCACAGGTCCCCCAAGGCATTGCGTCGGACCCAGGGAGGAAAAATATGATACCAGCCGGATTTGAGTATCACCGGCCAGGCGACATCGCCTCGGCCATTGGTATTTTGCAGGAACACGGAGACGAGGCGCGCGTGATCGCGGGCGGGCACAGCCTGATCCCGATGATGAAACTGCGCATGGCCGAGATGGGCCATCTGGTCGATCTGCAGGCCATTGAGGAATTGAAGGGCATCGAGGTCGGTTCAGACACGGTTACGCTGGGCGCGATGGTCACCCAGCACGAGTTGATCACCCATGAAGGTCTGGAGTCCGCCGTTCCGCTGATCCGGGAAGCGGCGTTGCAGATCGCGGACCCGCAAGTGCGTTATGTCGGGACAGTTGGCGGCAACGTGGCCAATGGTGATCCCGGCAACGACATGCCGGGGCTGATGCAATGCCTGAACGCCACGTTCGAACTGTCCGGCCCCGATGGGTCGCGCAGCATCGCCGCGCGTGAGTTTTACGAGGCGGCTTATTTTACCGCCCGTGAGGACGAAGAAATCCTGACCCGCATCTCGATCCCGGTGCCCGGCGCGGGTGTCGGGCAGGCCTATGAAAAGCAAAAGCGCAAGATTGGCGACTATGCCACCGCCGCCGCTGCGGTGATGGTCGGCAATGGCACGGCCTCGGTCGCGATGACCAATCTGGCCGACACGCCGGTCTGGTCCGAGGGTGCCAGTGCTGCGCTGGCGGATGGCGATGTGAATGGCTGCGTCGCTGCGATGCTGGACGCAATTGATCCTGTGGCCGACAATCGTGGCCCCGTCGAATTCAAGAAACACGTGGCCGCCGTGATGCTGCACCGCGCCATCGACCGTGCGCTAAGCCGCGCGGGTTGAGGGGAGGAACCAATGTCAAAAATGCACGTCAAACTCACCGTGAATGGCAAAGAGGTCGAAGGTCTGGCCGAGCCGCGCACGTTGCTGATCCACTTCCTGCGGGAAGATCTGAAAATCACTGGCCCTCATATCGGTTGTGAAACCAGCCATTGTGGCGCCTGCACCGTGGATATCGACGGCAAATCCGTCAAATCCTGCACCACTTTTGTGGCGCAAGTGAACGGCGCAGATATCACCACCGTCGAAGGGCTGACCAATGACGATGGCAGCCTTGGCGTTCTGCAGGAAATGTTCCGCGAACATCACGGGCTGCAATGTGGCTTCTGCACGCCGGGCATGATCACCCGCGCGCATCGTCTGTTGCAGGAAAATCCGAACCCGACCGAAGAGGAAATCCGCTTTGGCATGGCCGGCAACCTCTGCCGCTGCACCGGATACCAGAATATCGTCAAGGCGATCTCGGCCTCGGCTGACATGCTGAACGCTCAGAAGGAGGCCGCGGAATGAACGACCAGACACTGACCCCCGAAGAACGCGCCGCCAACCTCAAAGGCATGGGCAGCTCGCGCAAACGCGTCGAGGATGTGCGCTTTACCCAAGGCAAAGGCAACTATGTCGATGACATCAAGCTGGACGGGATGCTGTTCGGCGACTTCGTGCGCTCGCCCTACGCGCATGCCCGCGTTGTCAGCGTGAACAAAGAGGCCGCTTTGGCGATGCCTGGCGTGATCGCTGTTCTGACAGCCGAAGACCTGTCTCCGCTGGGCCTGCACTGGATGCCAACGCTGGCCGGTGACAAGCAGATGGTGCTGGCCGATGGCAAAGTGCTTTTCCAAGGGCAGGAGGTTGCCTTTGTCGTCGCCGAGGATCGGTATATCGCAGCGGATGCTGCGGAACTGGTCGAGGTCGAGTACGAAGAACTGCCCGTTCTGACCGACCCGTTCGAAGCGCTGAAATCCGATGTGGTCCTGCGCGAAGACCTTGAGGGGCAGACCGAAGGTGCGCACGGACCGCGCAAGCATCACAACCACATCTTCACCTGGGAACAGGGCGATAAGGACGCGACCGAGGCCATTCTGGCCGAGGCCGACGTGGTGGCGGAAGAGATGGTCTATTACCACCGCACCCACCCTTGCCCGCTTGAGACCTGCGGGTCCGTGGCCAGCATGGACAAGGTGACCGGAAAGCTGACGCTCTACGGGACGTTTCAGGCCCCGCACGCGATCCGGACGGTTGTCTCGCTGATCTCTGGCATCGCCGAGCACAATATCCGCGTGATCAGCCCTGATATCGGTGGCGGGTTCGGCAACAAGGTTGGGGCCTATGCGGGCTATGTCTGCTCGGTCGTGGCCTCGATCGTGACCGGCAAGCCGGTGAAATGGGTCGAGGACCGGATGGAGAACCTGATGTCCACCGCCTTTGCCCGTGACTACTGGATGCAGGGCAAGATCGCCGCCACCAAGGATGGCAAGATCACCGGTTTGTGGTGCCATACGACCGCGGATCACGGCGGGTTTGACGCCTGTGCCGATCCAACCAAGTTCCCGGCGGGGTTCATGAACATCTGCACGGGGTCCTATGACATCCCGACGGCCTATCTGGCGGTGGATGGGGTCTATACCAACAAAGCGCCGGGCGGTGTCGCCTATCGCTGTTCCTTCCGCGTGACCGAGGCGGCGTATTTCATCGAGCGCATGATCGAGGTTCTGGCCATCAAGCTGAACATGGACGCGGCCGAGCTGCGGCGGATCAACTTCATCAAGGCCGATCAGTTCCCGTATCAATCGGCGTTGGGCTGGGAGTATGATTCAGGCGACTATCACACAGCTTGGGACAAGGCTCTGAAGGCTGTTGATTATGAAGGTTTGCGCGCTGAACAGGCGCAGCGGGTCGAGGAGTTCAAGGCCGGAAAGACTCGCAAGCTGCTGGGCATTGGTCTGACGCATTTCACCGAAATCGTCGGCGCGGGACCGGTCAAGAACTGCGATATTCTCGGACTTGGCATGTTCGACAGCTGCGAAATCCGTATCCACCCGACGGGGTCCGCCATCGCGCGGCTGGGGACGATCTCGCAGGGTCAGGGCCATGCCACGACCTTTGCCCAGATCATCGCCAGTGAGATCGGCTTGCCCGCTGATGACATCACGCTGGAGGAAGGCGACACCGATACTGCGCCCTATGGTCTGGGAACCTATGGCTCTCGGTCCACGCCTGTCGCGGGCGCGGCAACGGCCATGGCCGCGCGCAAAATCCGCGCCAAGGCGCAGATGATTGCGGCTTATCTGCTTGAGGTCCACGACGACGATGTCGAGTGGGATGTTGATCGGTTCTCGGTCAAAGGCGCGCCCGAGCGGTTCAAGACCATGAAGGAAATCGCCTTCGCCGCCTATAATCAGGCAATCCCGGGGCTGGAGCCCGGTCTGGAGGCGGTCAGCTATTACGATCCGCCGAACATGACCTACCCGTTCGGGGCCTATATCTGTGTCATGGAGATCGATGTGGATACCGGTGAATGGGACGTTCGCAAGTTCTATGCGCTGGATGATTGCGGCACCCGGATCAATCCGATGATCATCGACGGGCAGGTCCATGGCGGCGTGACCGAGGCGCTGGCCATCGCGATGGGGCAGGAGATTGCCTATGACGAGATGGGCAATGTGAAGACCGGCACGCTGATGGACTTCTTCCTGCCGACCGCTTGGGAGACGCCGAACTATATCACCGACTATACGGTTACGCCGTCTCCGCATCATCCGATTGGGGCGAAAGGCGTCGGTGAGAGCCCGAATGTCGGGGGCGTGCCTTGTTTCTCGAACGCGGTGCATGATGCGTTCCGGCCCTTCGGGTTGGTGCAGAGCCATATGCCGCATGATCATTGGCGGATATGGAAGATCGCCAATGGGCTGGGGATGCATGGGTGATTGGGGTCGGACCGGCTTGGGCCGGTCCGACGGAAGCAAGGGGGCTCTGCCCCCTTGGACCCCCGGGATATTTTTAGCCAGATGAAGAATGGATCTTGGTTTTGACTTTGAGCGATGTGCAGAACGGGTTGGCCGCGCAGGGTTATGTTGCCGATGATCGGTTGGCGATGGCGTTGCATCTGGCGCAGGCTTTGGGGCGACCGTTGTTGCTGGAGGGGCCTGCAGGTGTTGGTAAGACCGAGGTGGCGAAGGCTATGGCAGCGTGGCTGGATGCCCGGTTGATCCGGTTGCAGTGTTACGAAGGGTTGGATGCCAGCCACGCGATTTATGAGTGGAATTATCAGCGGCAGCTCTTGGCGATCCGTGCGAGCGAAGCGCAGGGCGGTGTTGAAGAAGCGCAGTTATTTTCCGATGCGTATTTGCTGAAACGGCCTTTGTTAGAGGCTATTTCGCAGGATGCTCCCCCGATTTTGCTAATTGACGAGATTGATCGGGCCGATGAGGAATTCGAAGCCTATTTGCTGGAAATTCTGTCTGACTTTCAGATCACCATTCCCGAGCTTGGTACGGTCGCGGCTAGGTCGCGGCCGATTGTGATTCTGACGGCTAACGGCACGCGAGACTTGTCTGACGCGCTGCGGCGGCGGTGTTTGTACAGTTTTCTGGACTATCCCTCGAAAGAGACCGAAATGGCGATCCTGCGGGCGCGGATGCCCGAGGTTGAGGCGCTTTTGGCGCGTCAGATCATTGGGGTTGTTCAGGCATTGCGCAAGGAAGATCTCGAGAAGGTACCGGGTATCGCCGAGATGCTGGATTGGGCGGCGGCGCTGTCCGGGTTGGGTGTCAACGATCTGGCGCAAGCGCGGGACGAGGTGCAGGCGACCTTGGTTTGTTTGCTCAAGACCGCTGCAGACTATGATGCTGCACCGCCGGAAGTGATGGATCGACTGATCGGAAAGGTGGCCTGATGCAGGTGACGCGCTTTCCGTCCCGGGCTTTGGGCCTTGCCGACCGAATGTCGGGGTTCATGGCTCATCTGCGCATGAACGGGTTGCGTGTGGGGCCAAAAGAGACCGGTGACGCGCTTGCCGCCCTGAATGCGGTTGAAGCGACGGATGTGGATCTGGCGCGGGAGGCCTTGCGCGCGCTGTTGGCCGGGGATGCCGAGGACTGGCGGCGGTTTGACGCGTTGTTCGACGCTTACTGGTTCAATGCGGGCAAGCAGCGCGTGGGTCAGGCGCAAGCTGCGCATGTACGGGTGCAGTCCGCCAAGCCTATGATCTGGCAAGGCTCGGATCAGGACCAGACCAACGCGAATGCGGATACAGATCAGGCAGCCACCACTCCTGATCCGGGCGACGGGGAGGCCGAAGGGATGGACGGGAAGCTTATCGCGACCCGCACGGCCAACCTGTCGCGCCGGGACCTGCGGGAATTGATGGATGAACAGTCTCTAAAACAGGCGGAAATGGCTGCGGAACGTTTGGCCCAGGCCATTCGAGACCGCCGATCGCGGAGGCGGAAAAAGGCGCTGCGCGGTCCTGCGCTGGACATGCGTCGTATTCAACGGGCCAGTCTGGCGCGCGGGGGCGAGCCGATAGACCTCTATCGCCGCGCCCGGCCGCCGCGTCCGATGCGGATCGTGGCCTTGTGTGATGTCAGCGGATCGATGACGGTTTATTCCCGTGTTTTTCTGGCCTTTCTTAAAGGTCTAATCAGCAGCGGCACCGAAGCCGATGCCTATTTGTTCCACACGCGTCTGATGCGGGTTACGGATGCGCTGCGGGATCACGATTCGATCCGTGCGGCGGGGCGGTTGTCGCTGATGGCCGAGGGGTTTGGTGGCGGCACCGACATCTCGGGCAGTCTTGAAGGCTTTCTGAACGGCTATGGGGCGCGGGCGCTGAATGGGCGGACGGTCGTGCTGATCCTGTCGGATGGCTATTGCAGTTCCGATCCGCAGGCGCTGGGCGCGGCGCTGGGGCGGATCCGGCGCAAGGCGCGGCGGATCGTCTGGCTGAACCCCCTGAAAGGCTGGGACCGTTACGAACCCGTCGCCGCCGCGATGCAGGCTGCGCTGCCGCATCTGGATGCGCATCTGCCCGCCAACACCCTGCAGGCGCTGGCTGCGCTGGAACCTCAGTTTCGCAAGTTGTGAAAGGACCCGCCATGCCCGGTTTCGACATATTCGACACGATCGAGGACCTGCGTCAGAGCGGGGACAGTTTCTGCGTCGCCACGGTGCTGCGCACGGCGGATGTGACCTCGGCCAAGGCGGGGGCCAAGGCGGCGATTGCGCGGGATGGGCGGATATTGGGCCATTTGGGCGGGGCCTGTGTTCAGCGCGCGGTCCGGGCGGCGGCCCAGGCGGCGCTGGAAAGCGGTCAGCCCGGCATGATCCGCGTGAAACCCTCGGACAAGGTGGCGGCGATGACGGACCCGGACGGTGTGCAGACCTATAAAAGCGGATGCCCCAGCGGCGGCACCGTCGACCTGTTGGTTGAGCCCTATCAGCACGCGCCGAGGCTGGTGATCTTTGGCGACACGCCGATTGCTGCGGCACTGGCGGCGCATGGCAGTCTGGCCGGGTTGCGGGTTTACGTGCCGAAAGGGGCGGCGGAAGGTCAGACCCGGTTTGACCCCGATGACCTGCCTGCGCTGGGTCTTGAACCGCGGGATTTCGTCGTTGTCGCCTCGCAGGGCAATGGCGACGGCGCGGCGTTGCAGGCGGCGTTGGGCTCGGCGGCCCGTCGCGTGTCGATGGTGGCCAGCCGGCGCAAGGCGCAGGTGCTATGTGACAAGCTGATCAAGCAGGGGATGGATCCCGCGCGCGCGGCGCAGCTCAAGGCGCCCGCCGGGCTGGATATCCACGCCGTCGACCCGCATGAGATCGCACTTTCGATCCTGGCCGAGATCGTGCGCTGGCGAAACACCGATACCGTGAAGGAGAGCCGTGATGATGAAAAGCTGGCATAGATGGCTGCGGGTGATCTGGCCCGCGCGCCCCGAACTCAGCGCAAAAGAAGCGACCGAAGAGGCGCTGCGCGTTTATCCAAGATGTTGTTGATCAAAGGGAAACAGGAATGGAACTGAGTGACGAAATCCGCATCAAGGCCCCGCGCGATGTTGTGTATCAGGCGCTGAACAACGTCGATGTGCTGCGCGACTGCATCCCCGGATGCGAAGAGCTGGTACAGGCTGGTCCCGATCAGCTTGAGGCCAAGGTGGTGCTGAAAGTTGGCCCTGTGAAGGCGAAATTCGCGGGCGAGGTGACGCTGGACACCTCGAACGCGCCGAACGGGTTTTCCCTGATGGGTGAGGGCAAGGGCGGCGCTGCCGGGTTTGCCAAGGGTGGTGCGGATGTGACGCTGACCGAAGACGGGGACGAGACGGTTCTGGCCTACACCGCCAAGGTCGATATCGGCGGCAAGATCGCGCAGCTGGGCAGCCGGTTGATTGCGGGCACCGCCAAGAAGCTGTCAGGCAAGTTCTTCACGACATTCGGAGAGGTCGTGTCAGAGCAGACCGTGCCCTGACCGGGTGATCTGAAATGTGGTGTCGTGCCGGTAGCGTTCCTCTGGATACAGGATGGTCGACGGGAAACCTGGCTGGTTCGGTGCATCCGGCCAGTTCTGCGGCTCCAGCGCGAGGCCAGCGAACGGGCCGTAGGGTTGCCCGTTCAGGCCGATCCGGCCCGCTTCGTCGAGCCCTGCGGCTGAATAGACCTGCAGCCCCGGCTCGGTCGACGCCAGATGCAGGCAGAGCCCCGAGCGAGGACCACAGAGCGATGCCACAGGCCGCAACGCCTGCCGCCCCTCCGAGATACAGAAATTGTGATCAATCGCATGCGTTCCAATCTGGCGGTGGGTTTGGAAATCCAGCGGGCTGCCCATGACCGGTGTCAGTGATCCGGTGGGGATCAGATCGTCATCGACCTGTAGATAGTGTTGCGCATCAATCTGGAGTGTGTGCCCGGCGATGGACTCGCCGCCATCAAGGTTGAAATAGCTGTGCGGGGCAAAGCTGCAGGGGGTGGGGCGGTCGCATTCTGCATCGATCGACAGGCGCAGGGTGTGATCGGCTTCGATCTCATAGGTCGCGCGAACGGTCAGATGTCCGGCAAATCCCATGTGGCCATCGGGCATCTTCAGCGACAGGGTGGCAGCATTTTCGCTGACCGCCTCGATCTGCCAGACTTGACGGGCGCTGCCTGCGCTGCCGCCGTGCAGCGTGTGTTTACCCCGAAAGTTGGCGTCGGTGTGGTGGACCTGTCCGTCAATCTCATAGCACGCGCCACCGATGCGGTTGGCGAAACGGCCAACGATGGCACCGAAATAGGCGCTGCTGTTCACATAGCCGTCGAGCGTTGGCCAGCCCAGAACCAGAGGGTGCGATATTCCGTCCAACCTGAGGTCCTGCAGCGCTGCGCCATAGGTCAGGATGCAGGCCCGCAGCCCACTGTTTTGCAGCGCGATGCGATGCACCGGCTGGCCATTCGGCATTTGGCCGAAGGGGCTGACATTCGGGGCGTGTTGCATGATCGCCTAGGCCCCCTCGGGCGGGTTGGGGATGGTGCGGTATTGCTCTTTAGAGATACGCACGATCCCGTGTAACCCAAGCGCCGCCCGGTCGGTGGGATCAAGCTGTTCGATGGCTGACTGGGCGGCGGCAAAAATCGCATCTTCGTCATTGCCTTGTGCGGTGATCAGGGGCAGGCCCGGGGTGGGCTCGGTCCAATCCAGAACACGCAGCTTTGGGGTAAACCCCTCATGCGCACATATCAACCGCCACGAGACCGCATCCAGTGCGGCGATGTCGGCCTGACCCTCGGCCACCGCGCGGGCCGAGTTCAAATGGCCCCCGGTCTGCAGGCGATTTTCAAACCAGAACCCATGCGCAGCCAGATGCCAGTAGGGCGCGGCATAGCCCGATTGCGAGAAAGTCTGGTTATAGGCGAAGACCGCATCCCGATAGTTCCGCAGACCGTTCCGCGTATCGTCGGCCCGCACCACCAGCGCGCTGCGGTAATAGCCGGGTGGGCAGCCCGCCAGCCCGTAATCCGGCGTGCCCACCAGCGCGACCTTGTCATGCAGCCACGTCCGGTAAGGCATCCCGCAAGTCTGGCTGAGCACCAGATCGGGGTCCTGCCAGACCGAGAACTCCTCGGCCTGCTGCGACAGGTGTTCGGGGCTGTCGATCCCGGCTTGCAGCAGGGTTTGGCGGATCAGGGACCAGTACCGCCTATGTGCCCCCTCAAGCTGCGGGCGGGCATACATCATCAGGCTGGCGATCATTGCATCTGCCCGAACAGCTCATACAGTTCGATGGTGGTTTTGACCCCGACCTTTTGCTGAATGCGCCCCCGGTGGATTTCAACCGTGCGCGGGCTGATGCCCAGTTCGGTGGCGATCTCCTTGCTCGAGGTGCGGGCGGGGTGGGTCAGGATATGCTGCAACACCTGTTCCTCGCGTTCAGTCAGCAGGCCGCGCTTGTCCGCCAGCTCCTGCCGTCGGGCTTTTTCCGTGCGCAGTTGCGCACCCACCTCCCATGCGGATTCGATCCGTTCGATCAGAACGGTCAGGTCAAAGGGCTTCTCCAGAAAATCAATCGCACCGGCCTTGGTGGCGCGCACCGATTCCGGGATACCGCCATGGCCCGAGACAAAGATGATCGGCAGGGTCGAGTTCTGACGGACCAGGTGATCCTGCAGTTCCAGCCCGTCCATGCCTGGCATCCCGTAGTCCAGAATCAGACAACCCGCCGCATCCGCGCTGACCTGATCCAGAAACGATTGCGCATCGGCGAAATGGGTGACCACCATGCCCCGCTTTCCCAACGAGCGGGACAGGGCAATGCGCACATCATCATCGTCATCGACAATGTAGACGGTGGGCTTGGTCATGACGCGCCCTCTGCATCGCTGTCGCTGCGGCGCAGGGTGAAACAGAACCGCGCGCCGGATGTGCCGTTGGGGTCATGCCAGATCGTGCCGCCATTGGCCTTGACGATGGTGCGGCAGATCGACAGGCCCAGACCCATCCCGTCGGTCTTTTGGGTATCGAACGTGTTGAACAGGGTCACATCGGCGCTGACACCGGGCCCGTTATCTTCGACCCGGACCTCGACAAAATCCGCCGTGATTCCAGTGGTGATGGTGATCCGACCCGCCGGGACCGGCGCGCGCGCCAGCGCGTCGATGGCGTTGCGCAACAGGTTGACCAGCACCTGCGCGATCTGCGTCCGGTTGCCGACGACCTGCGGCAGAGAGGTCGCGGCATAGGTCAGCGCGATGTCATGCACCCGGGCCTCGCCCTCCATCAGGGTGACGGTCTGCCGGATCAGACCACCCAGTTCGAACGGGATTTGCCGCCCGCGATCCTTGCGCACCACGTCGCGCAGGGCGCGGATGATGTCACCGGCGCGGCGCGACTGCCGGTCGATATCGGTCAGAATCTGGCTCAGCTCGGGGTCGGGATCGCCGATTTCCTCAAGCGTGATCTTGGCCGCGTCCACATTGTAGGAAATCGCGCTCAGCGGCTGGTTCAGCTCATGCGCCAGCCCCGAAGCCATCTCACCCATCAGGTTCACCCGCGCCACATGCGACAGATCCCGGCTGAGGCGGCTGGCCTCATCCTCGGCCTGTTTGCGGTCGCTGACATCGTCGACAATGGCAACCGCGTGATCCGGCACGCCGTTTTCATCGCGGATCAGGATCGCATTCACCCGCAGCCAGATGGTCGAACCGTCCTTGCGGATAAACTGGTTCTCGGCGATGAACTCGGAATCCTGCAGCAGCGTTTCGCGGAACTTCACCGCGATCTGCTGGCCGTCTTCGGGCAGAGTTTCGGCCAGCGTCATCTTTTCCAGCTCACCGGGTTGGTAGTCCATAATGTCACAAAGCTGTTCGTTGACCCGCTGGAACCGCCCGGTCTCCGGCGAGATCTGCGCCATCCCGCGCGACGCCAGATCGAATGTACGGCCATAGGCGGTTTCGAACCGCTGCCTTTGCCGCACCTCCTGCGCCATTGCGGCGCCGCTGTCTTCGAGCTCGCGATAGGGGCTGTGCACACCTTCGTCAGGGGTGATCTCGCCGCTGGACAGGCGCTGTGTCTGGCTGGCGAAGCTGCGTACCGGGGCATAAATGCGGTCGGCCAGTGCCAGACCTATAGCGCCGGTCAGGATCGCGATCGACAGTGCAATCCAGATGCCCTGCACCCGGTTTTTCTTGATCTCGCCGATGAAATTGTCTTCGGCGGCGTAAAGCCCGATCAACCAGTTCAGGCCGGGTTCCGACACGTCGATCAGCATGGCGACGTAATCCTGACCATCCAGCTCGAAATCGGTATGAACGGGGCCTTCGACCCCGGCGTTGTCTCCCTTCACCAATGTGCCAAACGCCTGACGTGCCAATGCGTCGTTGATCTGGTCCACCATCGGCAGTTCCGGATTGTCGAAGTCCGCATTCTGGTCAATCAGAACCAATGTTGGATGCGCCAGGACCGAGCCATCCTCGTTCAGAACCAATGCCGCGCCGCGTCGTTCCGACCAGATGTCCAGCAGAAAGCCCGACAGCGCATCAATTTGAATGTCGATGCCCAGAATGGCGCGGATTTGGCCCGCATCGTCCAACACCGGCACGCCATAGGTGATGCCCGGTTGCCGGGTGGTGTAGAAGATATAGGGCTGCGTCCAGATCGGAGCCTTCGCGGCATCGACCATTCTGAACCACGGACGGGTGCGGGCCTCGTACGTGTCGGTCTGGGTCTCTGCGGTCTCCAGCAGAGTAAAGTGGTCGTTGCGCCATTGAAAATCCGCCGGATGTTCGGTGATTTCGGGCGCAAAGGGCGGGATGACTTTCGTGCGGTAACGGCCGGGTTCCTCGGTGCGCATGACGTAAACAAAACGCCCGGTGTCATCGGCCAGATAAATCCCCGCCAGCTGCGGAGCGACCTGCAATTGCTGAAAGAAATGACTTTCCAGTGCTGCGATATCGTTAATGTCCAGCACATCCTTTTCCGCCAGCCGCCGCGTGGCATCCAGAACCTGCCGCGCCGGGTTCAGAAAGTTTTTAACCTGACCGATGACATTGACGCTGACCTCGTTCAGCGAAATGCGAGATTGCCGTAGCAGCGCGTTTTCCGAGCTGACAAAGGTCGATAATGTCACCGACAGCACCGCCACAAACTGCAGCCCCGCCAGACACAAGGCCAGCGTCGCGCGCAGCGACCTGCGCCTGCGGGCGGGTTCGGCCTGATCCCGGCGGAAATCCTGTTGCGCTGTGCTGTCCAATCTTCTGTCCAGATGGTGGTTGCGGATCGGTTCGGGCCATGATGCCCGCGCCCTGGCCCCCAAGCCTATACGTAATCTAACGTATAGACACGTGCCGATTGGTTTCGCTTTCATCTTTTGCATCTGGGTGGCTGATTCCAAAACCATGTTTTGGGTCGATCAGGCATTCCCATAAGGCTCAAAAAAGACTGACAACAGGAGTGTCAAAGTGCTCAATAAATCTTCAATCACAGCGGCTGTAACTGCTGCGTTTCTAGCGCCTGCGGCGTATGCAGAGGAGTTTATCACGATTGGGACGGGTGGTGTAACGGGAGTTTACTATCCGACGGGTG
>NZ_JBQFQE010000009.1:0-150791 GCF_056536725.1 Ruegeria sp. CJ3
TTCAGGCCGCCATGCGCCTATCCTTGCATCGCTCTCTCGCACAGGCACAGAAGTATTATGACGACGTCGATATCGCGGAAAACCCGGCAGCAGATTTGCTGGGGTGATGTATCAACTCTGTCGTAGGCTCGCGCGGCCGATCCAATCAGCCCCGCCATAGGTGATCGCCATGACGTAGACCTCTTGCGCGGCGTCATCCACGGTAAAGGCGATTACGGCGCGGCGGGCGGCGGGGATCGCGCGCAGGCCGGGCAGGATGTGATCGCGCTTGGTGCCGCGATGGGGCAGCGTGCACAGGCTTTGTGCGGCTTCGGCGATTTCGGCCAGCTTGCGGCGGGCGACCTGCGGACCGGCATAGTCCTCGATCAGCTCGGCGATGGTCAGCAGGTCGTCAGCCACCGAAGGGTGGTAGCGCAGGCGATAGCTCACCCCTCGCGGTCCAATCGGCGCAGGGCGGGCCGGAAGACATCCTCATGGTCGACAAATTCCGAGCGCGGTGTGGCGGCGCGGCGGCGCAGCTCTTCGGCCATGGCATCCAGGGCGACCTCGCGGGCCTGCTCGTCTTCGATCATCCGCTCAACCGCTGCGGCAACGGCGGCAGATGCCGAGGCATAGACGCCCTCCCCTACCTTTTCCTTGAGGAACCGGTGGTGGCGATCGGTAAAACTGAGCGTTGTCTTGATTGTCATAGCGGGCCTCCTTAGTCATACTTGGTCATACTTGCGAGGCAAGTCAACCCCTTGAGCCTTGTGGTACAGCCCGCCCCTGCCACAGGATATGGAAAAAACACTTGCAAGAATCGGGGCTATTGGCCCATTAATTACGGAAAGTAGTGAATAAAACGGCGACAAGCGTAACAATGCGGCGCCGAATGAGGGCAGACATGGACGATGCAACCGCCAGCGCCACCCTATCAGGGGCGCAACAGGCAAGCCATAGGCAGGAACGTATTGACTTGCTGGTGGGTGATCACGCCCGGCGGCTGTCCGAGCGGCTGCAGGCGCATCGCGCGCAGCTGTTTCCGCCCGACGCGAAACGGTCGCTGCGCAAGTTCACATCTGGCGAAGCGGCGGATCTGCTGGGCGTCAAGGATGCCTATCTGCGCAAGCTGCATCTGGATGGGCGGGGCCCCTCGCCCGAGACCCGCGCCGGAGGCCGCCGCTATTACTCGCCCGAAGATATTCAGGCCCTGCGGGAGCTGCTTGAGGCCGGGGCCAAGGCGCCCGGCACCTATCTGCCGGGGCGGCGCGAGGGCGATCATCTGCAGGTGATCACCGTGATCAATTTCAAGGGCGGCTCGGGCAAGACCACCACGGCCGCGCATCTGGCGCAGAAAATGGCGCTGGATGGGTATAAGGTGCTGGCGATTGATCTGGACCCGCAGGCCAGCCTGTCGGCCTTGCACGGGTTTCAGCCCGAGTTTGACCTGCTGGATGGCGGCACGCTTTATGACGCGATCCGCTATGATGATCCGGTGCCGCTGCGCGAGGTGATTCAGCAAACTTATTTCACCAATCTGGACCTGATTCCCGGCAATCTGGATCTGATGGAGTTCGAGCACGACACCCCCCGTGCGCTGACGCAACGGGACGGTAACCTGTTTTTCACAAGGATCGGCGACGCGCTGGCCTCGGTTGAACAGGAGTATGATGTGGTTGTCGTCGATTGCCCGCCCCAGCTGGGGTTTCTGACCATGTCGGCCCTGTCTGCGGCCACCGCCGTGCTGGTGACGGTTCATCCGCAGATGCTGGATGTGATGTCGATGTGCCAGTTCCTGCTGATGACCTCGAACCTGCTGGGCGTGGTCAGCGAGGCCGGGGGCAATATGTCCTATGACTGGCTGCGCTATGTTGTAACGCGGTATGAACCCGGCGATGGGCCGCAGAACCAGATGGTCAGCTTCATGCGCTCGATGTTCGGGGATCACGTGCTGAACCATCCGGTGCTGAAATCGACGGCGATTTCCGATGCCGGCATCACCAAACAGACTCTATACGAGGTGGAAAAGGGCCAGTTCACCCGGGCCACCTATGAGCGCGCGATGGAAAGCCTGAACGCAGTGAACGGCGAGATTGAAGGACTGGTGCAAGCAGCTTGGGGGCGGATGAATGGCGCGTAAGAACCTGCTCAAGGGGTTGATGGACGCCCCCCCTGCCCCGCCCGCTGATGAGGCCCCCGCCCGCGTTGACGTGGCCAAACCCAGATACGGTTCGGGTGCGATCGGGGCGGTCAGCCAGTCGATTTCCGATTTGAAATCGCGGGCGGTGCAAGAAATTGATCCGCGTATGATCGATCAGGGTGGCTTGCAGGACCGCCTCGAGGAAAATGCTGGGCTGGCAGAGCTGGTCACATCGATCCGCGAATACGGCCAGCAGGTGCCGGTCTTGCTGCGCCCTAATCCCAATGATGCTGAACGTTTTCAGGTGGTCTATGGCCGCCGCCGTGTGGCTGCGCTGCGCGAGCTGGGCTTGCCAGTCAAGGCGCTGATCCGGGTGCTGGATGACCGCGCGGTCATCCTGGCGCAGGGGCAAGAGAACTCGGCCCGGCGCGACCTGAGCTTCATCGAAAAGGTCAATTTCGCCCGCCAGATGCAGGATATGGGCTATGACCGCAAAGTGATCTGCGATGCACTTCATGTAGATAAGACTTTGATATCGCGCATGCTTTCCGTATCCGACCGCATACCCGAGGCGCTGATACAGGCCATCGGGGCCGCGCCGTCGGTTGGGCGTGACCGCTGGCTGAAACTGGCCGATCTGCTGCCCAAGGATCAGGTGCAGCGCGCGGTTGACGCGGCGCAGGGTGAAACGTCGGACCAAAGGTTCGAGGCCGTTCTGATCGCACTCACCCCCCGCAAACCCCCTGCCCCGCGCGCCGATGTGCCGCTGCGGGGTGCGGATGGGACGGCGCTGGGTCAGATGCGACGCAGCGGGACCAAGGCCGTGCTGACGCTGAACACCAAAACGGCCAAAGGGTTCGAGGACTGGCTGGCCCAAAATATCGCAGATCTTCATCACCGCTGGAAAACCGGTCGGGATGAGTAACCCCGCGCAGGCGGGATAATCGTGGAGCAGCGACAAGGAGGCACGAAACAGGCAGGACGAAAAGAAAAGACCCCTCAGAACCGAAGTTCCAAGAGGCCTGAATTGGTGATTTAGCACCTCCGATTCTATGGCTTTGAGTTGACGGTTGTCAACTGGCGTCGAGTCCGGCGGGTGAAAAAGTTTTGTCTCGTGACAGCATATGGAACACATTACAACGACGCCTTTCGGGCGGCGGCCGGTGACGGCTGGCTTGATTGAACAGGTTGTGGCGATGCAGACCGCACCCGAGATCACGCACATCGACAAATGGGAGCTGCTGCGCGATCTTTGCACCGCCCGGCGCGCCTTTGAGGTGACGGATCGGGATCTAGCGGTGCTGAATGCGCTGGTCACTTTCCATCCTAACGCGGCGCTTTCGGACAATGACAATCTGATCGTCTTCCCCTCGAACGTGGCGCTGTCTGAGCGTGCCCATGGTATGGCGGAAAGCACTCTGCGCCGGCATCTGGCGGCCCTCGTGCATGCGGGGCTGATTGCGCGCCATGACAGCCCCAATGGCAAGCGTTATGCCCGCCGTGGCACCGACGGAGAGGTTACTCGCGCGTTCGGCTTTGACCTGCGCCCGCTGCTGCACAACGCTGCACAGATCACCGAAGCCGCAAACCAAGCTCGCGCCGATCAGGCCCTTCTGGCCGCCTCGCGCGAGCGGCTGTCGCTGCTTAAGCGCGATGCGTTGAAACTGGCGCTCTATGGTCAGGAAAGCGCCCTGCCCGGCGACTGGGATGCGCTTCTGGCCGCGCTGATGACCGTTCACAAGCGGATGCGCCGCAAGCTGACCCTAGAGGATCTGTCGGATCTTGAAGCTGAGACGGCGCATATCCTTGGGGATATCCAGTCTCTGTTGTCGCTGGATACAGAAGAAATGAACGGCAATGACAGCGATTCCGAGCGGCAGTTTCAGAATTCAAAACCAAATACACTTGAATCTGAACTTTGCCCAGAAATGGACAAGGGCGAAACCGAGGGCCCTGTCGAACCCGATCCTGATCGGCCCCTGCCTCGGGTGCCATTGGCGCTGATCCTGAAGGCGTGTCCCGATATCCTACCTTACTGCGAGCGGGAACCCGAAGACTGGCACGATCTGATCGTTGCTGCAGGATATGTGCGCGGAATGATGGGGATCAGCTTGTCAGCCTGGCAGGAAGCCAGGGATTTGATGGGGCCGGAAGTTGCTGCGGTAACGGTGGCCTGCATCTTGCAACGGTTCACCGAGATCAACAGCCCCGGTGGCTATCTTCGGACGCTTGCGGGTAAGGCGGCTATGGGCGCGTTCTCTCCGGGGCCGATGGTGATGGCGCTTCTGAACGGGGCCAACCGTGCGGCTGCCTAAGTTGACAGCTGTCAACATCAGCCGAGCCGAGTGCGCCCACAGCACAGTTGACAGCTGCCAACATCGCCGGTGGCAATCGCGGCTTGTGCTTTCCGAACCGTTTGGCAAGTTGGCCGCATGACAGACATGAACTGCCCGAATTGCGGTACAAAATGCCCGCTCTTGTCCCAGCACATCAAGGTCGCGACCTGCCGATCTTGCGCGACAACGCTTATGCTGCGTGATGCACAGCTTGAATCGGCAGGCCAGCAGGGCGAGATGCACGACGCGCCGCTTTTGTTCGGGCTGGGCGATCAGGTCGAGCTTGGCCGAACTTCGACCACCATTCTGGGTCACGCGCGCTATTCCTATGGGCGTGGATTCTGGGACGAGTTCTGTGGCATGGATGATGCCGGACAGACCTGCTGGATCTCTGTGGATGAGGGCGATGTTGTGCGGCAGGTGCGGTTGCGGGGCGACGCGGTGCCCGGGTTTGCGCCTCCGTTCGAAATAGGTCAAACCCTTCCATTCGACGCGTCGGACTTTACGGTCACCGAGGTTGAAACCGCCCAATGTGTCGCATTGCGCGGTCAGTTCGACGAAATGCTGCAGGTTGGCGAGACGCATACGTTCATGAACGCGTCGGCAGGAGACGACGCGCTGTTGTCCGGCGAATTCTGGGACGGAAATGCACTTTGGTTCTTTGGCCGCTGGTACGACCCGTTTAACGTGAAGGTCGCACGCCGGACATGACCCGAAATCCTGAACTTCTGTCGATCAATTGCACCAGCTGCGGTGCCGGCCTTGATGTGCTGGGCGGGGGCAGGGTGGTTGTGCAGATCTGCCCCTATTGCGGGGCCGAGTTGGATGCGCAGGACAATTACCGAATGCTGCGTCAGCTCAAGGATCAAAAGCGCCCGCATACACCGTTCTCGATCGGGATGACCGGCTCTTTGTTTGGTGTTCGGTTCACCGTCATTGGTCTGATCGAGCATTCCGAACGTTGGGGCGGGCGGTTTTACACCTGGATCGATCATCAGCTTTACTCTCCGACCCATGGTTATGCCTGGCTGACGCTCGAGGCGGGGCATCTGACGTTCTCGCGGCGCTATCGCGGCAGGGGTTGGATATCAGAGCTCTGGGTCGAAACCGCCGAGACCCCTCCGTTGGTCACCACCGAGGATGGCAGATTTAAGTATTACGAGACCACAACCAGTTCGATCACCTATGTCGAGGGTGAGTTCCCCTGGCACCCGGAGCTTGGCGCGCGAACCACTACGGTTTCGGCCATGTCGGATACGGCGATGCTCGGGTTTTCCACCAACGGGTCCGAGCGCGAAACCTATCGCTCGGTCTATGTCCCGACAGAGCAGGCGGAGGCGGCCTTTGGTGTCTCGCTGAGTTTGAAACCCTATCGTGTCCATCCGCTGCAGCCATTTGTAGCCGGTCCCAATTTCAACTTCCTGCTGTTTGCGTCGCTGGTCTTTTCGCTTGCCTGCCTGCTGATGGCGTCTGCGCTGAGCCTGCGGTCCGGTCATTCCGTCATTTACGGCGAAACCATCCGGGCAGATGACCTGCCGGTCGAGATGACCATACCCTTGGTGGCGGACAGCCAGCTGACACAGATATCCTTCGATGGGGATGTTATGAACAGCTGGGCCTATCTGGACCTCGAACTGCTTGATCCCGAAGGTGAACCGGTGTTTCTGGCAGGTCGCACGATCGAGGCGTATTCGGGCCGCGATGCCGACGGGACGTGGCGCGAGGGAAACGGCCGCGCAAGCCTGCGCTTCCGACCCGAGAAGACCGGAGACTATACGCTGGCGCTGGAGATCCCGGAACAGGGCCTCTGGAGAGGGGTAGGGGTCGGGCATGTCCCGAACCGACCGTTCAACAGGCTGACGGTCAATGTCCGTTCGCATCTGTCCAGCGGGATCTGGGCCTTGATGTTGGGCGGGCTGTTCGGGTTGTTGTTCCTGTATCAATTCGGGCGTAAGTGGCTGCATCACAAGGCCCGGTGGTCGGGCACGGATTGGGTGGACGAGGACTGACATGACGCTGTTCAGGGTTGTTTTCATTGTCATCTCGACCGTGGCGATCGCTGCAACCGGCTATGTCTCGTGGCAGGGATATGGGGCTGAAAGCCGTGATCTGGATACCTCTGTTCGGGTCGGCAGCGGCGGCGGCGGATACTATCAGTCAAATCGAGTAAAATAGCGAGAAATCAATGGATTACATAGCAGCAATTCAAATTGCAGAGATCATAAGCACCATCTTCTACACCTTTCTGGGTGTCACCCTGATGTGGGTGGTCTGGAAGGTGATCGACTGGATGACACCGTTCTCGGTCGTGCGCGAGATCGAGAAGGACCAGAACGTCGCTCTGGCGATCCTGATCGGGCTGTTGTTTGTCGCGGTGTCGATTATCATTGCGGCTGTCATCCTGTCATGACCCAATCAC
Organism: Ruegeria sp. CJ3; assembly: GCF_056536725.1. Classification (NCBI taxonomy): domain Bacteria; kingdom Pseudomonadati; phylum Pseudomonadota; class Alphaproteobacteria; order Rhodobacterales; family Roseobacteraceae; genus Ruegeria; species Ruegeria sp. CJ3. The sequence continues at coordinate 6,875 of NZ_JBQFQE010000009.1, forward strand.
GTGCGGTCGAAGCCCGCGCTGCGTGGTTGCTGACCGCGACGTTTCTGGTGGCTGTTGCAGGTCTGATCTATGAGTTGATCGCCGCCACGCTGTCCAGCTACCTGCTGGGGGATTCCGTGCGTCAGTTCTCGCTGGTGATCGGGATCTTCCTGTCGGCGATGGGGGTAGGGGCCTGGCTGTCGCGTTTTGTGGGCGATGCGTTTTCCGGCTTTGTCTGGGCGCAGATCCTGCTGGGGATCGTCGGCGGGTTCATGGCCCCGGTGTTGTTTCTGAACTATGCGTGGATGGGGCAGGTGGCCTTGCCGCTTTATGCGGCGCTGATTGCCATCGGCATCCTGTCGGGCATGGAGATTCCGCTGATCGCCCGTGTTCTGGAACAGATCGGTGCGCTGAAATTCCGGTTCGAAAACGTGTTGAGCGTCGACTATGTGGGCGCTCTGGTCGCCTCGCTGGCCTTTCCGCTGCTGGTGATTCCGCATCTGGGCCTGATGTCGGCCAGCCTTGCCTTCGGGGCATTGAACCTTGCGGTAGCCGGGTTCTCGCTGGTGGTGTTTCGCGAATGGGCGACCCGGGTGCAGGTGGCGGTCTGGGCGTTGGCCTTTGTTTTGACCCTTGGAGCGTTGTGGCAGTCCGAACGTCTGGTCTCGGTCGCCGAGGCGGAGCTATTCGAAGATGACATCATCCTGACCGAGGCAACGCCTTATCAGCAGATCACCGTGACCCGTTATCGCGACCGGGTGCGCCTGTTTTTGGACCATTCCATCCAGTTCGACACGCTGGATGAACACCGCTATCACGAACCTCTGGTGCATCCGGCAATGGCGTTGGCCCCGCGCCGCGCCACTATTCTGATCCTCGGCGGCGGCGATGGTATGGCGGCGCGCGAAGTGCTGAAATACCCCGAGGTCGAAAACGTGACGCTGGTTGATCTGGACCCGCGCGTAACCCAGCTGTTTCGCGATCACGTCGATTTGGCGGCTTTGAACGACGGGGCGCTGCGGGACCCAAAGGTGACGATTGTCAACGAGGATGCGTGGAAATTCCTCGAACGCGACCGCCAAGTCTATGACGTTGTGATCATCGACCTGCCAGATCCGAAATCGGTTGCGCTGTCGCGGCTCTATACGCGGCAGTTCTACGGTTTGCTGGCGGAACGGCTAAGCGGGCAGGGGGTGTTCGTAACACAAGCCGGATCACCGTTCTTTGCACGACAGGCCTTCTGGTCAGTGGTTGAAACGATTGAGGCAAGCCGCAATCCGCAGCAGCCGGGGCAGGGGCTTAGTGCGCGGCCCTATCACAGCTATGTGCCCAGCTTTGGCGAGTGGGGGTTTGTTCTGGCCTCGGTCGAGCCACTCAGGGAACGGGACATCGCGCTGCCCGATGGGTTGCATTATCTGAACCCGAGGGTCTGGTGGGCTGCGCAAGTGTTTGCCGCGGACACGGATCGTATTCCGACGGACCCGAACACGCTGCAATCACATGCTCTGATCGGGTATTATCTAGACGGCTGGGATTATTGGTTCCGTTAACCCGCGATCAACCCGCGTCACCTTGATGCGCGCAGGCTGCAGGCTGGCTTTCAGACTGGCCGCGGCGCGCTCGGGCCGGGCATTGCCGCACATGAAGATGTCGATGGCGGCATAGTCCTGTTCAGGCCATGTGTGGATCGAGATATGGGACTCAGCCAGCAGCAACACTCCGGTCACGCCGCCATGTCCTCCGAAGGTGTGAAAGCTGCCCGACAGAATGGTGGCCCCGGCCGCCAGCGCAGCATCGCGCAGGGCACGTTCGATCCGCGGCGCGTCGGTGAGGTCTGCGCCACCGAAGTGGTCGATCAGAATATGGGTGCCTGTGGCAGGGGGGGCGGCGTTCATACCTCGCATGTATAAGGCTGAGGCGTGATTTGGAAGCGACTCTTGGCTTTGATTACGGCGTCGGAAGGATAGAGCCTGAAGCTTCAAAAATGGATTGCTTCGTACATAGCCGCGTTGGTATCAGCGGCTTAGCTGCACATATTGTGACCTGCCCCCCGCAACTTCCCTCGTTCTGATGTAGAGTTTGCTCAACCTTTTGAAGGAGCAAACGAATGCGAAAGAGCCGTTTCACGGAAGCCCAGATCATTGGGATGATCAAAGAACAAGAAGCCGGGATGCCAACGGCGGAGGTGTGCCGCAAGCACGGTCTCAGCCAAGGCACGTTCTACAAATTCAAATCCAAGTATGGCGGCATGGAAGTGTCTGATGCGGCCAGGTTGAAGGCTTTGGAAGATGAGAATGCCAAGCTGAAGCGTTTGCTCGCGGATCAGATGCTGGACAACGTCGTGTTGAAGGACTTGCTGGGAAAGAGCTGACGACGCCAAGCGAAAGGCGTGATGAAGCGCTCAGGGCGATGCGGGAACATGATATCTCGCAGCGTCGGGCGTGCAGGCTCGTTGGTGTCGACCCCAAGACTGTCCGGCGCGAACGCCCGCCGGACAATCCTGACATCCGAAAGGAGATGAGGGCCGTCGCTGCCAAACGACGCCGTTTTGGCTACCGGCGGATCGGCGTGATGTTGGAACGCAAAGGAATGATCATGAACCACAAGAAGCTGTATCGGTGGTACACCGAGGAAAAGCTTGGCGTCAGACGACGACGGGATCGAAAACGGGCGCGGGGATCGCGAACACTGATGCCGGAGGCTCTGAGGCCCGGCGAACGCTGGTCGCTGGACTTCCTGTCCGACACGTTCGGGGCATCCCGTCGGTTCCGCATCTTGGCGGTGAATGATGATTGCTGCCGCGAGAACCTGTGTCTGATGGCCGATACCAGCATCTCAGGGGCTCGGGTTGCGCGCGAACTGGAGGCGCTTGTCCGACTCCATGGCAAGCCGGTCAGCATTGTCAGTGACAATGGAACCGAGTTCACCAGCCGAGCCATCCTGAAATGGGCTAACGATAACGAGGTCGACTGGCACTATATTGATCCGGGCAAACCACAGCAGAATGCCTTCATCGAGGCATTTAACGGCAGCTTGCGGGATGAACTTCTGAAAGAGGAGATGTTCGATAGTCTGGATGATGCCCGCCGCAAATTGGCGCTCTGGCGATACGACTACAACAACGTCAGACCGCACTCATCTCTCGGAAACCAAACGCCCGCAGAATCGCGCCGTACGCTTTAGCAATTTGAGGGCTCCGCGCCCGGCGCGCTTGCCCAAACTGACGGCGAAGAATATGAAAATCACACCCGCAGACTCTCGTTATAAATGAGGGAGCCTCGGGGGGCAGGTCAGTTGTCGACATGCCACCCCATGTCTAAATCCGACAGATGTCTTTGAACCCGCCCAGGGTAGTCAGATACAATCGCATCTACGCGCAGGTTGATCATCCTGTCTATATCTTCGTGCTTATTGACCGTCCAAACGGCAACACATAGGCCCAGATGTTTTGCGTGCGCCACATTTTCAGCTGTTACATCCGCGTAGTACGGGCACCAAAGCGAACCGCCAGCTTGCTTGACCAAATTTGGAATTTCATCGCGACGACCACGAAAGTCAGGGCAGACCGCTTTCGAGGAATCCTCGCCTACATCGTCCTCATTTTCCGGAAGCTGCGTAAGGTAAGAAGACGGCATATCCGGAGCCTGTCGCTGGCATTCTTCTAAAAGGTTCCAATCAAAACTGTGTAAAACCGCGCGTGTAGATAGACCTTTGGCGCGAACCTCCTGAAGAACTCGCCCGACAAAATTCTCCCTATGAAGCGGATCATGGGCCACGTCAGGATCCGACTTCAGTTCGAGCATCAGATAGGCATCGCTGTATTTTGGTTCGGCTACCAAATCGAGCAAGTCTACCAGCCTTGGGACACGAACACCGTCCAGTTGCGCCTGATCCGGGAAGCGTCGACCATAGTCAGACTGCCCGTCTAACCGTCCAATATCGAACTGCTGGATTTGATCGAAAGTCAGAGATGAGACTTTCGGCTCCTCTCCAGAAAGAAACAGGCCATTGGCGTCACGAAAGCCAGATGCGTGCAGACGATGATTGTGGGTTATGACCGGAACATTATCGGCCGTCAGAACAACATCAAATTCAAGAAGCGGTACACCGATGGACAGCGAGAAGTCGAAGCCAATCATGCTGTTTTCAGGCAAAATGCCTCTTGCCCCTCGATGTCCGACAACACGGATCAGGTTGTTACCACCACGAAATGCTTCGACCTGCGGGAACCCCATTAGCTTTACAGCCTTTCCCCGGTTGATTGGTCAAACAGATGCATGTGCTCTGGGACGACCGAAAACCGCATATTCGGATGCCGGCCCTCGATCGGATGAACTCCTGGAAGGCTTATCGTGATCGCTCCGCCGACTCTTGCGAGTTGACCATGCAACAGAGTGTTGGCCCCCAACGGTTCCGCCATTTGAATCGCCGCTTCTAGCGGACCACTATCATCCAACAACAGGTGCTCTGGGCGGATGCCCAGCTTCAACATGCTATCGGGGCCCGCAGATGGGCCAACTTCTATTTCACCGATCTTGACTGTCCCGTTCTCACGCCGGGCGTCAAACACATTCATCGCGGGGCTCCCAATGAACTGTGCCGCGAACAGAGTTCTCGGTGTTTCGTACACCTCAAGCGGTGTTCCAATCTGTTCGGCGATACCGCCGTTCATGACGATCATCCTGTCTGCCATCGTCATCGCTTCGACCTGATCGTGGGTTACGTAAAGCGAAGTGATGCCCAGCTTCTCCTGAAGCTCACGAATTTCCAGACGCATCTGTACACGCAGTTTAGCGTCTAGGTTCGACAGCGGTTCATCAAACAGGAATACTGCTGGTTCGCGGACAATGGCCCGACCCATCGCAACCCTTTGACGTTGGCCACCAGAAAGTTGTCTTGGTTTGCGATCCAGTAAGGGTTCCAGTTGCAATAGCCTGGCGGCCTCAGTCACTTTCTGGTCGATCTGGTTCTTGGGGAGACCCGCGATCTTAAGGCCGTACCCCATATTCTGGCGTACAGACATATGTGGATAGAGTGCATAGTTCTGGAACACCATCGCGATATCGCGATCCATCGGCTCTTTGTCGTTGGCCCGTTCCTCTGCAATTCGGATTTCGCCATCAGTCACGGTTTCGAGTCCCGCAACCATCCGCAACAGCGTGGACTTACCGCAGCCCGAAGGCCCAACGATCACGATGAACTCACCATCCGCAATATCGATATCGATGCCGTGGATGACGTCCGTTTGGCCAAAGCTCTTTTTGACGTTCTCTAGGGTTACTGTTGCCATTTCTTACTTCTCGCTATCGACAAGGCCGCGGACAAAGAGCTTTTGCATCGACACCACCACTATGACCGGCGGGATCATCGCCAGCATCGAGGTAGCCATGATTGTCGGCCAATGCGCAAAGTCATCGCCCGAGGGGAACATCTGTTTGATGCCCATGACGATGGTGTTCATCTCGGGGTCGGTCGTGATGAGCAGCGGCCACAGGTACTGGTTCCATCCGTAGATGAACAGGATCACGAACAGGGCGGCAATATTGGTGCGGCTCATGGGAACCACTATGTCGACGAAGAACCGCATTGGGCGGGCTCCGTCCACGCGCGCGGCCTCGGCGAGCTCATCCGGGATGGTCAGGAAGAACTGACGGAAGAGGAACGTTGCCGTGGCGGACGCGATCAGGGGAAGGATCAGTCCAGAATAACTGTTGAGCATTCCGAAACCGGCCACGACCTCGAATGTCGGAACGATGCGCACTTCGACCGGTAGCATGAGCGTGATGAAGATCATCCAAAAAAACGTCTGCCGCCCCGGAAAGCGGAAATAGACGATGGCAAAGGCCGACAACAGCGAGATGATGATTTTGCCCACAGCAATGCCGATGGCCATGACCATGCTATTGAACAGCATCGTGGCGACGGGGACGTTAATGCCGGAGAACAGTGCGGCCTTATAGTTGATCCAGAACTGATCACCCGGCCAGACCGGCATCGGGGGCGAGACGATATCGGCCTGGGTGACCGTCGATGCCACAAAGGCCAGCCAGATCGGGAAAAAGATGATCAGGACGCCCAGAACCATCAGGGCATGAGTCAGCCAGATGCTGGCCCCGCGTTTTTCTACCATTCCGTGTCGTTGGGCCGCCATCAGTAATGCACCCTCTTTTCCACGTATTTGAACTGGATCACGGTCAGCAGGCCGACAACGATAAGCAAAATGACCGACTGTGCCGAGGATGAACCGAGATCCTGCCCAACGAACCCGTCCGAGAAGACTTTGTAGACCAGAATAGTCGTCGCCTGCTGCGGCCCGCCTCCGGTGATCGTGTGGATAACGCCAAAGGTTTCAAAGAAGGCGTAGACGACATTCACCACCAGCAGGAAGAACGCAGTTGGAGACAACAGCGGCAGCACGATGGTGAAGAACCGACACCAGAAGCGCGCGCCGTCGATTGCAGCCGCCTCAATCACGGACCTTGGAACCGACTGCAATGCCGCGAAGAAAAACAGGAAGTTATAGCTGATGCGCCCCCAGGCCGAGGCGACAACAACCAGCCCCATGGCCTCGGTTCCGTTAAGGACATGGTTCCAGTCATAACCGAGTTGGCCGAGGTACCACGAGACGACGCCAACGCGCGTGTTGAACATGAACAGCCACAGCACGCCTGCGACCGCAGGGGCAACGGCATAGGGCCAGATAAGCAGCGTCCGGTAAACACCCGATCCTTTGATCAAGCGGTCCGCGATGACCGCCAGAAACAACGCCGGTATCATCGAGCACAATGTGACGAGCGTTGAAAACACTGCCGTCGTTACGAAAGAGGCTCGGTAGAATTTATCGCTCAGCAGGAATTCAAAGTTACCGAGTCCCACGAACTGGGACGACAGCCCAAAGGGGTCAGGTATGAACAGAGATTGCCAAACAGCCTGCCCCGCCGGATAGAAAAAGAATACAGCGGAAATGATGACCTGCGGGGCGATTAGCGCCAGTGGCAACAGCCAGCCGCGAAAGGTGACGCGTTTTTCCATCCCGATAAACCACCGAATAGAGAAAATGCGGGCCCGAAACAGGCCCGCATTGAGTTAGGATTTATTGATTGGCGGATTCGAACCGGCGCAGCAGCGCGTCACCGCGCTCTTTCGCGCTGTCCATCGCTTCCTGAGCGGTTTTTTCGCCGGACCAAACGGCCTCCAGCTCTTCGTCGATGATGCCGCGAATCTGATCAAACGATCCCAAACGCAGACCTTTCGAATTTGCGGTGGGCTCTTTCGCCGTCATCTGAATCACCGCGATATCAGTACCGGGGTTTTGCTCATAGAAACCTGCAGCGCGCGTAACATCGCCTGCGTCCGCCGTGATCGGCAGATAACCAGTATTCTGGTGCCACGAAGCCTGCACGCCCGAAGATGATAGGAAGCTGAGGAATTCACCCACGCCCTTGTATGCTTCAGGATCATGGCCTTCCATCACCCACAGCGAAGCGCCACCGATAATGGTGTTCTGCGGCTCGCTCACCAAGGCTTCCCAATAGGGCAGCGGGCGCACGTCGAACTCGAATTCAGCCTCCGAGCTGATACCGGCGTAACCGGCCGAGCTTTCTGTGAACAATGCGCATTCACCGGCTCGGAAGTTTGCACCACCTTCATTTCTGCGTCCGGTATAGATGAACTTGCCATCCTTGGCCCAGTCGCCCATTGCTGTAAGGTGTGCGACCTGCGCCGGACCGTTCAGCATCAGCTCGGTATCCAGACCGGCAAAACCGTTGTCCTGCGATGCGAACGGGACGTCGTGATAGGCCGACAGGTTCTCGAGGTGAATCCAGCTTTGCCATGCGGTCACGAGCGGGCAGTCCTCGCCCCCAGCCTTAAGCTGCTCAAGTACGTCGCCAACCTTTTCCCAGGTCGATAGATCTGTGTCCGGATCAACACCCGCCGCTTCGAAGGCATCACGATTGACCCACAAAACCGGCGTGGACGAGTTGAAGGGCAGAGACAGCATATCTCCGTCCGTCGTCGTGTAATAACCTTTGACAGCACCGATATATGCGTCAGGGTCAAAGGATGCGCCGCTTTCGGCCATCACTTCATAAACCGGTTTGATTGCACCTTCGGCCGACATCATGGTTGCCGTGCCCACTTCGAACACCATCAGGATGTGAGGCTGCTCGCCGGCACGGAAAGCCGCGATACCTGCGTTCAGAGTTTCAGAGTAATTGCCTTTGTGGCTTTCGACCACGACGAACTCATCCTGGCTGGCGTTGAACTCTTCGACCTGCGCTTTGACAAGCTCACCCAGTCGGCCGGTGAAGGCGTGCCAGAACTGAACTTCAGTTTGGGCCATCGCCGCCACGGGGGACAACGCAGTAGTTACGGCGAGAGCGCCGAGAAATTGCTTATTCATGATTCCTCCCATGCATCAGTGTTGATGCTTCGTTGAATACCGACCGCAACGCGTAATCAGCACACATGACGATTTCACGACGTTAACGTTACAGTTTTATAATTCAAGCATTTAATTTTTGGGAAAAACATAACATTACATTATAGTCCTGCAAAGCAAACAACGAACCAGGTTCAAAGCATGAGTCAAACTTTGAGGATCCGCCAATTGGAAGCGCTCATGGCAGTTTCCACAAACGGGTCGGTCACCGCTGCAGCTACGGATCTTGGGATAAGCCAGCCTGCGGTCAGCCGACTGCTTTCTGATCTGGAAAAATCGCTTGGCTTTCAACTTTTTGATCGCCGTGAAGGCCGCTTAGTACCTTCACAGGAGGTGCGTTATCTACAACCCAGCGTAGAGCGTGTTTTGGAACTGATGAAACAAATCTCGGATGTCAGTCAGGACATAACGCAACGCAAAGCGGGACACATCCGCATCGCATGTTTGCCTGGGTTTGCCACCAGTCACCTCCCCAACGTCATCGCCAAGTTTCTAGAAGATCGGCCAGGTGTAACAATGACGATCGAACCAGACAGACCGGAACGCATTCTCGAGTGGATGATCGGTGAGCAATATGATTTCGGAATCACAGATAGTTTTAACGGGCATCCGGCCGTCGAAAGCAGAGACATTGATGTCCGTACAGTTTGCGTGTTTCCTACCGGACATGAATTGGAAGAGCTCTCCGAGGTGTCACCTACGGATCTTGCGAATGCCAAGATTATTCACACAAGGCGCGATAGCGACTTTTTTGGACAACTTTCAAAAGCGTTTCAAAGCGCCAACGTCAAACTCAATTCCCACATCGAAGTCAGGCAGTTCACGGCGGCTTGTGAGTTGGCTGTAAAAGGTGCCGGAATTTCCGTGGTCAGCGAGTTGGACGCCGTCCAATATTCAGATGACGGATTGAGCTACCGGCCCTTCAAGCCGCTTTTGTCACATACGCTTTCCCTTGTTCGCCCGATTTTGAAACAACCGTCATTGGTGACGCTGGAGTTCATCGAGCAGTTCCAAGAGAGCCTAGCCCCGTTCAAGGCAGGCAAACTCCATCGCTGATAGTAGGCCGGCAAACGCTAATGTTCGCTGCCAGCAAGCCGTACTTTTTAGATCTTCATAGCTTGAAGCCAATTTTTGAGCATTTGGAATATCACCTATCTCTCGGCAAACACCCTCTGATGCTTGAGTCTCAATCCATCTCACGAATCTATTGAACTCCATAGGAGACGAGAATGCGTCGATTCTCTCCCATTTACATTCATTCATCGGCTAATCCAATCTGGGTTCAGTGGGTTAATATTGCGATCAAAATAAACTTGATTGCCTCCACCTACCAAGTCTCGTTGGGATGCTGCAAACCCTTCAAACAATCGAGTGCCAGCAGGTACTTCCATTTCAACCACTCGGGTAGCTATCCGCCTTTTCTTCGGGGTATTCGAATTTTGTTGTTAGGGTTCCGTCTTCATTAATAAACAACGTTAACGCATCCCAATCTCCTCCTGTATGCACTTTCATCTTTGAATGAAGCTGTGGAACAAGATCGGTTGCACTATCATTTCTTAGTAAGGCATACATCTTTTCACCTTTGACACAGAACGTGAGTTGGCTTCCGACCGATGTACTACCGTCGTCATAACCATGGTCATAGTCAAACCGGCAAGCCGCGCTGGTAAACCCATCAGGCGCACGCACCAAGATTGCTAGATACAGCTGATCAATTATCTTTCGTTGTTCTTCGATAGGATTGTTCATTCTATTGCCCAGCCTAGTGATCAGACAATTAAGGCTCAGACTTTATTGATAAGATCTCCAGCTCTGACCAATCATCCGGCAATCCCAAGCGTTCCATGTAGCGGTTGAAGTAATTGAAGGTCGCGTATTCGATGCTGTCTGAGCAAAACCACACGGCATCACACTCGTCACAGATATGAATGACGCGACCATTCCTTTTTATTTTCGCTGGAACTACAGAGCCCTGTTTGCATCTTGGGCATTCATGAGTACTATTCTGTTTCATTGTTGGTAAGCCGAAATGGTTTCGTTTGTACTGAGCTTAACAATGACCCGGATACTTGTTTCACCCGTAGTGCAACCGCGTGCGCCATTGGCCCAGAGTCTTTCAATCTGGGGATTACCAAAAGTCTACTCGTACACTGCCGCCGCTTGAAGCAGCTTATACAAGTCGGCCCAAGTGATGTATTCCTCGCAAGGCTGATCGAAGAGGCTATTGCGCCCCTCGAAAGCTAGCAGCCATGCCTGCATTGCCTCCACAAAAGACTTGGTATTCAAGTTTTCTTCAGGAAACTCAGGATCACGCAGCAGAATATTCAGTGCATTACAGAAGTCTCTTGCGGTTTGGATTTCGACAGCACGGTTATTTTCTTCTGGCTTCAATTTCCTGCCCTTCATTAATTATCAAAATCTAAACCTAGAATCTTTCTAATCAGGAGGGTTTGGCTCGTTTGGCTGAGATCCTCATACCGGCCTCAAATTGCTTTCCTGCCTATCCCGACGACACAGTTTTTTTACCCAGAGCACATCGTCAATTACAAACTGTATTCGATCAAACAACTCGGGGACTTCAATCTGATACGCCTTCAACAAATTCACGCCTTCTTCAATTCTGTAAGTTGTTTTGTGTATGTAGTAGAAAGTATTAAACAAAACCATTAAATAAGCTTTGTTTTCAACTTTCGCAGCTTTAAATTGATCGAACAAGATGTCAGCAGCAGCACTGGGTTCAACGTAATAGATTGCTGACAAAACAGGCCGGAGACTTCCTCATCGGTCAGACCTTTCTCAAGTAAGGCCGATTTGGTTTCGTTTAGTGAGCGTTTGGTAGGTGTTTCGTACTTCATTTTATTGGCTTACCATTTGGCTTGAACAAACCGGCATTGATCAGAGCATTTTTTGAGCTTTGAGGTAAATCTGACCAACTTCTTTCACAGAAACTGGAAGTTTCCCCCACCGCTTATAGGTTTCGCTCTTCAAAGTGTTCTGACATAGTTTTTAGATACATCATGCATTCGTTGTAATCTGGTGAAAAGTCAGCTGTCTTCCTTACCTCGCCGTATTTGCTTACAACGATGGCACATTTACGCATATTAGCGTGCTCAGGAATCTCAATGTCCGAGTGACGAAAGAACATCCACGCGCGACCGTAGCCGATACATTGAGTCCCAAGTATTTCTTGCTGGTTCGTGATAAATTCACACCATTCATTTTCTCCAGCTTGTATTGCTAGAGTTCGGATTTCCGAAAAAGTTAATTCACGCTGTTCCATCATCGATAACCTGGTACAACTGTCAGATTGGGGTTCAAGTCAACAATACTTCCTAATTGCGGATCAATATAGTGAACTGTACCGCCCCTGTTCACACCGACGATGACATGTTCAACTGGCCCAGCTTGTTGAATACGAACTACTGCAACAGCACCATCGCCTTGCGAAACAAGCTCACTCGTAACGTTTGCGGGGTTGGTCGCAGGTTTGAAACCGAAAGGAGCAGAAGGTAGCAGATCATTCGGAGTTCCGTATCCATTCGATGGACTGGCTACAGCGTTAGGATTGCGACCTGTAAGACGGTCGACAGTGGCGTTCACACATGAAACACAGTTTGTATTAACGCCAGACCCTGCACCATCTATGTAGTGCGGGTTGACACCAGCAAGTTCAGGAAACTCCTCCGTCATTGAACGAGTGCTGCCATAAATTCCGTCGATGGCACTTCCAGCACTATTTGGTTTTGTACCCCGCAGTACGATCTTGATACCACCGCTTGTCGCGCTGGCAGCGCCTGCGACGCCCGTAGCGGTAAGGTACCCGCTGATGAACACCTTGCTGCGCAGCTTGTTGGCTTCATGGATCTTGCCCTGCGCTTCAAGGAGATCAGCTTTTTCAAGATCGGCTTTTATCTACACCCCCATTCACTTGTTCGTACTATTTGATTGTCAACAAAATCGCGTGCCCGACGAATTCTCATTCGGGCGACCAAGACCCTGAAAAGTAACCAGGATCGGGTTGCCGGAGTATCCAGACTTCACCCGATGCATTACATAGAAATTTTCTATCAGCCCATTCGTCCTTTTGATCGACACCACCTATCTCTCGGCAAACACCTCCTGATGCTTGATTTTCAATCCATCTCACAAATCTCTTAAACTCCATAGGAGAGGAGAACGCGTCGATTCTCTCCCATTCACATTCAGATTCACTCATTGGCTAATCCAATCTGGGTTCAGTGGGTTAACGTTGCGATCAAAATAAATTTGATTGCCTCCACCTACCAAGTCTCGTTGGGGTGCTGCAAACCCTTCAAACAATCGAGTGCCAGCAGGTACTTCCATTTCAACCACTCGGGTAGCTGTCCGCCTTTTCTTCGGGGTATTCGAACTTTGTCGTTACAGTCCCATCTTCATTTATGAACAGTGTGAATGCATCCCAGTCACCGCCGGTATGCTCCTTCATCTTGGCATGGAGCTTGGGAACCAAATCCTTGACGGAAGTTCTAAGCGTACGATCCAATGCTGCAGAGACACTGTTGCCATTCTCGGTATAATAAAAAATTTGCCCTACACTAGAGCTTCCATCTTCATATCCGTGATCATACTCAAACTTACATTTCGCAGAAGTAGCAGCCGATGGGCAACTTCCTTTGACGATGTGATACAACTGGTCGATGATTAACCTTTGCTCTTCGATGGGATTACTCATATTAACCTCCCGCTTCATTTTTGAAGTCTAGAATTCTAGTTTCACCATTGATCTGGTACTCAATCTCAAGACTATCCGGCCTCGGATTATGAGGATCAGCTCGGTTCAAACGCACCGTTACATTTCCAATATCATCACCATTTTGCAGTGAACGCGTGATTTCATTCTCCCACCGCTTATAGGCACCATTATTGAAGTTAGAGTTCTGAGGGAACAGATTAAACCGATCACAAGTTCCACCATGACGGCAAGCTTGAATGTGACCACCAACATCACCGTCGATACCTTCTTTACCGACCGCAGTTTGCCGGGCGTCACGAACACCAGGGCTATCCAAGGGTCTATACGTGATTTCATCGACGTACCCACCTTCGCCAGTCTTGAAAGTAGTACCGTTGCTCAACTCAGTGGTTGTATTTGGCTCTGGGTTGTTTATTGCTTCGTATTCTTGGGTTCCCTTTCGAACATCTGATACATCAACTTTGATTGTATTTGGTGTAGTACCCCGCAGTACGATCTTGATACCACCGCTTGTCGCGCTGGCAGCTCCAGCAACGCCCGTTGCAGAGAGGTATCCGCTTATGAACACCTTGCTGCGCAGCTTGTTGGCTTCATGGATCTTGCCCTGCGCTTCGAGGCGATCAGCTTTTTCCAGATCGGCCTTTATCTGGTTTTGAGTTGTCCCGATCGGGTCTTTGATCAAGTCCCATGTCTGGCTGGCAACCAACTTCAGCTGTTGTTGTGCAGTCTCGTCACCTGTCAGAGCAAGAGCGGAAATTTCGACCAGGTCGATTACACCTTTTGCTGAATCCACAGGCATTTCAATCAAGGCTTCACGCGCAGCCTTCGACATGGCTTCACTTCTGTACGTCCCGAATTTCGAGGCGACATTGAGATATTCGCCGAGCGTACCGTCAGCCAGAACTTCACGTGATCTGTAGGCTCCTTTGTAGCTTTCAAAGGCATCCTGAAGTTTGGTCAACTCGTTACGACATTCAGATGAAGCACTGCCAGCGCCACAAGCGGCAGCAAAGTCTGCGTCACGTTGCGCGTCCAGTTCGTTCAGTTCTCTCAGCTTAATGAGCTCGTCTTCGCAACCTCCCGACTGACACTCTTCGCTCAATAGCTTGTCTCTAAGTTCAGAACGCAAGGCGGCTTCTGTATGCGACAAGTAGTTATTCAGCGCGGCAGATTGAGCGATTGCTGCTGCAGCGACAACGTTGTCAGCATTGCCCCCAGATGCGAGCAGGCCTGCGACGGCACCAAATAGTTCCGCGCGTTTTTGGATCTCATAGTCTGAAAGCCCTGCGAGCGCAGGATCCGTACCTACATAAATACTCTGCGCAATTCCACCTGCCGCGCCCGCCGCACAGTCCGCACCGGTGGCTTCGGCGGCGGCACAACCCGCGAGCGCATGAAGGAGCATATGACCTGCCGAGCCTTCGCCGCCGTTGATGGGGTTGCCATTCGCGTCAGTGAACAACCCACCAATTTCGAACTGAGCATCTGCCAGCGCCAGATTGGTGACGGTTTGAACAAGGCTTGCTGAGAACCCATCCGAAAAATCCGTTCCATAGACAGTCGAACTCAGACCGGAGGAAATCGCCCCATCCAGCGTCCCTTCCAGAATGCCGGCCACCGTGAGTTGTGGACCTTGCGGATTGCCAAGGCCACTAATCAAGGCATCGTTCAGGGGGCTGTTTTCGGGGATATTCAGGTTGATGCCTGATGTGAGTCCTGCTGATACACCTGAGAACGCAGCTGCTTCCAAAATCGCGCCCAGGTCGAGATCTCCGGCTACGACACCATCCAACGTTTCGACGAGCGCTGTTGAAGTGAACGCATTGGCTCCATTAGAGACGGCTACCGAGGTCAGGTTTGGCAGCAACTCACCGACCAGCTGAGGCGCGACATATGCCGCCACCACAATTGACACCAGCGCCTTAAACGCAGGCGAGAGCTGCGTTTTCTCTTCATAGAAGTACTCATCTGCCAGTTCCTGGCTGATCAGTTCCAGCCCGTCTATGGCCAGAAGTTCCTCAGGATAGAGATCTTGCGGGTTGGGCGCATCAACACCTGCGGTTTGATACAGGACCAACTCAGCATCACCGCCGATGTCGAGGCTCATGCCTTGTCCGGCAAGCAATTCGGTCAAAACGGCCGTTTCCGTAAAGCTGGTCTCGGTGATCGTGGTCAGGGTGACCAGCCCCATGTCGGTCTCGAAGAATTCGGAACGGTGGCTGTCGATGGCGGCCTGAACCGAGAAATCACCACCTGTTGTGATATTCAGGTTTTGGCCAGCTGACAGCGTCGCTCCGACCAAAGTGGTGTCCGTGCCGGACACGATGCTGAGATCAAGCGCTGCCAGCGCATCCGTGCCAGTATTGATGTGATCGACCGTGTGTAATTGGCTGGACTTGCTCAGCAGACCCCCAAGGTAGCTCTTTTCCTTGATATGCGTCTCTTCAAAAACGTCGGTGTAAGTACCAACAAGGATGTCTCCTTCGGTCGCAGTGAGGTTGATATCACCAGATTTGCTGGCGAATTCCGTCCCTGCGGTAGTCAGATCACCTGTCTCAGCGATAACATCGATGCCACCGCCAGCGGTGATTCCAACACCCCGGTTGGTGACGGCCAGCGTGGATCGCGTTTCCTTTTTCTTCGACAGGAACCCGCTGCTGGTTTTGCGAGTTTCCGATTGGGTGATGTCTTGCGCAGCAGCAAGAATCACATCACCAGCTGCAGCCAGATGTGCCGTTCCACCTGCATCAATCTGCGTCCCGATCAGTACCGCATCACCGCCCGCGTTGGCGATAAAGTCGCCACCAGTGGACAATTGGGTGACCTGAGCTGTCAGGGTCAGGCGGTCAGTTCCGTTGCTTTTGCCGCCTTCGCTGTATTGAACACCAGATTGCTCCGCGAGCAGGTAAAGGCTGCCACCTGCCGTTAGACGCATGTCACCGACAACCTGCGCCTGAACACCAGCCAGTGTCATGTCGGCGGAAGAAATGATGGACAGGTCGCCGCCCACTTCAAACCGGGACGCGATGTTTCCGGTTACCTTGGTGGTGCTGGTCTTGGTGTACTGGTTCTTGGTCCATTCCAGGCCTTCAATGGTGACGCTACCAGCAGAGAAGATGGACGTATCCGATGCAGACCTTATGACCAGCGCTTTGCCGGAGAAATCCCCGCCCGTGATGATGTCGACCAGATCGCCACCAAGCTCGGTGTCTTCGAAAGCGATGTCACCGAAAGACGTCAGGGACAGATCGCCGCCCTCAGCGACCAGCGAGCCGCCAGTCCCCGAGATACTCCCCGCAATGATCGTCAGATCACCGCTGTCCGAGCGATTGGCCTTGTCCAGAGACTCGAGCAGACCTGTCTCGGACAAGCCAAAGCGGTCGCCAAATCCATTGAAGCTTGAACCAGCAGCTTGAACCGCGTCTCCACCGTGATAGTCGGTGCTGCTAACCGGATAGCCGTTCCACTCGGCTGGTCGATTGATGTTTTGGAACAGCTCATCCTGGATTTGCAGGCGATCCAGAAAATAGTCAGACGAAATAAAGTCTTCATACGAGACAGGGTTTGTTCCGAAATTTGTCCGCCCCTCACCAATCAGGGTATCCAGATTGGCGAGTTCCTGAAGCTCAGGCTGCACAGGGTTCAGAGCTTCTGCCGGAATAACGAGTTCGGGCAAAGGCGGTTCTGTGACGGCCGCAGTTTCA
The DNA here is from genome assembly GCF_056536725.1 of Ruegeria sp. CJ3. NCBI lineage: Bacteria > Pseudomonadati > Pseudomonadota > Alphaproteobacteria > Rhodobacterales > Roseobacteraceae > Ruegeria > Ruegeria sp. CJ3. The sequence continues at coordinate 23,733 of NZ_JBQFQE010000009.1, forward strand.
CTCGGGGAGACAACGCTTGCTGCGCCTGATGTGATAGTGCCATCTGTCGCAACGCTCGTGCTGTTAATATTCACGGCGCCGCCTGCGCGTATCTCAGCGTTGAAAGACACAGCAGGGTCGGGTTGTCTCAGAATTTCCGCGGGACCCACATTTATTTCAGTTATCCGATATTCGCGGTCGCCATTCTGGCCGTCCGGACCACCACCTGAGATTTCGGTGCTGGTCGCTTTACTATATGTCGCCCGCGCTGTTGTTCGCGTATCCTCATAAGCTGAATTTTCAAAACGACCCGAGTTTACGGTGATGCCGTTTGCAGACGCAATCAAACCCGCGTCGTTGCGGACGGTATCGGCAGCGATGACGATTCCCGCACCGGATACGATCTCGGGGCGATCGCCCTCAGCGTCAACTGCTGTTCCCCGGCTCCATTCCACCGTTCCGGTACTGTCAGATACACCGGCAAAAACACCTCCACAGCCACCGCCGCCACCAGGTATTCTAACCCGGCTGCGACAAGACTGTGGTGGCAGATCGCGTGGATCATTCACGACCACCGTTCGGGATACAGGTACAACAACGGTTTCTGTTTCCAGACAGCCATCCGAGTTTTGGCGAACGCATCTTACAAAGCTGTAACTGCCTTCGATCAGAGCGCTCCCGATAGTTGTATCAACATTCAATGATAAGTAGCGGTTGATGAAGTTCTCTGCTTCGATAGTCAGACCACCATCCGCTTCGATGCGTCCAGACTGGTTGAGCACAGCGCCATCTCGCGCTACCAGCTGCATTATCTCGCCGGATTTCAGCAGACCGCCGCGGTTGCTCAGATCAGAACCGCTGCGCAGTTGAAGATCGCCACTCGCCTTGATCGTACCGCGGTTCTCCAAATCACCACCAAGATCGAGCAGAAGGTCTCCGTCAAACTCCACCTGTTCTGATGCACCGACAGACAAGCCACCAGTGTCCAACGTGACTGCAAGCCCATCACCTGCACGCAGTTGGTCGAAGTGAGACGTATTCAGCCCGCCGTTCAGCGACCCTGACTGAAACTCCAGAACGGATTGACCCACCAGCAGCGCATCGGCACTAAGGCTGGTTTGTCCGGATACAGCGACGCTGGTGTTTCGCGCATTGATCTGCCCCTGAAGGTCGAGATCCCCCGCTGTCACTGACAAATTTGCCTGCTGCCCTGCGACCAGATCACCATCGATGATCGCTTGATCCTGAGCCGTCACGGACAGAGATTCGACGGCAGCGATCTGCGATCCGTCGCTTGTCCGGACCTCGTCACCCGCTATGGTGACAGATTGCCCGCGTGACGATCCCATGTGAGTAACCGACCCGTCAGTCGCAGCAACAGACAGTGTCTCAAGCGCCTGCACCTGACCTTCAATCCGGGCGTCACCTCCGGTGAGAGCTACCGACTCCGCAACCAGTTCTGAATCGGCACCTGTTACAAGCTCAGTTCCGGCCGTCAGCGACGCCGCTTCCAGGGCAGCGGCTTTGCCGTCGAACGTCAGCTGTGTCAGCGCATTCACATCAATGGACTGAGCGAAGACTTCGGAGTTGCCGTCCAGCCCCACAGAGCTGCCAGTTGATGCAGCCGCAAACGCGTCGCGCGCCACAATCGCGCCAGAAATGTTCAGCATCCCCGCGCTTTCCAGACGGATTGCACCGCCCGCTGCCTGACCGTTGAAGGTCAGGTCGCCATTGCTGGTTCTGATGTCGATCAAATCACCGCTCTCGGAGGTGATCGCACCTTCCAGAAGGATCGGACCCTGGTTGCGGACCTGGACGCGCCCGCCCGCACGGATTTGCGGTGTATGACCACCAGCAGGAGCGCCCAGCGTAAGCTGCCCATCAGTCCGCAGCGCAATGTTGGTTGAGGACGCCATATCCCCATTCAGACGCACGCCCACGCCATTCTCGGTGGCAATCAAACGGATTGCGTTGGCATACATGCCACCAAGAGCGGCCACGTCCACAGCCAAAGCCGGGGCGGCCCCTTCACCGGCCTGCTCGGTGATCCCGGTCACCGCGCCGGTCTCCGGATCGTAAGACCAGTTATAGTCCACCTGGTTGGCGCCGGCGACGACATTGAGCTGATCCGCACGCATCTTGCCATAGATAGCGGCCGCCCTCGCAATGACGTCGACGCGGCTGGTGTCGGTCAGGGCAATCCTGTTCTCCGGGTTCAGACCCTCAGCCCCGATTGTGACAGTACCGCGACGTACATCGAACCCTGTGAGGGCGCCATTGCCGCCGAATTGCGGTTTTCCGGTCGTCAGGGTCGCACGGCCAGTGTTGATGAACCCGCAGCCATTGCAGGTGATGCCAAACTCATTGGCAACCACCACATCCATTTGTGGCCCGGCCACTTCCAGAATACCGTTCAGCTGAGTCTGATTGCCCCCGACGACCTCACCGATCCAAAGATCGGCCTCTCGTCCGGGCCTCAGATTGCCGTTGCCCTCAATCACGCCACCGAGCTGCGTGTTGGTGATCGTGGCCGAGTTGTTCAGGATCAGGTCATCCGCCTGAAAGTCGGTGTAGACATCGTGACTGACGCCCGCACCATTTGGGGTCGAGATGTTGATGACCGTTGTGCCGTTCAGCGACTGGTCGACATGCGGTCGCGGACCTGTATTCGGGCCGACAGGTTGGATGTTCTGCGCATGAAGCAAAGCAGGTTGTATCGTCAGCGCAAGCGCGAGCGTCGAAGAAATGACTTCCTTAAAAACACGACTACGCATGGTTACGGCTTTCTAAATTACTTTGCTCAACAAAACGCTTCATCAGAACTGTAACCTCAGACTGAGATACCCAACGGTCTTGTCGGATTCGAAGGCTGGATTGGTGTTGGGTGGGGACTCGTCAGGTCGGCTCAGCGCATGTGCCACCTGCATTTGCAGAGTGAACTGACTGTTCACGATGATATCCGCCCCAAGGCTGACACCTGCCAGATGATCCTGAGACCAGCGGCGCAGGGCCGACGGTTTGACATAGCCGAAATCGAGGCCCGCATTCATGCGCACTTCAAACCTTGGTGCCTTGTAAGCACCCCATTCAACAGTATTGCGGAGATAGATTCCTGTATCGCCATAGAGGCTGTTGTCGTGAAAGCCTCGAACGGTGCTCCATCCGCCAATACCGAACTGCTCAATGCCAGGTAGGATATCGTCCGAGTATTGCCCGGCCAGTGTACCCCGATAGGTCAGCCCGCTTTTCCCAATTGGCGCAGAATAATCCGCCCGCAGCTTCACAAGGCGAAACTCCTGATCGATGACACTGCGTTCCGGAATATCCGCTCCCAGCGCATCAAGCCCGGCTTTCACGCCTATGTTCCAGAACAGCCGACCCTGTCCGATGGTCTTCTCGCCCCGAACGCCAAGTGAGGCAATTGTCAGGCGTTGGCGTTGGCTGGTGATATCGATGCCGTTGATCGATGTTTTGGTTCTGTTCAGCTTCAGATCACCGTAGGCATAGACCTTCGATGTCTGGTTCCGCATCAAAAGACGCTCGGTCAGCAGGATCAGGTATTGGCTGCGTCCTTCTGTGACAAAGGACTGGTTGATGCCTTGGGTGATGAAGCGATAGTCGCTGGCTCCAAAATCCGCATTGAACAGCCAGTTGCCCACCGGCAAGCCCCAGCTGACAGAAACAGAATCTGAATAGCGCTCCCCACGCTCCTCAAATGGAGTGGTGGTGATTCCGATCCGCAGCTGGTCATTGAGATTCAATGCATTGTCGAGACCAAAGTTGGCAGTTCCTTTGACGCGACCCGTGGACTCAAAGCCGGAATTGTCGAACTGGAAATCCAGAAACCAGGGACGCCGATCTTGCACATCAACCTGGATGAACGACCCACCGGGCGTCTCTCCGGGCACGAGCTGGAACTGACCGCTTGCCGACCGGGGCGCGTTGATATTTTCCAGCCCCTGTTCCAGATCGCGCAGGTTGAGAAGGTCACCACGTCCAGTCGGGAAGGCCGTATTCAGACGCGTATCCGCAGGCTGGCCGGTGCCGTAGACATAGCCTTCGATGCGGCCCGGCACGATGGTGATCGCCAAAGACCCGTCTGCAATGTCCTGTTCAGGTACGTATGCGCGGGTCGTGATGAAGCCCAGTTCCTGATAGAATGTGTTGATCAGGTTCAATGTTTGCGCGATGTCTGCCGCTGTCGCACAGGTGCCGATCAGATCGCGATAGCCTTCGGGTTCACGTTTGAAGGCCTCAAAACCTTCGAGATCAATGCTGCGGATATCAAAGCACGGCCCACCCGGAGGTGGGACATAGAGCTCCGCTCCAGCGGCTTCGTCCTGTGCTGCATCTTCACGGGTTTCGAATTCCCGGCGGCGTAGTTCTTGCTCTTCCGTCTGCTGGGTTTGCTGCTGAAGAATATCGTTGCCGATGCGTTGCAAATCACCGGGCGAGACGCCCTGCGCGGAAACGGCTGCTCCCGTCAGTAGAAGCGCGTTGAAACCGAGTGCGGAGGTCAGGAAGAGGGATCGCAAACCCATCAGTTGTCCCCTGCCGTTCGGAATTGATTATAAGCGGCCGTGAACCCGCGCAGAGAAACCGGGAAATCAACGGCCTTGTCGCGCGCTGTCCAAACCCGGGCTTTTACCTCTAGTCCTTTGCGAAAGGCCGACAGGACATCTCCATCCATCCGAAACCCCGCGTGACAGCCAAGCTGATCACAGACCTCGTACAAGACTTTGAAGGGGCGGCGGTTGTCCACGTGCAACTCGATGCCCGGAGCCAGATAGACACCAACGGGAACCGTCATGACTGCATAGCTTTGACCCGTGTCTTCATCGTCAGACACGCTCAGCATAAAGACGGGTGGGCCACTCTCTTCGGCGGCGACGCTCTGCATCATCTGACAGACGGCATTCTGCTCCACCGGTTGACACAATACCCGCCAGTCCGAGAATACCTCTTCCATGGACTGAGGTTCCGCCTCTTGCGCCAAAGCCGCGGACTGGAAGAGGGCGAGGCCAATACAGATGGTCGACCGAAGGAACGCATTGTTCATCATGCGCATTTGAACCTGTAGGTCATGCGAACGTGCGGCGTGTTCACCGGAAAACTTGCCGTTTGAACCAATTGGCCGCTGGCTGGGTTCCATGTTTTTTGTGTGTATGTGGTTTGTTTGTCGAATGGCGCCGAAACGGTTCGGGACGAGATGGTCGCGGGCCCCGCACAAATCTCGTTGAATGCGTTCTGGCTGAACTTATCCTGCTGATCGGCATGGTTTGCGCGCACTTCTATGGAGGCCGTATAGCCGCCGTCGCTCGACGGAGAGACGCCATAGATTTCTTTCAGGCGCTCAGGCGACGTACCTGAACACCCGCTCAGGACGCAAAAAACAGCAACCGTGAGAAAAAGAGGATTTTTCATAACAGACGAACCAATCTGAACCGGTGAGAACTCGAAATCCTGAAAGTGCGCTACTGCGCAGCCTGATCCAGCGGCGTTGCCTCCCAGTCGCGGGCAAAGCTCTGTGCTGCTTCCAGATCATCACGATCCAGCTGTGCGTTCAGTGTATCTCGCAGAGCGCGGGCCTCTTCCATGCCCCGCGCGGACGCGAGATTGGCATAGCCGTGCGCTTTGATGCGATCCTGATCCACACCGTTCCCCAATTGATAGGCTTTGGCCAACTCAAAGAGCCCTAAAGGGTTGCCAGCTCCTCCGGTGCGCGAGAAATTCTCAAAAGCGGTCTCGTAGCTCTGCGTTACACCCGTGCCATCGCGGTAGGCCTGACCCAGATAGTTGATGGCTGCTACGTGGTTCTGCTCTGCAGCTTGCCGCCAGTAGCTCACCGCCTTGCCTGCGTCCTGGTCGACACCTTGCCCATCCGCGAATAGTAATCCGCAATTGAACGCGCTGTTGGCATCGTCGGACTCCGCAGCCGCACAAATTAACTCCGCTGCACGCTTGTAGTCCTGCAAGACAAGTTCACCGTTCAGGTACATCAAACCGAGCCGGTTCTGCGCTAGCGCACTCCCCTGATCGGCTGCCGCACTATACAGCTCGACAGCCCGGCGCATGTCGCGCTCGGTTCCCAACCCCATCTCAAACAGGCGCCCGATGAAGAACGCACCATCCGCGTCACCGTCATCAAATCCAGCTTGGAACTCTTCGACTGCGGCCGGAACATTGCCAGCTTCCAGGGCGGCTATGCCCGCAGGAACACCCGCAAATGCACCACAAGCGATAGATGCAGAAACTGCTCCGCCAAAAGCGGTCCTCAAAATACGCATTCCGTAACCTTTTGTTTGTTTTATTAGCTTCTCGCTAGCAAAGGTTACGGCACACGTTAAGAGGGAAATGAGCGAGGCCATTATCAATTTTGTGACGTGCGACCGCGCAGTGGCAGCAATGTGGCAGGTCGCATGGAAAGGAGCGCCGAGCGGTCAGATTGCGGTCACATTTCCGCACATGAAAACAATTTGTCTGAGCTATTTAATGAAGCAGTTCGAGAGCTGATTGAAGGAGTGTTGGTAGTATGTCGAATCACTTTGCTGAAATTGTAGATCCGCGCTCTGGCGTGCGAGCACGATGCGATGACGATCATCTCTTCATTTGAGCTTTATATATCGGGTAATATCTGTGGGTAATTCTTAGCGCGTGGTGTCCGTAAGGCACAACGGGCTAAGCTTAGGCAGATGAAAATGACGATCATGATAAATCAATGCCGCACGTAAAATGGGCTGTGCAATTTGGGCGACCATAGTGCCACGAGTTTCTTGACCAACTCACTACCTAAGCGGTAGACGCGAGATCAGGAGAAGCCGAGTGACCTTTGAATCATCATACATACCACAAGAACTGTGCGCGGATAATCGCGACGCAGTGCTTTGTGGCGGCTTCTCTTCGACAGGTGGATTAAGACCCGAGTGATCTAACCCCAACTTTATTTTTCGAACCAGGCCGTCTCTTCCCGAGGCGGCTTTTTATTTTTCTGGAGCATAGACGTGGACCGTATCATCGAAACGCTGGAGGACGTCCTCCCGCACATTGTCCCCGACACCGGGATTTTTCATTTCGACTACGATGGATACTCGGTGATCAACTACGTCTACACGCTGGACAACACGTTCGACAGCGCAGTGGCACGAGAATGCCGGGGGTTGAAATTTGACCTCGATGGCAGGTTGATCGCGCGGCCGTTTCACAAGTTCTTCAATCTGGGTGAAAAGCGCCCGGTGCAGGAAGAGCCGTGGGACGCCGCCCATGCGATTCTGGATAAGCTGGACACCGGGAGTTGGCGCGGAAAGATAGGCGCTTCGCGCCCTTTCGATCACGGGCTTTTGCCTTTGGTGCGTTCGAGGAGTATGCCCCGATCGTGCCATTTCGGCCCCGGGGCCTCATCGTGTTTCCACACCCCACGCAGCAAGCTGCATAGCGCCCGAAAGCCAAGCCCAATCATCCTTGGACCAACGACCAGGTTGAACGGATGAACCGCACGATCAAGGACCCCACGATAAAGCGGTACCACTACGACAGCCACGATCAGCTTCGCAGGCATCTAGCCGATTTTATGGATGCCTACAACTTCGTGCGTCGATTGAAGACGCTCAGCGGTCTCACTTCTTACGAAGATATATGCAAAATCTGGACATCAGAACCACACGTTTGATCCTAAATCCGATCCACCAGATGGCGGGACTAAACAACTAGTTCGATGAAGGGCAGCTTTGGGTCGAAAAAAACTGGTGTAGCATGGCATCATTGATAAAGGATTGTGCCCGCCCCGTGGTCAGCAAAACCCCCAATCTTTGGTGCTAGCTGTCGTCCTGTAATCGATAAGACCGTTACGACTCAATTGGCTCCCGAAGCCGCTATTACTTTTTCGACAAACAGGCTTTTTTGCGATCTGTCAAAAAGATGTATCGTAACGCCGTTCATGTCCGAGACTGAAGGATGCTACAATGCCGTTGGAACTTGCCGACCTTCAAGACGAAGGCACGTATTTCGTCTGTAAGCCAACCGTTGTCCTTAAAGAAACCAATGACGGTAAAACCGGAATCAACCATTTGCTACTTGGTGACTGGCTTCAATATCAAGGCGAAGGCAACGTTCATGAAGGCAAGACATACGCAAAGGTGAAGTGTCGCGGCGACACAGGATGGTTGCAGCTTGACGAATTTGACGCCGTGCGCGGGCTAGAGGTGAATTTTGTCGACGTCGGTCAAGGCGACGGCTGTCATATCGTGACACCTGACGACAAGGTTTTTCTGATCGATGCTGGAGTGTCGGATAACATGAACCGCTTCTTGAGCTGGCGTTATAACCTCAGGGGGCGCAACGTACCAGATACTGAGGGTTTTGATCCGAACACGGCTGAGAAGCGGCCCTGGAAAATTGACTATGTTTTGATTTCGCACCCCGACAATGATCACTACCTTGGACTGAAATATGTCTTTCGAAACCCCAAACTGCAATTTGGCGATGTCTTTCACAATGGCATTATTGAACGCCCTGACGAAGAGGAACACGATGGCGTTGACTACCCGTGGGATCTTGGCGGTCAGTTTGAAGCATCGGGCGAGAAGTATTTGTTCGACTATGTCGCCACGACCGCTGAACTAGAGGCAATTTCGGATCGGCACCCGAGAACGGCCAAGGACCTCTTGACGACAGTGCAGGCTTTGTTTGCATCTTCGCCTAATTGCACGGTGCGGTCGCTCGGCGTTGATATGGCGACCTTGGATCAAGATGTCTTTGTGCCCGATTTTGAAGACGACAAAGCGTTCTCGCTGCAGGTGCTGGGGCCTATCCGTGAGCAAGTCACATTCAATGGAGCTGATCGCAAAGCATTGCGCCGACTTGGCAGCGAAAGCGAGACGAAAAACGGACATAGCGTGATTCTGAAAGGCTGTTATGGAAATCTGCGTTTGTTACTTGGCGGTGATCTAAACGAACCATCGCAGAATTTTCTGCTAAAGGCCTACGCCGGGACCGAAAAAACGCCAGATGAGGTACACAAGGCGATCGGAAAATTGATGGCCAAACGCCAGCCACTTACAAGCGCTCAGCAACAAGAGTTATACGCGTTGGAGGCCCAGCGTGCCAGGCTCGCCACGCGAGGAAACGAAGTGTTTGGCGCGGACATTGCCAAGGCGTGTCATCACGGCAGCCAGCACATTCTGGACGATTTCATTCGGGCCACCGATGCTGTTGCAACCGTTCTGTCCAGTGGCGACAACGAATCCCACAGCCATCCGCGCCCCGATGCGCTTGGTGCTTATGGCAAGCACAGCCATGGAAACCGCCCTTTAATATTCTCGACCGAATTAGCACGCAGCACCAAGGAATTTTCGACGCCAGTGCCTGACTTTGTGGCACTATTGGAAGAAATTGGTGCCGTTGATGCCATCACCGATACCGCCGAAAGAAGGGCTGCGATCAAAGCAATCGAAGCCCGCAAGGACCGCAACGTAGCCGTCTACGGTATGATCACAGTGCGCGCGTTGGGCGACAAGGTCGTTATTGCGCAAAAACTGGAAAAGCCGCGCAAGGAATCGCAAAAATGGGACTGGTACGAGCTGCGCTTTGATGCCGACACCGGACGATATTTGCGTTACACTGGTCGTAAACACTAGGACTTCTATCTGGGGCGAGTTGACCATTCAGTCCGTCCAGTGCTCCGCCCTCTTCGTCGTACATTGTTTGATCGACCAAAGTCAGCTGTAGGTCGGCTGCGGTAGTCGTGAAGCTGCCCAAAAAATGTCCAATAGGCAAATCAGGACGTTCTGAAGCAGTCATCAGGATAGCCTCCAAGAAATGACGCTTAGTTCAGCACGGCAGTCATAAGGGCTGCCAAAAATGCTTCGCGGTTGATTAAAATCCGCTTCCAAGAAGCCGCACTGCAGCGCTTGATAACAACGGCAATGTCCGCTTAGGGGCGCCAGTGAAAGCGACCCATTGCACTAGATTTCAATGGCTTCGGCGATAGCTAGAGCGTCTTCAAGTTCGACGCCCAAGTATCTAACTGTGCTGTCCATCTTCGTATGCCCAAGAAGCAACTGCACGGCGCGCAGGTTGCCAGTCTTCTTGTAGATCTGGGTTACTTTGGTACGCCGCATCGAATGCGTTCCGTATGCGCTTGCCTCAAGGCCAATGGATGTGACCCACTCACGGACGATCCGCGCGTACTGGCGTGTTGAAATGTGCAGGCGCTCATGGAAGCGGCCAGGCCAAAGATACTCCGAGCCTACCATGAGTTCGTCCTCCATCCACTTTTCGACTGAAGCACGCGTGCCCTCGGAAATCTCGAAGCGGACTGGTTTCTGAGTTTTGCTTTGCAGGACGGATGCGCGCTCTTTGATCTGTCCCGATGCCATTGCGTCGACGACTTTCATCCTTACAAGGTCACAGCCACGAAGTTTGCTGTCGATTGCCATATTGAACAGCGCGAGGTCGCGATGGTTCTCGGCCAGTTCAAGTCGAACTCGGATTGCCCAGACGTGCTTTGGCTTGAGCGGTCGTTTCTGGCCAACGATACGTCCTTTGTTCCAAGCTGGGCGAAGCGCGCGAATGGCCGGTAAGTTTGGTGTTTCCATGACTGATCCTCCGATCCGCCATTCCCTCCCAAAGCGACAACCCGACGTTGACAAGGTACCATATCAAAGGATTTCTGCGCTGACTCCGATGTCTGCATCGAGGCCAAGGCAGTCATCGCTTTTTTTGCTTCGCGCGCTCGCAGCATGAAAATCTCTGCAAGCGTATGGCTATGGGCGCTGTTGTGCGGCGACGAAACTGGTCATTGATGCCGCCCGCAGCACAGATGGGCTGGGCAGGGAACCAGTCGGGATGTAGCCACCGTTCGTTCTTCATGGGCCAAAGTCCGCTTGCCGCCCGCCTCACCCTGCATGCGCAATGCAAGAGAGCTTGGAAGCAACCTAATTGGTTACACTGCCTCATTTCGTCTATATTTAGGCTAGTATTTGCGACATAACAGACCAAGAGATCAGGCGAGGGCTATAGCTTCCAAGTCAGGTTTTCGAGTCATCCCATGCATAGATCTCGCGAAAGCGTCTTCATTGTTCTGTTAGTCCTCTCGATATTGCCCCGACCAATTCCCGCACCTCGCTCGGCAGCGCATCTCTGGGTGCGCCGGCAAATTGGCCATTTAGCGACAGTTGCACCACTCCATGCACTGACGCAAACAATGTGAGCGCACGCAGAGTGCGCGCTTCAGGCGATAAGTCAGGTAGCATTTGCCCAAGCGGTGCGGCCAAGAAAGCAATCAAATCCAAATAGTCGGTCTGGTGCCAGTCCGGCAGATCTTCCCCGTCGGGCAGACTGTGGTTGAATGCGGCAAACCACAGCTTTTCTTCTGAGAGCGCAAAATCGACATATGCGGCTGCCAACGCCTGCAACGTCTCTTCCGGCGTGCTTGCACGATCTGAGGCGCGGCCCAGCTCTTCACCTAGGCGTTTAATCGTTCTGGAGTTGACCAAAATGATCAACTCATCGAGATCGGAAACGACATTGTAAAGCGCCCCAAGAGCACAGCCTGCCTTTTGTGTTATGCTGCGCGCTTTTAGTCCGGCCAAACCCAGAGAAGATATTTCTTCTTCCGCTGCCTCGATCAAGCGAGTGCGCAAAGCCTCGCGTTTGGTTTCTCGATTGTTTCCCAAGCTTCTACGCTCCGTTTCTTGAACCTTGTTCATTTTTTGCTTGAACGATGTTCATGTTTGTCATAAGTTTGTTTTGTGAACGATGTTCAAACTAGCAAAAGAGGTTCTGATGTTCAAACAAATTTTCACTCTGGTTCGCGGTCGGTCCGTCGACAGCGCCGAGGCTTTCTTAGATGTAAATGCTCTGACTTTGCTGCGTCAGCAGATACGTGATGCAGCCCGCTGCGTAGAGCAATCCCGCAAGGCACTGGCTACGGTGATGGCCTATTCAGAGCGCGAAAATGTGGCGCTTGCGCAGCTCAACGAAAAGATCGCTGATCTAGAAACGCGGGCGTGTGAAGCGCTTGAGAACGGTGATGAGGATCTGGTCCGCGAGGCGGCCGCCACCATCGCCCATCTTGAGGCAGAGCGGGACGCAACGGCCCAGACGATTGCCAACTACACCGCTGAGATTGCCCGCCTGCGCGATCATCTCGGCAAATCGCAGAGTGTTCTGGCCCAGCTCAAGCGCGGTCAGCGCATCGCAGAGGCTAATGACAAGGCCCACCGCGCTCATGGTCAGATCACGACGCTTCAGTCGAGCAATCTTGAAGAGGCCGCCGCTACTTTGAAACGGTTGCAGGAACGTCAGGCCCATTCCGACGCCACAATGGCTGCTATGGCTGAGCTGTCCGCCACGCAAAGCGCCGACACCATGGGTGACCGCTTGGCCGATGCTGGCTATGGCGCGCCAAAAGTAAGCACTGCCGACGATGTGCTCGCCAGACTCAAAGCCAAGAAACCAACACCGAAATCCTAACCCTTAACCAAATCAAAACACACACTGACATCTGAAAGGAAAACCCAATGTCCAACGCATATATCAACAAACCGTCTCAGACCTGGAACATGTTCACTTACCTGCAGTTTGTCGTGGCCGGGTCAATGATGGCAGGCGGGATATTCTTCCTCGAGGCAAGCTTTGCCGCCAAAGGCTTCTATGCAATGTCGGCCATCATGCTGGTCAGCAGCACCGCCGCGATTACTAAGGCGCTCCGCGACAACGAAGAATCTGAGAGGCTGCACAACAAGATTGAGGACGCCCAAACCGAGCGTTTGTTGGCTGAAACATCGGGCACGCACAGCTAAGAGCCTTACATCTCCGGGCGCTTCCACGAGGCGCCCGGTTGAGTTGCGAGAGATGACAAGGATTATGACAATGTCGATTTCATTTCCAAAGATCACGCTGGGTTGGGTGTTGAACGCCGTTGTGTTGCTGGCCGCCCTTGCCACCACCACAGCCTTGATTGCCACCGCGCTGTCCTTTCACCTCACGGGCTTTGTGCTGATCGCGGCCTACTGGGCTCTGAGTCTGGGCGTCATCGCCGTCAGTGCTGCGTTTTTGATGTCCAAACGCTGGGGATGGGCCGCGCTTTTGGTGGTCTTCGGGTTCGGAGTCGGCTGGTACCAAACCCTTACGCCCCAAGAGGATCGCAGTTGGGCCTTTGATGTGGCCCACGGCGTAAAGGCCCGGGTCGAAGGCGACACCGTACAAATGGACAAGGTACGCAACTTTGATTGGATCACAAAAGACACCGCCAACATATCCTGGGAGGCGCGCAGCTATGACCTAGAGAAACTGGATAGCGTCGCTCTTGTCACCTCGGTTTGGGACAGCGAAGACATTGCCCATGTGATCGTGACCTTCGGCTTTAAAGATGGGCAGCGCGTGGCGTTTTCCGTGGAAACTCGCAAAGAGGCCCATGAGAGCTTCAACGTGGTGGGCGGCTTCTTTCGTCAGTTCGAGCTTGTTCTGATTGCAGCGACCGAAGATGACATCCTTAAACTCCGCACCAGCCACCGCAAAGAAGATGTGCGCCTATATCCCTTGGCCCTGAATGACCAACAGCGTCGCACTCTGTTCCTGTCCTATGTTGAGCTGGCCAACACGCTCGAAGAACAGCCAGCGTTTTACAATACGATCACACATAACTGTACCACCACGCTTTATCCGCTCGCCAGAGCTTTGCACCCCGAGGTTGGGCTTGATTGGCGTCTGATGGCGTCTGGTCATTTGCCCAGCTACATTGATGAATTGGGGGGATTTCAAGGTGACCTGACGATAGCAGAGCGCAAAGATCAAGCGGCAATCACGGCGTTGGGCCAGACGGCTGGCGTTGGTGATGTATACTCAGATGTCATTCGCCAAACCTATGTCGTCAAATGATAACATCTGATACTGCAAGGCGCGTGCGACTGGGTGTGGCACCTTTGGCCCTGCCCAGCCGCAACGTATTAATCAGCTTATCTGAGGGTGGTACACCGAAACGAGCCGAGACGCGGGCCGTCGTGTCTTCATGATCTGCCAGCGCGGCTGCGGGCCAGCCCGCGAAGCCCAACGCGGACGCCTGAAGCCACGTCCGATAAAAGGCACGACCGGCCTCAAACAGAGAGCCTTCGACGGGCCAATGAAAAAGCACGATAGCACTGGCAGAGTTTGTTCGTGCGCGCTCACCAGACAGGGCTGGGCCGAGGCCAAAGCGTGACAGGATATCATAAAGAAATGTGCCAAGAACCGGGCTAGCGATGCGCGCGGTTAAGCTATTCATATATAACGTTTCGCGGTTCAACCCATCGCTCTCGTACCCTAGCTGCCCGGGCGAAAGACGCATCCAATCCAACAGCTCTCGCCGTAGCGCTGGATCACGCAGCAGCGCGGCAGAAGCACGGTCAATCTCTTTGGCAAGCGACGCGATGTCAGCGGGGTCGGTCACCAGTGTCACATGTGATGACGACAAAGCGGCCAAGCGCGTGTCCTGCATGGGCAAAAACCCTGCGCGATGCGTGGTCCTCTTTTGCACATGCGCGGCCAAGTCTACGTCGCTCGCATGGGGTGTGCCTTGTGGAACAATACGGGCAAAGGGACGTAACGTCGGGACTTCATCGTCCAACCACGTCACCCGAGCGCCCATACCCCGCTTGGCCAGCGCCAGCACTGTGCCTTCCACCGCCATGCCGCATCCGACCTTGAAATCGCGGTCGTCCGGGTCGCCCACGGGCAGTCGCCGGGTCAAATCCGCCAGCAGGTTGATGCATTCGCTGTCTTGCCGCCAGCGTACGGGCTGGGTGTTGTGGGCGGACGGGGCGAGCATGGCCTCCGCCACAATCGCTTCGAAAACAGCGCGCTCCATCAGATCAGGTCCTTGGAGAAGAGATGCAACCGGTGCAGCGCCGTGGCCCGGCTCTTTTCCGCCTGGCGAAGGCTGGCTGTGTTTTCATCGGCAATCCACGTGCCGCCCACGGTCTGGTAGCCTGCTTGAACGAGGGACCGGGTCATCTCACAGAGCATCAAAGGGTTTACGGATTTGCGTTGAAACTCCGGCATCACACCCTGGAAAATCACCACTGCCCGATCGTTCCGGGCGCGGTGGCACAGGTAGTGAAAGGGCAGTGAGAGCCCAAATCGCGAACCCACAGATTTCAGCAGTGGATTGAGGTCAGGTATCGCAATGACCGCCCCTGCGGGTTTGCCCTGATAGTGCACGACCTTTGAGATACGCGGGTCCATGATCCATTTCATATCCTTGGCCTGAAACATGAACTCTTCGTTGCTGACGGGCACGAACATCGGGTTGTCTTTGAAACTGGTGTTCAGGATCGTGCGGGCGTCTTCCAGCCTTTGATTGATGGTGCGTCGGGTGATCGGCGCGAAGTAAAACCCTTCTTTCAACAGCGCATCTCGCGCCACGTCGGGCAAGACCTCGCCAAGGTCGTGTTGTCCAAGGTCTCGCACAAAAGTCGTCATGGGAAACTGACGAGTATACCCTAGGTTTTCGAGCAGTTTGGGCACGTGAGGAGGGTTCCAGACCTGATCTGTGAACGGCGCCTTTTCGAAGCCATCCGTCACGATGCCCGCTTGCTGCATCGCCGTCAGATTGAAATTGCCTGTCAGGCTGCGCAGCCCTCTGACGCGCGCCCAATCTTCCGCCGCGCCAAGCAAATGCGCGGCTGCTTCTGAGTTGTCGGCGCAATCAAAGTAGCCGAAATAGGCGCGACCTTCGCCAAAATGAACGTTTGAGGCGCGGTGTATATGAGCGGTGACGCGCCCGATGGCCTGACCATTTTGAACCACCGCGAAATAGGTGAAATCGTCATCAGAGCCAAAGAGCGGGTTATGACGCGACAAAAACCGCGCCAGATCGCTTTTCATCGGAGAGACATAGGCGCTTTCTGACCCATAGGCATGAAACGGGGCATCAAAGAAGGCACTGAAGTCACGTTCCACCAGTTGCATCACGCAGCAGTTTCCTTGCTGATTATCCGGGCCATGCGCACCACGGCTGCGAGGCCCATGTCGTCGCCGTCGGACATGGCGAGCGCCGGGTTGTTGAGCAAAACCAAAGAAAACGGCGCGTCTGTCAAACGCACCGCATGGGTCGCGCCGTAGGCGGCAAGCAGCCAGGAGACATCTTCCGAAACGGCGCTTTCACCGATATGGCGAATGTCGCTGTGTTCAAAGGCTTGTGCAAGAACGGCGTCATCGAAATCACCCAGTTCTGCCTCCCCGATCACCATGGCGTCCGGAGATCCTGAGGCACGGCGCAGCAGGATCAACCCTGCTTCGGGGCCTGAGCCCGTGGCCTCTGATATGGCACGAAGGGCCACCATCGGAGCATCCTCGATATGCAAGGCAACTGAGGCCTGCCACGTCGCCAAGAGCATAAACGCCGCGAGCAGAACGGCGGTGATCTGTGCGCCGGAGCGCCACTCCAGTGGTACGGCCAGTGCCATCAGGACAACCAGCACCACGCTGAAGCCAAATACAGCACTGAAGCCACGCATGATGTCGGCCCTGCTGAGGCCCGAACGCTGAAAGTTGATCAACAGCCAGCAGAGCGCCAGAACGGCGACGCCGCCCAGACGCACGGGAATATCCACATTGGGCGTTCGCAGGAAATCCGTGACCAAGAAGGGCAAGATGAACACGAACGCCAAAGAGATGCGACCGATCGCCTGATTTTCGGCCAAAGCTAGGCTAGCCCGGTCGCGGGACACAATGAGAACGGCGATGCCGGTCAAACAGATCACCTGAAACGTCAGCAATCCTCGCATATGCCAATAGTCAAACTGACCCGAGCTCAGAACTGCGAAGATCACAAACACCACCGCCCCAAGCGCGCAAAACCACTTGAGTATGGGCGGCGCGTGTCGGCGCAACAAGACCTCTGCAATCAGCAATCCGGACAGCGGGATGAACGCCGCTGCGGCCTGTGTCAGCATTGAAAACAGCCAACCCAGCTCTCCCCAATGCCCGACCCGGGCCACCAAGAGGATGATCAGGACCCATAGGCAAAAGCGCACAGGGCGGGCCACCGTATCTGTTGGAGTGATGTGCTTTAGATTGCACAGAACGATGGCAGCACCAAGCGCACCAAAGATCGAGATGGAGGTATCTGCCAGAAACGCATGATCGCCCATTGCTACGCGCCCAACAGCTTGTTGATCTCGCGGCGCACCAGAGGACGCAGACAGGCGGCCAGCCAGCTTGGTTTGGGCCGCTCAACCCGCCCCGCATGAGCATTGAAGAACCAACCGCGGTGATCCGTGCATGACGGGCGATCCAGAAGAATGTTAATCGCCTCTCCGGCCATAAGTGTCCCGGCCATGATCACCATTGGCGCAAAAGACATCCGGCTGCGCTTACCCGCGACCATTTCTCCGGCAAGCTTCATTTCAATGTAGTGGCGGGAGCTGGAGTGCAGCATGACATGAGTTGCCTCCGCCATCATGGCACCATCACGCATATCCTGCGTGATGGCGTCCCATGCGGTTCCAATTGTCGGATATCCCAGCCATTCTTCGGGCATGGGATCTCTGGGCGCGGTGACATAGACCGACGGCAAAGGCGAGGCGTAGGCATCAATCACGCAACGCTCCAGCTTGCGCGCCGTGCGATAGAGCAGCAGGCTTGCCCTAAGATCGTCGGTGCCGTTGATGACCACATCGCATGCGCTGACCAGTCGTTCGGCATGGTCCGGCCAATCCGCTCCCAGCACCTCAATTTCTGCCTCAGGGTTGATCTGTAGGCATTGATAGCTCGTGGCGTGAGCCTTGTGATGATCCACGGTATCGAGCGTGGCGAAGAGCTGACGGTTTAAATTCGAAACTTCGAACTCATCGAGATCGGCAAGGATCAGCTTGCCAACACCGACCCGAATCAAATTCATGATGACACTGCCGCCCATGCCGCCCGCGCCGCAGATGAAGACGCATCCGCCTTTCAGTTTCGCTTGCTCGGCGGCGCTCACAAAACCCAGATTGCGCGTGGTGAATTCCTCATACGTGAATGCCGTCATGTCTTGTCGCCCCGTGCGCGCAAAATCCCAAATTCATGGTTGCAGTCAAACCAATACCAAATCGGCAGGGCCAAGCGGTTCAGAAGCGCGGCAAACACGGCCACGGCGACAGCCCCAAAGGATCGTGGTGGCACTTCCCGTGCAAGGTAGGAGAGCGCCGTTGGCAGGTCTATCTGACCAAGCTGCAGCACATCGTCACCGCGCTCATAATCGAGCTCTACCTGGCAAAACTCATTCACAGCGGTATCCCGGTGCTTGGGTGCATCTTCATAGGTCTTTTTTAAGTGATCCGACCCGCCCGTATAGGCATTGGTGACAACAAACCGGTCTTCGTCAAAACCGGCATCCTCGCCGACGCCGAAAACATGGCGATGATCCTTCATAATGCGGCGCGCCAGCAGCAGATGAGCCAGGCTTCTATCATCGCGCAGCGCGGCATCTGGCCTTGGAAAGACCCGAGAGAACCCTGAAGACACGATCCCCACAACCGCAGGTACTTGAGTCACATTCGAAATCCAAACCGGGCGCATGCCGTTGCGGAAGAGCACCAGAATGCAAGTCAGACCATAAAGCACCCAGCTAAGCCCCTGACTGCGTTGGTTCGGGTCAACCATCACAAGGCCAAGATGCAAAACGTTCTCACATCGATGCCCTAGATCTACCTCCATCCTAGCTAGCGCATTAAAGGCCACTGGCGTGCCGTCTGCCTTTTCGGTAACCAGCGTTATGATTGAACTGTTCAGCCGGGACTCATCTCCGCCGAGCACCCCGTAATCCAGATCACCTGCAGGCAAAGTTGTTGCTGCCACTTTGTGCAATTGGTTTGTGAGCTCATCCAAGTCTCCCGGCGCCATCCACAATCCCGGCGCTTCGACAACACGCACAGCTTGTGTCGGGGACACGGAAAACGAAATATCCATATACCTCTGTAAAACCGCTTTGAAGAAAATACTGAGCATGAGCTGAACGTGAAAGTTGTGAAGCTTTACATGAAGCCACGCAAATTGGCGGTTCTACGGCATACCGGAAAGAAGCGTCAAAAAAAGATCATCGCGACTATTATGTGACACGTTTTGGATGAGTGCGGTTTGAGCGCGCAGGGAAAATGGCAGCAAGCTGCAGATCCGCAAGATGATCCGCTGCAGAAAATGTCCGCTATGGGCCGTTTGCAAGGCACAGGTCACACTTCGCATCTAAGCGGAATCATGGTGCTGAAGGGATTGGGCTCTATCTGTCTGGCTGTTCGAAGTCTCTGCCCGCTTTGTCCGCGCGTCGCGGAACACAGCCGTGTGATCAGGCAATTCAACCAACCCGGTGCGAACCTGCAAATCTCCCATCGCGCGTTCAACTATCGGCCTTGGCAGCTCTGCCAGGCAAGGGCGCGCACCGGCGTTGATGTTGGCGCGCTCCCGCAAGATTGCGCGACACATAACGCCAGGCACAAACGGCCCGTCCCCTTGTTCCGCGATCAACTTCCATGTGCGGGTAATGAGATGCCCATCGAGCTTGCCGGAAACACTCACGTCCATGCCTCCACGATCGCTCCCGAAGGAATAGAGCGCCTTAGAGAGCAGGTGGAGCGCGGAATAGGCCGGGCCCGGTAGCTCGAAACGCCGGTACTGCCTTAACCGCGCCAGCAGATTTAGCGCCCCATTCATCAGCGGAAGTTCAAGACCTGCGCGGAAAACGACGTTTTTGGCCCCGGCTAGTGCGGGAAGAAGCGCGATGTCGGGAACTTCAATGCAGTATCCGGCACGCCACAAACCTGGTTCCAGTTGATAAAGCTTGCGATCCGTCCATCCAATCGCCGTCTGCCAAGCACCTTCGCGCCATATTTGATAGGGGCGACCAACCCCGCTTACGATACTTTTGATAACCGACAAACCGCGCGGTGCCCGATTGCCTGGCAGGATTGCAATGTCGATCAGGTCGACCTCATCCAGACCGTCGATCAGGTCTTTGACGATGCATGAGGACAGGCCCGGTACACTGGATGCCCCAGACAGCACAAAGACGCCTGCGGCTATCGCATCAGCGTTCAAAGCTGCGATTCCTTTTGTGAATTTGGCGCTGTCTGACAGGTCGAGATAGTGGCAGCGATGGACGATGCAGAGTCTCGGGATTGCGTAGGGATCGTGGCCATAGTTTTGGAATGGTCCAGCTGCATCGATAACCATGTCCGGCTCTGCTTCGAATAGGGCTTCTGGTGCTGCGCTAGTGTCCAGTTTCAAGGTGTTTGCGTTGAGTTCGTGAGCCAGAGCGCAACCCTTTTCGGGATGGCGCCCGGCCAGCCAAAGCTGGTGCCCGTCACGGGCCAGCAATCGTGCGGTCAGGGATCCAAATACACCGTATCCGCCTATTATTACGACCTTCATGACGGGATACCCTCGACAATTTCCGCATCGCGGAAGGTCGCGTCCTGCCAGATCAACTGACCAAAAAGAGGATGTGCCAGTTCCAAGGTAAAACGAAAATGTCCGTCGCCGAGTTCTTCATGGCCAACAACCAGACTTCCGGGGCCGGCCCACCGAGGAAAGGGCAGCCGCAGTCGCCCCAATTTCAGGAAGTAGCGGTCGCTGATAAAATACAGACCGTTCTTCGTGCCTTTCAACCTCAGCGAGATACCGATCCCAAAGCCAACATACTCTTCCAATCCGGTCGGTCCGGCAAAGCGTTTGGAGCTGCCAACCATCTGTGGAAAGCCAGCGGCCCGGCCATATTGTCGGATCCAATACTGCCCGCCGGTTGCCGCATCCTCGGTGACGGTGACCACCGCCGATCGACCGACGGAACTGCCATCAAACGGCAGTGGTGCCCCTATGATGCGGAGTGCACAGGCCAGTGCGCGCCCAACGGGGTTCATGCGCATTTGGGTTACGCGGCCTTGATAGGCAAGGCTGGCATCTCCCAGAAGTTGTTTGCTGAATCGGCGTTGGATTGCCTTGGGTAGTACGGCCCATGCCCTGGCTCCAAGGAGGTGTTTGAATCGATCATCCCTGTCGCGTGCCACATCGAATTGTGTTTCAGCCAACTTTTGGCCGGGGAGGGCGGGGTTTTCCCTTTTTATGAGCATTCTGCTGTTTCCGTCATAAGAGAAATAATGGTTCAAAAATTTTTAACTGCTCTTTTTGCCTCCGGTGAAGTTGAGTAGGGAAACGATCTTGGCTCCCATTTTCATCAACCTCACCAACTTCGGACGCGGCACCGTAAGCATGTCGCGAAACCAAGTGTCGGCTGTTGCCAGGAACTCCTGCATCTCCTGCATCCGCTGCAGTGCAATAGGGTCCAGACCGCTTTCGATTTCAGCCTGGGACACGCAGGCGCGCAAGGCGCGTGTTGCAGGATCAATTTCCCTCTCTTTGCGCCCTTGAGCGATCCGGATCCCCATTTCCCAGACATCTACCTCGGCCTCATAGTGCTCGCGCCGATCTCCCGGAATGGGAATGCGGCGGATCAGTCGCCAGCTTACCAGTTCCTTGAGCGAGTTGGACACATTGGACCGCGCAATTCCCAGAGCCTCGGCAATCTGTTCAGCATTAAGTGGTTGCGAGCTGAGATAGAGAAGCGCGTGTATTTGCGCCACAGAGCGGTTTACACCCCATTGGTTGCCCATGTCGCCCCAGTAGAGAATAAATTGGTTCGCGGCGTTGGATGTCGATGGTTCTTTAATTTCTGTCATGACAGAAATATCAGGCTCAGAGCTGCAAAAGTCAAGAGGTCAGTAGGAATTTCAACATCAAGACTCGCAGGCGAATAAACTCATGCCCCAAAGATCGACAAATGATGACCAATACTGTTGTTCGATGTCCGCTTACATGAAACCGCATCGCGACGAGAGCAAAGTCGATGAACGTCAGAAATGGGCCGTTAACGCTTGTCATCAGGGCATAGTTCTGGATCGTTTGCCAGATGTTCAATTAAGGCGCGTACTCGGGTTGTGAGGCGCCTGTTTTGTGGGAACAGCGCAGCGACGACATATGGCGAAATTCGGTGCTCCGAGAAAAGCTCGACCAACTCTCCCGACGTCAGGGCTTCTGTGACGGTATAAGCCGGACACCGCGCGATGGCTGCGCCTTGAGCTGCGAGGCGTGCTGACGCAGCGGGCGCGTCCATCCGGAAGCGCCCGTTGACGTGGACGGTTTCTTCCCGGCCACCGATATCAAATCTCCACGTTGTGGGCTCGGCCATATTGCCATCCAGGATGCACTCATGCGTTGTCAGCGCCTGCGGGTCGTTTGGGCGTCCTGCGCGCTCCAGATAGGCTCGGGAGGCACAGACAACCAAAGGCATGCGGCCCAGTTGTCGGATTTTCAAAGAGCTGTCCCGCATGGGGCCAATCCGGATAGCAAGGTCGAGGCCCTCATCAACAATCGATGCCCGCCGATCCGAGAACCTCAGATCAAGCTCCACATGCGGGTGTGCCTCTGCGAATTTTGCAAGTGACGGGACTAACCGCACCGCGCCAAAGCCCGTGGGCGCGGAGATATGAATCGCACCGCGCAACGAAGCTTGCTCGTTCCTGACCCGGTCTTCGAGTTCGTCAAACCCGTCCAAAAGCGGTTCGCACAGCGTCAGGTATGTCGCGCCCGCATCCGTCAAAGAGACGCTGCGTGTTGTGCGATTGAGCAACTGGACCCCGAGTGCGTTTTCCAGATCAGCCACGTATTTGCTGACCAGGCGCGCGGACCGCCCCATGCGCTGCGCCGCGGTGGTGAAGGACGCGTTCTTTGCGACAAGGGCAAAGGCGCGCATGCGGTCGATCTTATCCATCTTATTGCGCCTTCTGAGGGCTGAAACTTGGTCAGAATTAGGTGATTATCGCCAGCCTATGCAAGTTGTATTGCTGGGCCAACACCCAAATCCAAAACGGAGAGACACATGTCCAACGCTGTTCGCATTCACCACTTTGCCAAATCGGGCCATGCGCATCGCGCCTTGGTCTTTGCCAAGCTTGCTGGCATTCCGCATGAAGCTGTTCCCGTTGATTTGGCCGCAGGTGAGCACAAATCGCCTGACTTTCTGGCGATGAACCCAAATGGCCAAGTGCCAGTTCTTGAAGATGGTGAAGTGGTTGTGTCCGACTCGAACGCGATCCTTGTCTATCTGGCGCGGACCTATGCGCCGGACTGGATGCCAAGCGATGCGGTGGGGGAGGCCAATGTGCAACGCTGGCTTACTCTGGCGGCTGGAGAGATTGCTTTTGGCGCCTGCGCTGCGCGGTTGATCACCGTCTTCGGCGCGCCGCTGGACCCGGATTTTGCCGCCGCGACAGCTGCAAAAGCGATGCAGAAGCTAGAACACCGGCTCGCGCGCCATGATTGGCTTGTCGGTGACAGGCCCACAATCGCAGATGTGGCCAGCTATTCGTATACGGCGCACGCGCCTGAGGGGAACGTTTCGCTCGAGCCGTACCCGCATGTTCGCGCCTGGCTTGCCCGGTTCGAAGCGTTGCCCGGTTTCGAGGCCATGCCGTCAACAGCCGTTGGCCTGGTTGCCGGGTGAAAGGACATACCCATGACACTCGAAGCCCCGCGGCCTCCCTTGCCTCCATTCACAAAAGAAACTGCTATCCAAAAAGTGCGCCTTGCAGAGGACGGTTGGAATGGCCGCAACCCGGCGCAGGTCGCGCTGGCCTACACGCCGGATAGCAAGTGGCGCAACCGGGCGGAGTTTCCCGAAGGACGCGATCAGATTGAATCGTTCCTGACCCGTAAATGGGCCAAGGAGCTGGACTACCGCCTGGTCAAAGAGCTCTGGGCCCATGACGGCAACCGTATCGCGGTACGCTATGCCTACGAGTATCACGACGACAGCGGGAATTGGTTCCGTGCCTATGGCAACGAGAATTGGGAGTTCAACGCGGATGGCTACATGGAGCGCCGCTTTGCCAGCATCAATGAGCACCCAATCGAGGAAGTGGACCGCAAGTTCCGCTGGCCGCTCGGGCGTCGTCCGGACGACCACCCCAGTCTCAGCGATCTTGGGCTCTGACTGGGGGCAGGTGGTAGGGTCACGCAATGGAAAAGACACACAAATCTCACAAGGGGGAGTTGGCGCTGCAAGCGCGGCGTCACACGCCGCGGGAGCTGAGCGATGCGATCCCGCACTACATAGACAGCGAAATGCCGCAGCAGCACGCCGACTTCTTTGTTGGACTGACCTATTTGCCGCTGGCAACGCTTGATGGGCAGGGGCGCCCCTGGGTGAGCCTTTTGGTCACACGATCTGGCAGCGACCCATCGCTTGGTATTAAGATCGCGGGCGAGAACGCGATACAGGTGGTGGCAGAAACAAATCCCTTTGACCCGTTTGTGCGCGCTTTCAGTCAAGATCACACTGCCGTCCGCGAAGCGCAGCTCTTCGCGGGGGTGGGGGTCGATTTCAGAAACCGCCGGCGGAACAAGATAGCAGGTTCGATCGAAGGTGCGTCGGTCGAAGGTGCGGGAAAGATCAGACTGAACCTTATCTCAGATCAACACCTTGGGAATTGTCCGAAATACATCACTGTCCGCTCATTGGAGCACACGCCGCGCAATGCCGAAGTTGTTCATGACAACTTTGATGCGCAGTTTTCGTCGTTGCCTGATGAGGCAAAGTCCGTCGTAGCACGGGCCAGCACCGTATTTCTGGCGACCAAGCACACGAGCGATGATAGCGCTCAGACCGACATGGGTGTCAATCACCGCGGCGGCGCGCCAGGGTTTGTCCGGCTGTACGAGGTGCGTGATGGTGGCACGTATTTGGTCTTGCCGGATCATTCCGGCAATCGATTTTATCAATCGCTTGGGAATATCGAGACCGATCCACAGGTCGGGCTGGTCTTTCCTGACTTTGCAACGGGCGAGGTTCTCTACATAACCGGGGACGCTGAAAACCTCCTTGAGGACGACGCGGATGCGTTGATGCCGCGCACAAGTTTGCTGACGCGCATCAAGGTGACGGGGGCGGTCTTTGTGCGCGGGGGGCTGAACCTAAAGCTCACGTCCCGAGAAGAGCTGTCGCCCTATAACCCGCCCATTAAATATTTACGCACCGAGTTGGAGCGGAATGGCCATGCGATCGAACCGCATGTCAGCGCAGAGGCGCTAACGGCCACGCTTGTCTCGACAGAACCTCTGTCCAGTACGATCACGACCTTCGATTTCGAGCTTTCTGAAGCGATCCAAAACCCACTCCCCGGCGGGTTTGGTGTCTTTGACTTCTCCGGCCTTGTGAACGCGGGCTACGCCCACATGAACGACGCGCACCCGCAGCTCGTGAATGAAGACTACGTCCGCACGTGGACGCTATCCAGCGCGCCGAATTTTGACGCAGAGAGAAACGGTTTTGAGCGGACCAATCAGGTGCGTGTCACCGTCAAACGCAAACCGGGCGGCTTGATGTCGAACGTTTTGCACAACAACGGAGACCAATTGATAGCGCAGGCTCTTCCCGTTCAGTTCAAAGGAACTGGCGCTGGTTTTACGTGTTTCTCAGCCGGTGCTGAGGGGGGGCATCCGACCATCCCCGGAAAGATGCTTTGGATCGCTGGGGGTGTTGGCATCACTCCGTTTATGGCGATGTGGGACGGGATCCAACAGGTGGCAATGGTACACCGGCCGAACCAACCAATCGATATCGCGCTGCTATATTCTGGACGGGACGATGATATCGCAGTTTTGAAGCACTTTCTGCCGCGAAATTGCCCTGCATTGGATCAGGTGCGACTGCAAATTGTCGCGTTCCAAAGCGTTGGTGGAAACCAGCTGGCTGGGCAGTCCGCATGGAATGAACTTCGCGAGGCGTTCACCGATCAACCGCTGGAACGAAAGCCGCGACGCATGCAGCGCGAAGACTTTCGGGCGGTTGCGCATATTGGAATGCGAGATGTGTATATGTGCGGTCCGGACGCCTTGATGACGAGCACGGAAGCGGCGCTCAACGAACTGAGCATTGAGGAAACACGGCGGCACCGTGAGGCGTTTGTCTTTTAAAACATGGCTGATTTGGACGTCACCAATTTTTACATGCGCAGCGAATGACCGCAAAGCGGGCTGCGAGAACAGAGTCTTAATTTTAAGTCGAAGACCTGCGACCTGCTGAATTCAATCATCGCATCATCCCGCTCGAACCATGGATGATAGAGAGCGGTACCTACTATGTTCTCGAAGTCGATGGGGTGGTGCGTGCCTCGGGCGGATGGAGCAAGAGGACACCACTTATCCACGACCCTAATGCTCAATTTCGGCAAGTTCAGAAGAAAGGGACTGGGACAGCGCGAATTCGGGCGATGTACACGGATCCGGCCTATTCGCTGCGGGGACTGGGCCAGAACGTTCTGTCCGCGTCCGAATCCTCCGCCCGCATCGCGGGGACATCCCGATTGGAATTAATCGCCACCCCGATTAGTCGGTTTTTACATGGCGCTAATGGCTAAGAGGTCGTCGAAAGGATCGAATTGAATGCGCCAGCGACGTGATCATCGCGGTGGCGCGGATGCAGAAGCATGTCGGAAAAGGTGCACAGCGGCTAGAGGAGCGACAGCAATATGGATAACGTGTCTCGCTAAGACGCTGGACGGTCGTCCTACTGGTCAAAATACTCGGATTATTGGGTCTAAGCTCATGCCAAGTGCCACAGCTCGAACTTAACGGTACAACCCCTAAGGGAATGTGCACATGATCAATGCGTTCTGGTGTTTCGCGACATCTCAAAAAGTGGGCGTCGCCGGTGGTGCAGCATGGAAACCTGCGGCAACCGAAGCAAGGCTGCCACATTCCGAGCAACATCGCACCAATAGGCTCTCAGCTTAAGAATTGCTCAATCACGGCTGCCTGTTGCTTTTTGCCGTCCGGGTCAGCTTCGGTTTTCAGGCGTGTAAACTCCTCACCCCAGTTTGAGGTGCGAATGCGGATCGGCGGATCAGAGGCGTCAACCACGCCCATGACAACGGATGCCACTTGTTCCGAGGTTTGATAGATATCGCTGCCATCCATTCGCGCCTGCGCGCCGCCGATGTACTTCTGGAGAATGGGCAGATACTCATCCTCAAGCATCCCGCCCGTGGCCTCGACATTTTTCAGCACACTGGCGGCAAATTCGGATTGAATGCCGCCCGGTTCAACCGTCGAGAAATGGATGCCGAAATTGGGCGTGACATAGCTGGCCAGAGCCTCAGTGTAACCCTCAACGGCGAATTTTGCGGCGCAGTAGATCTCGTTGAACGGCTGACCCACAAGCCCACCTACGGATGAGATTGTGATGACATGGCCCGAGCGCGCTGCGCGCATGTGTGGCATCACCGCTTTTGTGCAGCGCACGACGCCCATGAAATTCACATCCATGACCCAGTCGACGTCTTCTTCGCTGGCTTGTTCGGTTGTGCGGACAAATCCAGCACCCGCATTATTGATCAGCGTATCGATCCGGCCCTCGTTCGCGATGATCTGGTCGACGGCGGCGTTTACGCTCGCGCTGTCCTGCACGTCCAGCTCAAGCATGTTGAAATTGACGCCAGCTTCAGAGGCGACCGCATCCAAGGTGCCGCGCTTGGCGAGGTTTCGCATCGTAGCATAGACAGTATGGCCCGCTTGGGCCGCTTGTACTGCGATTTGAACACCAAGGCCGGTTGACGTGCCGGTGATCAGAATGACTTTGGGCATAAGGGAAGCTCCGAATATCAAATGAATTGCTTGTGGCAACGATCTGATGTGTCGGGGCGAAGGTCAACAGCGGGACTTTAAAACGCCCAATGCCTCATCGAAGGTATTCACTTTCTCTTCCGCGCGTGCAGTCAGATGTGCGCCTTCCAAAAGGGCCAGTATCGCGCGGGCCTCCGAGATCGGATCGGTGATGCCGGTGATTGACTTGTCTTCTTGGCCAAGCTTCAGGATCTCTTCGATTTGGGCAACCATCATGGCGCGGAATTTCCGGATCTTTAGGATCACGTCATCCGACAGGCTTTCACGGCTGCTGATGAGCGACACGCAGAGGCACAGGGTTTTCCCGTCATTGAGTGCATCCCGGTAGAGGTCGATCAGGGCCAGCAACTGCTCGGCCCCGGTTTTGTGTTCTACCCGGATGCGGTCGCACTCTGCCTCCAAGGTCAGACTATAGCGATCCATGAGTGCCGCTGACAGCGCCGCTTTGGTCGGGAAATGGTAATGGATCGACGCCTTGCGAATACCTACTGCCTCGGCCAGATCAGCATAGCTGAACCCGTCAAATCCGCGCGCGCGCGCAGCGTGTTCGGCAACATCCAGAAGGGCAGTCTTGGTATCACTCGTCATACGTGCTCAAACCTTTTCCGTCATGATCAGGGCCAGCGCGTTGTCCGCAGACTCCAGGGCGCCTTCGATATAACCCCCGAACTGTGGCGCAACCTCGGTCCCGCCAAAGATCAGTCTGCCATCCCAAAGGCGGGTCATCGCATGGGGTAGCCCGTATTGCGGATGAGCATATAGCGGCTGTTGATCCTCTTCGATAGAGGTGAACGGATCGAAGGTCCAGTCTTTGACAAAGAGTGTCATTGGCTCTGCGGCTTCAGCACCAAACAGCCGGGCCAGTTGCTCAATAAGCGCCTGCCGCAGCCGTTCTTCATTGCTGCGGGCGCGGGGAGGTAAGCCGATAAAGCCGAACAACGCGTAAGGTCCGCCCACGGCAGGGGATGCGTCGTGTATTTCCACCATCGGCCCCCTGCGGCTCATCACGTCACCGGACAGCCCGGCCGTGCGCCAGAACGGGGTATCATAGACAGCGATGGCTTTGGCCTGCCCTGCCATCCAAGTCGCGATCCCGGTCATTGCCGCTAAAGCTTCATCTGGTAAAGCAGGTGAGAACGCGATCTTGCTCGCCACGCGAGGAGGGAGGGCCAGTACGACTTCCTGAGCAGGGATGACTTGCCCAGTTTGAGCGGACGCGGTGATCCCACACGCAGACTTCTCTAACCCGACGATAGGCGCGGGTAAGATAAGCCGCTTCTGCGGTATCTCGGCGGCCAGCGCATCAGTGAGGGCGCCCAGACCACCTTTCAGGCGGTAAGACCCCCGCATCGAGGCAAACCCGCGATCACGCTCGACCTGGCCGCTCTCGTTTTCAAAGCTGAGCGCGCCTGCTGAATATTGCTCGAACCACTCCAGTCCGAGCCGTTTTATCAACGCTGCAATACGCGGCTGTCCGGGCCAGAACCAGGCCGGACCCATGTCGAAATACTCACCCTCCAGCCTTTCCGTCAGGATACGTCCGCCCGGACGATCCCGTGCTTCGACCAGCAGGTAGTCATGGTTTTGTGCCTGTAGCTGTTGCGCAAGGCACAGGCCAGAAAGGCCTGCGCCGATGATCACAGTTTGCGTCTGCATCGCTCAGAACCCCTCTGATGCCGGGCGCAGGTCCAGCTCATGGGTCCAGGTGGACTGCGGTTGATGAGCTAACTGCCAGTAGGCCTCGGCAATCTCGTCCGGTTTCATCATCTTCGACGGATCCAGCGAGTGCAAATCCCGCGAGCGGGGCGTATCAATGATCCCGTCCAGAACGACGTGCGAGACATGTACGCCAGCCGGTTGATATTCACGTGCCAGCGATTGTGTCAGCCCGCGCAAGGCGAACTTGGCCGACGCAAATGCGGAAAACCGTGGGCCGCCGCGCAGCGACGCTGTGGCCCCGGAAACGATGAGCGCGCCACCACCGCCGCGCACCATCGGTTGCATAACACATTGCCCCAGCACGACCAGAGATTGCACCATTGATGTCCACGTTCTCTGGTAGTCCTCCAATGTGGTTTCGGGGAATGGCGCGATCACCAGCTCAGCCGTACTGTGTACCACGATCTTCGGCGGGCCATGCGTGGCGATCAATTCAGAAATCACTGGCGCAACCGCACTCGGATCGGACAGATCGACCTGATGAAACGGCGCGATCGTTTCCTGCGGCTGCGTCCGTCCAAGACCAATGGTCGTCATGCCACCTGCCTGAAACCGCGCGAGAAGGGACTGGCCAAGGCCAGTCCCCGCACCGGCGACAATCGCCAGAGGTTTGTCAGAATTCATGAATCACACCGCCGGTGGTTGAGCAAAGGGCAGGTGGCCGGTTTTCATCCAGACCTTCGCCCCGTCTGGGCCCGCGACTGCAGACAGCGCTTCGCCTTCAGGCAGGCGCAGCCAGTCGTCCTTTTTCAGAACGTCACCGCCTGAGGTCAGCGATCCGCCAATCATCAACAGCTCGATACCACCTGGCGCATCCGAGGTAATCTCGGTGCCTGCATCAACATGGCTGTAGGTGACAACCTCGCGGTCATCCTTGTGCAGGGTCGCAGTGGCAACCCCGTTTACGGGTGCGGCCAGTTCGTCAGCCATGGTTTTGCGGAACTGATTGCGGTCATCCATGTCGAACTGCCAGAGTTTGACGAAGATCGTGCAGCCGGGTTCCGAGCCGGGCGTATGCTCAGTCGTTGGGGGATTGCGCACATAGGTGCCTTCGGGAAAATCGCCATGCTCATCCTGAAAGACGCCGTCCAGAACGATGAATTCTTCACCTCCTGTATGGGTGTGGGCCGAAAACTTGCTGCCGGGCGCATAGCGCACAATGGTGGTGGCGCGGGCGACTTCGCCACCAATTCGGTCCAGCATGCGCCGGTCCACACCCTTCATGGGCGAGGCCTGCCACTCAAGCTGAGCAGAGTGAACAACGACACGCGAAGAGAAGTCCGAGTTGAGCTCCATGGGAGAGGTCCTTTCAACTTAAATGGCAGTTCTCGCTTAGGCGGCGATAGACGGACGGGCCGCCATCTTAGCACGCCAAGCTTGCAGGTTGGTCAAGGCTTCAGGAATTTCAACTTTGGCAAAATCGGCGAACGCCAATCCTGCAAAGGCAGTGATATCAGCTACCGAGAATGTGTCTCCGGCCAAGTATTCATTTTCGGCGAGAACCGAGTCCAGATAGGCCATTGTGTTTCCGGCGACCTCTTTCTGTTTATTGCCCCATTCGGCGCATTGATAAGTTTCAAGATCGGGGCCCAGCCCAGATGTAGCGTGGTGGAAGTAGGTGCCGACCGCATTCAACAGACCGTTTTCCGCGCGCAGGTTCATCATCGAGATGCGGGCGCGCTCTTGCGCAGTCACGCCGGTCAATGATGGGCCATCGAAGGTTGCGTCAATATATTCAGTGATCGCGTTGCATTGAGCGATGTGCGAACCATCTTCCAGTTCCAGACAAGGCACCGCTGCATCGGGGTTTTTGGCTTTGAACTCAGGCGTGCGATGTTCGCCGCCCATCACATCCACAGGGATGAATTCAACTTTGTCTGACATGCCTTTTTCAGCCAGCGCAATGCGGATACGTGCAGGGTTCGGCAACCCTTCGACATCATAAATCTTCATCTGAGTACCTCCGTCGGGAGTTGCAATGCTATCTACCTATCGATAGGTAGATAGCATTGCAACTCCTTTTTTGCTCTCGTTAACAAATGTTCTAATTCAGCATGTTACGATGTTCTCACTGATTTGCGTTGGCGCTGGTTCACTTTTTAACGCCGGACTCAGCAAAACGGCTTCGGTATCTGCGCCATAAGCGGAGGCACCAAATCGTACCGCGGTGGGAGTTTTCGAGAACCGTGCAACAGCGTCGGCCTGCCGCAGTCGGCCAGCCAATGGACGATCAAATTCCAACTAGGTCTTGTTCGTGCAGATTTGCGGATGTTCAGGCATCTGTGCACGGGTCAGGGCTGGCCCACACCCATGTAGCTCCACTAGTTCCATTAGTTGTACAGCGTCTTTGGCGAACCCATAAACACCGCAGCGAAAGCGAACTTTGTCCGCGCACCTGACCTCCGACGCCGACCAGAGTTCGCAAGCGCAGCGAATGGCGGGTCTGACGGGCCGCACCGCGGCATCACGATCCTTGGCTCAAGGTGCGGAATGGGCCGCATTCGCTCAGCCCTTGTCGGGTAGGACCGGTCAATTGATTGTGTTCAGAAGACTTGCGGGATGCGTTTAGTTTCGTAAGCTAATCGCAAACAGAGGCAGGATATGGAATGAGCTGGACCGAGTATCTCGACACCCATCAATCGCGCTTTGTCGAAGAGCTATCCGACTTCATCCGTATTCCATCGGTGTCAGCCAAACCCGAGAACGCGGGCGATGTTCGAAAAGCCGGTCAGTGGGTGGTTAACCGATTGGTTGCGGCGGGAATGGAAAACGTCCAGATGATGGACACCGCAGGCCATCCGGTGGTCTGTGCCGATTGGCTGCATGCCGGAACCGATGCGCCCACAATCCTGATCTATGGTCATTTCGATGTGCAGCCAGCCGAACCATTTGATCTCTGGTCATCGCCTCCGTTCGAACCGACGATCCGTGGAGACCGGATTTACGGGCGCGGTGCGACAGACGACAAGGGTGCCATGCTCATCCCCATCCTTGCGGCCGAGGCTTTGCTGGCAGAGACCGGGAAACTGCCGGTCAACGTTCGGTTTTTCTTTGAGGGCCAGGAAGAGATCGGATCTCCCGACCTCCCACCTTTTATCGAGGCAAATCTCGACCGGCTTCAGGCCGATATGATCTTTTCCGCGGATGGAAGCCAGTGGGACACCGAAACGCCGCAGTTGGTTCTGGGTCTGAAAGGTCTTACTTCGCTTGAGATCTTTGTACAGGGCGCAAAGTCCGATCTACATTCCGGTATGCATGGCGGGGGTGTCGCGAACCCGGCGATGGCATTGGCCCAATTGTTGGCCAGCATGAAGTCAACCGATGGTCGGATCACCGTGGATGGCTTCTACGACGATGTCGTCGAGTTGACGGATGAGGACCGCGCGGCGATTGCGCGGGTGCCATGGGATGAGGCGGCTTATCTGTCCCAGACCGGTGCTCCTGCGACGCTGGGTGAACCGGGATACACAACACGCGAAAACCTGTGGGCGCGTCCGACGCTTGAGGTCAACGGGCTGACCAGCGGTTGGCAAGGTGAAGGTACAAAGACCGTCTTGCCCGCAGTTGCCTCGGCCAAGATCACCTGCCGGCTGGTTGCAAACCAGAACCCCGAAAAGATCTTTGAGTTGATCGCCGCCCATGTTGAGGCTTTTTGTCCCCCGGGTGTTACCGCTCAAGTATCGCGCAATCCGGGGCGCGCGGACCCGTTTCTTGTGCCAGCGGGGCACAATGCCACTGCCGTCGCGGGGCAGGTTCTCGAAGAAGTCTATGGGAAACCCGCTTACAAAACCCGCGTTGGAGGCCCGATTCCGGTGATGTCGACGTTGCTGCATGAGTTGGGGTTACATGCCGTCATGTTTGCGTTCGGTCACGAAGATGAAAACCAACATGCCCCGGATGAGTTCTTCCGTCTGCCAACTTTCAGACGTGGCCAGACAGCCTACGCTCGGCTAATGGAACGACTGGGCGAATAGCCAGCCCAGCGTTGGCGGATCATGGAATTCCAAGATGATGCGTAGCATTTCAGTTCCGGAAGGCGCCCAAGGCACCGGATGCTGCGCTATGGAGGGACGGCCGCTTCGAGATGGGGGGCTTTCTCAAAGAAGGCAGGTCCTGGGGATGTCATTTTGCTTACGCCACGAACTGCATGACCATCCGTTTGAGCCCTGGTAAACGGCTACCATTGGGAATTGGAACGACAAAAAGCCGACCTTCGATAAGAGCGCACAAAGGTTGTCTTACACCAACCCGTTGCGGTGTGGATCGCTCAGAATGCGAGCGTATTCTCGCAATGATCTCAACTCATTCGCTGTTTTGCGTACACTGACCATGATCTTCGAGGCTTTCCGATCCATGTACGGACAGTTCATACTTCATGGTGGGGAAATGTAGAGCAAGCGTCCAGACTTCGTTTTCTTTGATATGGATAAAGGTTACACCATCAAGGCCATGCGCGATCGTCGCAGACCCTTTGATGTCATGAAACACTATTTGCGCGTCTGCGCCGTCTTCGGGTTGTGAAATTCTGATCTCAGCGCTTGTTACATCTGATGAGCAGTGAAAATCCATTCCGCTTGCAGCGGCACTCGAAGCACAGGCTACGCCGCTCATCAAAACCAGTTTTCCCAGCATAATACACCTCGTTTCATGTTTTCGTCTTACGACCATCGAACACGTCGTTTTCTACAGTGCTCACTTCGGGTTTGCCGAAGCTGACGCTAATCCTCAGCCCGGGATCGTTGTTATTGGCTGAAATCTTAGCGCCATGTCGTAGAGCGACGGCTTTGACCAGCGCCAGACCCAGACCGTTTCCGCTTTCCTTGCGATGCCCATCGACGCGGTAGAACGCGTCGAATATCTTATCAAGAAGGGGGCCGGGCACGCCAAAGCCATTGTCTGAGACCTCCAGCACCACCGAGTCGTTGCTGGCCACAAGCGAGACCCGTATCCAGGCCTCGGGTGGGCAGTATTTGATCGCATTGTTGATCAGGTTGACCAGAAGTTGCTTCAGCATCTGCTCGTCACCCCGGACCAGTATGGTATCGGCGTTGAAATCCGCTGTGATGTTCATCTGCTGATCTTCGGCCACGGGCAGGAAGGTCTCGACCGCATCAGCGACCAGGGCGCTCAGATTAACGGTCGAGAACGGCCGTCTATAAGTACCTGCTTCGATCCGCGATATCCTGAGAATGGTGTCGAACACGGCGCTGAGCCGTTTGAGCTCTTGTTCCAGTTCAAATAATTTTGGCCGTGGGTCGCCGCCATATTCCAGCTCCGCAAAAACCTGCTGCAGTGCCAGAAACCCGTGGGATAGAGGTGTCTTTAGATCGTGGGCGATGGTGACGGCAGTGGTCTGCGTGCTGATTATCAAACTGGACAACCGATCCAGATGACGGTTCATAAGGCGTGATACCCGATCAATCTGATCGTTAAGGCTTGAAACCGGAAGGCGGGCCTCAGTATTCCCTTTGGAAACCATGTCGAGTGTTTTTTCAATGCGCCTGAGCTTGCCGTAGCTGTAATAGCTTACCCAATAGCCAAGCCCGAGAACGACGATGGTGGTTGCAATGGTGAGGAGCACCAGGCTTTCCCATAGAGTGGTTAATGCCTGGTTCATCGATGCCATGCTGCGTGCGACTACGGTGCGATACCCGAGGTAGTCGGATGCTCTGAGCAGATAAACAGGGCTGCCGCCCCCGATCTCAACAAAATCAGGGTCAACTTCGTGCCAGCCATTTGTTTCGGGTATCTTGGCCACAGTGCCTGCAAGGGCAGAGTTATGCTTGTCGAAGAGCGCAATTATATGCAGCCTGGTTCGGTTCGGGCTGTTCAGGTGGTCGACCGCGCGCTGGAGCGCGTCTGTGCCGCCATCCAGCAGGATTTCATGCAGCAGCAGCTCCTCTTCCAGAATTTGCTGCTCGAGATTTGCCCGCAGCGTGTCTTTCAGCGCGACATAGGCAGCGTATCCAAACACCGCCGTGATGACCCAGACAACGAGCGCCGCATAGCACGCGGTTCTAAACGGCGCGCCCGAGAAAATACTAGCGCGGTCCATGGAGGCTGTA
The DNA here is from genome assembly GCF_056536725.1 of Ruegeria sp. CJ3. NCBI lineage: Bacteria > Pseudomonadati > Pseudomonadota > Alphaproteobacteria > Rhodobacterales > Roseobacteraceae > Ruegeria > Ruegeria sp. CJ3. Next base: position 59,183 of record NZ_JBQFQE010000009.1, read on the forward strand.
TCCGACATTTCGAATGGTATGCAAAAGCGCGACCTCGAACGGTTTGTCGATTTTGGTTCTGAGACGGCTGATATAGGTCTCGATCACGGTCGAGTTCGGATCGAAGTTGTAATCCCAAACTTGTTCGAGGATCATGTTTCTGGTCACGATCCTGCCCGAGTTGCGCATGAGGAGTTCCAACAACGCGAACTCTCGTGGTTTCAGATCGATCGTTTGATCCTGTCGGCGAACCAGACGTTTCAGCAGATCCATCGACAAATCCAGAACGCGCAATTCCGTCGCCTCCACCCTGTCGGTGCGCCGTTTCAGCACGCTCTGCAGACGGGCCAGAAGCTCTGAGAAGTGAAAGGGCTTGACCAGATAATCATCCGCCCCTTCGGTCAGACCTTCGACCCGATCACTCACGTCGCTAATTGAGGTCAGAAACAACACCGGCGTTTGATTTTGCGCCGCGCGCAGCGCTTTCAATATCGACATGCCGTCCATGCCAGGCAGCACCCGGTCAAGGATAACTGCATCGCATTGGTTGTACAGGCAGTATGACAGAGCATCGCGTCCATCCTCGAACCACTCAACCGTAAACCCGCTGGAGCGGAGCCCTGAGATCACGAACTCTGCGGTTTTGACATCGTCTTCGGCGACTAGAATTTTCATGGTTCCGGCTTTCAATCACATTGCAGAAAGCAACGCTGACGCAACAAGCCCTCGTACGGGTGGTTCAGGCACATTACTGCGCCTGAACCGTTGGCGCGAGGGGGTCATTTATAAACTCAACGTCTCTTCGACGGCTTTCACCTGAAGACGGGCCAAACCCAGATTGGCGGTCTTCTTGTCCAGCGCCACGTAGACGAAGATATTCGGGTTCTTTTCCAGGGGCCTGATCAGATGGAACTGCTTGCCCAGCGTGATGAGGATATCCTCGATCACGTCATTCAGCTTCAGCGCATCGATTGCCTGCAGTTTGGCGCGCACGACTTCCACATTCGCCGCGCCAGCGGTTTCAAGGTCGAACTTGGCGCCACCTTCGGTAGCAAGTGTTAGACCGGTGTCACTGTCAACCAGACAGGCGCCGATCAAACCTTTGATTTCACTGAGTTTTGATATGTCCAAAGACATCATCTTCTCCTTCGTTAAGTTAATACCAGCAACTCTTTTTCTGTCAGAGGTGCCATTTAGCGGCTCAGATTCTTCATTCGCAGGGCCGGTGCCTGGGATCTTGATCTTGTATGTCCGGACCAGCCCAAACCGTTCGCCAAACCGCGTGGCGACCGACAGAGAGCTTTGCTTGTTTTTTTCCATCGTCTTCACTCATCGGTTCTGGGTGGAAAGTTGTTTCCGGGGTATGAAAGCAGCATCGTTTAGAACATCTCTGGCGTGGTCCGCGGCCTTGCGCCCGGAGTCATCACGCTGTTTGTATGGTGCAGCAACGTGTTTATGAGTTGCTCGTCGATCTGCGGAAGCGCTCTTGGCGCGGCGGCACGCCGACGCGGCAAAGCGAGCGTGGTGGCCTGCAACCTAAACGGCGACGCAGGTTGTATCGGCACGATATCCGCAGTCTGCCACAACAGCCGCGCAGCGCTCAGCACCGGCCAATACCCAAACGGTGTCTGACACGCGAGTAGCAGAGAGATCGCATCGCCCTTGTCACTTGCAAGGACGCACCACAGGTTGGTGCACTCAAAGCTGACATATGCGATCGCGCAGATGATGATGCTTAACATGCTTGCCTACGACTCATACAAACCGACAGATGAGTGTAGAGGCGATATTCAGTTTAACTGAATTATTCAGAATCTTTAAAAATATGTAAGATTGGCCTGTGCAGGTCCGCTTATCAGTCAGGTAGCTTTCAAGGTTCCTAAATTATCATTTATTATCGATTACTTAATGGATTTTTTCTACATCTTTCAGCGCAAATCCCTGACGTTACGTAATGATGTCCAGAACTGTGTCCTACAGAATGCAGCGTGCCCTCCCACAATAAATTTGGTTATACAAAATATAAGATTTGACAACCCAAGGGCTAACATTCACTGCTTTCAGCAGTCCGCCAGATCAAAAAATAGGCGACTTCCTCCACTGGGCCGAAACACCTGGAGAAAGCCGCCGCGAGGATTGGCGGGGTTCTTGGAGTGAGTGGCATCGCCAGATGCCGGTGTGCCCCGGTTTGGGCGGGCTGTGGATCCACCAACCCTCGAAGTTCTGCTAATCAATCCACCCGTGCATCATGTGTTTGCTTTCTTGCAGTTACTTTTCACCAAGATCAAAATCATGACAGATTTGCAGGTTCTGGTTCCACGCGTCTACTTCTTGCGCTGCGCCAATACCGCACTCAGCCCATCCGGTATCCAACGTTTCTGAGCGTGACGATCCGCTGGCCTTCGGCCCCGATCTTGCGACGCAACCGGCCAACATAGACGTCGACTACATTTGTCAACGGGTCCTCGTGCACCCCCCAGACAGAATTCAGGATGCGTTCACGCGACAGCACACGGCCTGTGTTGGTAAGAAAGAGCAGCAGCAGATCACGCTCTTTCTTTGACAGCTTGATTTCTTGCCCTGCTACCGAAACCTGAAGCGAAGTCCGATCAAACTTCAGATCTCCGCAGATGATCTCGGTCTCGCTGAGATCACTTGCATACCCGTTGGCGCGGCGATGTAGTGCCTCGACCCGCGCGATCAGCTGGTCGAAATCGAACGGCTTGGGCAGGTAGTCGTCCGCGCCGATCTTCAGCCCTTCGACCCTTTCTTCCGGACTATCCAGAGCGGTCAACATCAGTATCGGTGTCTTCGATTTGCGGGCGCGAAGCTTGCGGCACACATCCTGACCTTGAATACCCGGCAGCATCAGGTCCAGAAGAATAACGTCGTAGGTGTTTGTCGCGGCAAGCTCCAAGGCATCTTCACCATCCGGAGCGTGATCCACCGCCCAGCCCTCGGCGGATAAACCGCGCCGTATGAAATCGGCAACGCGGGCCTCATCTTCGACAAGCAAGATATTCATGACGTGCCTCAACTCTTTCGCTGTTCGAAACTGCGCCGACAAAATCAGGTTAGCCCTGATGTCCGCGCATCAACCCCTTTTTTGCATCGTGCCGGTTTGAACAACTTTCATCCGGGTAGCCTTTGGCAGGGTTATGACGATCCGCAGCCCGCCCTCGGGCCGATCCTGAAGATCGACAGCTCCACCATGCGCCTCGACGATGGATTTTACCACCGGCAGCCCAAGGCCGCTGCCTTCGATACCTTGCCCCGACGCATTCGGGCCCCGAAAGAAACGATCAAAGGCCTGAGATTTCTCTGCCGCGCTCAATCCCGGCCCGTCATCCTCGATGGCTATCGTGCACGAGGCAAGCCCCTCGTCCAGCTTGACCTCGATCGTCGGCCCTCCATAGCGCCGCGCATTCTGCAGCAGGGCCAGCACGGATTGGCGGAGACGCACCTCATCGACCGATGCGATCACTTTGATGTCGGGGCTATCGAACCGAACCGGGTCGGGGAACATTGCGACAGCATCATGAACGATCTTGCGCAGGTCGGTTTGCCTGCGATCCAGCCTCAACTGGCCGGCCTCAAATCGCGCAACGGTCAGCATGTCGTCTACGATCTGATTGGTATGCTTTGCTGAATCCCGAATACGCGCCAGCGAATCCGAGGCCTCGTCGGGCAGGGAATTCGACGTCCGCAGGGTAACATCGGCCTCGCCCAGAATGATGGCCAGCGGGGTGCGCAGCTCATGGCTTATATCCGCCATCAACCGCTTGCGGTTTTCCTCGCCGGTCTCCAGCTTATCGATAAGCTGCTGCAGCTCGGCCGTTCTGGCGGCAACGGTATCTTCAAGCCGCCGCTTCTGTTCGGCGCGGCTGGCCTCACGCGCGGCGAGGCCCTCGGCCATGCCGTTCAGCACGGTGCCCAGCTCGCGAAACTCCAGACTGCCACCAAGATGGACCGGCTCGGAATAGTCGGCCCTGCGCAGGCGACCGATGCCATCTGCCAACCGTGTCAGCGGCTTTCTGATCTGCCGGTTGAACGATACAAGCCCCACCAGCAGGACCGCGATCGCGGCCAGAACGATCACATAGACCAGTCGCTCGTTCCACTGCCGAAAGGCATTAGCCTCGGCCAGAACCTCTTCGACTTCTTCAACCTCTTCATCCAGTGCGGCCTGGATCTTCCGATCAAGCTGGTCATCGATATCCCCATCAAGCAGACCCGCCAGGCGTTCGATTTGGACGAAGGTCTCAATCGGGCTGCCCTCAGCTGACAGGCTTGCAATGGCCGCGTTGACGGATTCAATGTCATCCTCAATCTCATCGAGGAGCTCCAGTTCCTCGATCTCTTCATCGCCCACCATCTGGATTTCACGCGCGATGGTCATACGGATCGCTTCCAGCGTCTGAGTGATCTTCGCCCGTAGTTCGGCTTCACTCACCCCATCGTCCCTATCCCCGATAAGCAGCGCATCGCCGTGCTGTTTGAACAGCCGGTAGAGGTCTGCTTCCAACCTGAGGTGCAGACCGTACGAGTCCTGCGCCAGTTGTGTCCGTGCGTCCCACCAACGGGTTTTTTCGAGGCTGTAAAGGGTCAGGCCCGCCAACCCGCCAAGAAACCCGACGAGAACTATTGCATAGATACCAAACAGGGTAGATGAGCGCATGTCAGACGACCTTTGAGTTCTCTTCCAGATTAAGAGGGATGGTTTCTCCGACCAATATAATCGCAGCACTGGACAAAGCCCGCAGCGTCGCAAGCAAGTCAGCCTGATGGGATTTGCACGATTCCCATCGCACCGAGGCGATGACAATGACATCCGCCCTGCCAAGAACAACACGTGCCAGGTCTAGCGGCAATGTTTGATGCGGTAGCAAACCGTTGCCGTTTTCCGCCAGGCGCTGATCAAGACCGCGCGGCGCGGACAGCAGATCAGACAAGCCAAAGCGCCGCATGACCTCCGATATCCTCCTGTCGACAGGCCGTTTCTGGCACATCAGACTTGCCGATCGGCGTAAACTGCCCTGAAGGCCGATATGATCATCTCCGACAAAACCCACTTTAGGGGTCTTGTCCTGCCCGCTGAAGCGCACGTTGATCCCCGTGCGCCGGTCGAGCCCCGCGATACACCGCGCGATGATCAACGCGTGTTTACCTGTCAGAGTCGAGACGGCGTTATGTCCCGCCATGAACGCGATGGGCGCCTGATCAACTTCTCCGGTGACTTCGATTGCAATGGGGCCGGTGCAGGATGTCGCTTTCCGCAGGACCTCGGGTTCCGACAGCAGCTTCTCGGCCTTTTCGCGCGCCACACGCCATGCGCAATACTGGTCCCATGCCCGGGCGAGCCTCTGCAGCGGATGGGCGACCAGCGCAATGACCGAAAGACAGGCAGCAACCGTGGCTGGCGCTATGCCGGTTTGGCTGGCTTGCCAGAGCATCAGAAGACCGGCAAGGGCCACCCCCATCTGCAGCGTTGCCTGAAGACTGGCGGTTCGCCCCCTTCGTGCCAGCGCATCGTCACGCAGGGATGAGCCCTGAGCGTTCAACCTGCGCAGCTCTCGACCGGTGCGGCCCATCAGGTCCAGTTCCGGCGCAATCGCGATTCGTTCAATCATGGAAATCGCTATATTTGCCCGGCGGCTGCGCAGGTTCCGATGCCGACGTCCCAGATGCCACGCCAAGGCCGCCATCACCACAACAGAGAACCCCAGCGCAGATACGCCGCTGATCGCAAGCGCCGGGCTCAGCACATAAAGAATGGCGGCAGCGCCTGGGATCACTATGGCAGCAGACCACACATCAGGCAGACCGCGACCAAACCAGAGGCGGGCGGCCGAAAGATCTCCAACGAAACGCAGAGACAAAGCCCCCAGCCGACGTTCTTCGTGGCGGGATTTCGGTAGGCGGGCGATCTTCCGATACAGAACCTGACGCAGCGAGATCGCATAGCTCTGGCCCAACGCCTCGGCGCGGTATTGCGATATTAGCAGACACAGCGCCGCGACGGCGCCTGCCATTGCCAGTTGCGCGACGGTTTCCACGGCCAGGACATTGCCACCGTGCAGTGTTGCGAACGCATCCCGGGTGGCAAAGGCGGCAACGGCCAATGCGCCCGCCTGCAGGATGCTGCTGGACACCACCAGGACCGCATCAATGATGCGGTCCCTTGTGGCCAATCCGGGGAGGAGTTTCATGCGGCCACATCTTCAGGTGCACGGCGCATCAGCGGCACGACATGCCGGGTGATGATCTCGGGCGACCACAGGTCTTCGCGCGACAGGATCGGGCGGCCCGTGACCTCGGTGGCTTCGGCAGCGGCCAGGGGCGAGCAACTGACCATGCCCGAAATCGCAAAGGGACTGAGACCCGCCTGATCCAAAACGGTCACACCGCCAAGAGCGCTCAGCGCATCTGGGGCAGCGAATAAGATGCCATCCAGACGGTCGCGAATGCGCGAGGATTGCAGGATGGCCCGGGTTTCCTGTTGGAACACACCATCGGCAATCTCAACCACCACCACCTCGGCCCCGCGCGCGGCGGCGGTGGCAACCAGCGTTTCAAAGCCCGCTTCGATCTGCGCCATCGGCATTCGGTATGTGGTGGCCATCCCGACGTCCGTGAAATCAAGGGCCGGAGCGCCACCGTCCTCAAAACTGTTGAAGTCGCCAAAGGCGCCGGTTCCAGTGGCCTTGATCCCAGCCACGGCAAAACCCGCCCGCATCAGGCCGTGCCCAAGGCTCGACGCGGCGGTTGTCTTGCCCGAATTCATCGAGGCACCAAAAACACCAATGACCGTGACCTGTTCATTGGATGGCAGGCTGGGCAGGGCATAATCCGCCACGTTCATCACCCGCCCATCTACATCCGTCAGCAGGCCGAGGGGCTTCAGCCGGGTGGGGTCTTCCATACGGACGTGGGCCGCGTCCACCCGCCCGGCGACACCGCCACCTGCCACCAAATCAATCAGATCGTCGTCAATGATGGCACTGGCCAGAAACTGATCCGGCGCATAGCGATCCCCCAGGCAAAGGACGACGAAATCGCCCGGATAACTGGCTGAAGCGCGGCGCTCGGCCAATTGGATTTTCTTGTGGTGCCCAATCTCGGCAATCTCGCACAGGATCAGATCACCCGCCTTTGCGGCGTCCATCCGCGTAGAAAGCCCACGCACGTCGGACCGATCGACTCTGCGGGTTGTGAAGGCCCATTTTGCAATGTCGCAGGCTAAAGGAAAGGTTTGGGGAAACTGTGTCATGCTTAACTCCGTGACTGGCTGTTCGATGCCTTCGTTTTGCCAGCGCCATGTGAGAAAAATCGCAAAACCGGATGAAGGGGCGGCGTGTGATCAGATGAACGACAGATGAACGCGAAGCGTCTAGATCAGTCGTCATCCCCATCGTCATCGTCGCCGTCATCTCCATCATCATCGCCGCCGTCATCTCTATCGCGCTCACCGTCGTCGCCGTCTTCGTTTTCGCGCTCGCCTCGACTACCCCCCTCGGACTCGCGCGCGCCCCGGTTGTCTTGTCTGTCCTTCCCGTTGTCACGTCCGCCACGCAGTTCGATGATCGTGATGCGATTGTCTGCGTTGCGATCTATGTCCTGCAGCAATTTCCTTGCGCCCGCCGTCCCAAAGGCAGCAACAAGCTCGTCAAAACTCAGAACACCATCCGCGTTCGTATCCACCGAGCGAAAGCTTGCAGTTTGCGCCTCGGCCGTGCCGACGTGCCCCAACCCGACGCATAGAATACAAGTCAGAAATATAACGCAGACCGCGTGACAGATTGCCCCCGGCCAGCGCTTGGTCCTACATCCATTCCCCGACACAAATGTTCCTTTGCCCATCGGCCCTTCGCGGGAACCAGTGTTTTCTTAACTCCAGTAGGACAATATGGCGTGTGCAAATGAAGCGCGCATATTCAAAAAATGAACAGAAAATGAACGTGCGAGAGGAATTTCAGAAAACGCATTGATGCAATGTCGGTTGGAAAACCTGTTAATAAGGCATCGGCGGCGCGACTTCGCGCCACCATGAAATCTGGCTTGCCTCGGTCGTTAGCTCGATCAAGGACGTGTCTAAGTCAGGTCAGGTCTTCGATCCGCGCATCAGGGGCGTTGCGCTTGACGGATTCGATACCGTTGTCGCGTCCGGATGCACTTGTATAGCTTTCGCTGGTTCCGATAACCTGGCCATTGCTGGCTTCCAGGTTGAACATATGGCCACCGGATTTGGTTTCCTTTCGCTCGTACCTATCGTCGTTCGGAGCGTTTGTTTTCACCGATGCCACGCCGTTTTCGGCGCTGGCCTTTTGGACATACCCTTCACTGGCCAGAATGATCTCTCCATTTCCCGCCTTTAGCCGGAAACGGTATTCTCCGGCTTTGTCTTCGTAAATTTCAAATTTTCCTGCCATGTAAGCCACCTCATTGATGTAGAACCCAAACGCGTCACGACGTTGCGATTTTTGCCAGACAGTCACAAGAAGAAATTTGCGTTGTGAAGCTCTGGCTTAAGGGGCGACCACAGCGTCTGACAAATAAAGGACCTGTCGGTTCCGCGCTGACCCGGGTCATCTACGCATTCAAGGATTTCCGCCTGTTGTTGATGGAATGCAATGACGCACTGTAAGATCACCTGCATTCGCATATGGGATGAAATTATTCTCAGACGGAACGTGCACTTCAATTGTCGTATTTCAAAACAAGCAGTCCTACCCCAAAATCAGAACTATGCCACAGATCGTGAAGTCGCTTGGGATCTCCGCAAAAACAGAAAGCCCCAAAACGCTACGAAGGTCTCATGTGCATCACCAAATGCGGCAATAAACTGAGGTCATGGCAACTGATCGCTGCGGGCAAGCCCAAGTGCCACACCAATGATTAACACGCCATATTTGTTGGAACGGTCAGGATGATGGCGCTGGTGAGTTTTCGGATGACGGGTTTGTCCAGCGATCGGTGAATTCAAGATTGCCCAGATTGTGCTCACGTAGCGAGCTTCGGCAAAGCGGGCTGCGGCTGCAGCATTCGATGGCCCCGCTCAAGGTCGGCTATGGGCCGTCCTCTCGAACGGCCCTTTAGTCTAGATTTTAATGGCTTCGGCGATGGCTAGGGCATCCTCAAGTTCGACGCCAAGGTATCTGACGGTACTATCCATCTTCGTGTGGCCCAGAAGGAGCTGAACAGCTCGGAGGTTGCCTGTTTTATTGTGGATCTGCGTGACTTTAGTTCTTCGCATTGAGTGTGTGCCATACAGCCATCATGGATAAGGCTCGCTCCGGACCTTTGCTGCAAAACGCATAGATGGGCAGCAAGGCGGGCGTGGAAAACTGGTGTATATTCCTTGCACGGCATCTGCATCGCGCGGCAATTTACCTATTCAGTCTGGATTTTCTCACAGTGCTACCGGGAATAAGCCGAAATCCGACATCCGTCGTGGACTTGGCTGGCTCGCCGTTGATTTGCGCCAGCACCATCTCGGCAGCGATCTGGCCGATTTTCAGATGGGGTACGGCGATAGACGTCAGCCTATAGGGTTGTATCGCTGAAATCGGTAAGTCGCCCCATCCCGCAATTCCGATGTCATCCGGGACGCTCAGACCGATTTTCTGGGCATAGTGCAGCCCGCCGATGGCCATATTGTCGTTCTGGTAGAATATAACCTCGATATCGTGGTGGGATGCAAGCAGCTGCTCGGTTCCATAAAACCCAGTGTAAAAGCCCGGCGTGTCTTTCAAAAGCAGTTGTTTTTCGAGGCGTCCGTTTGCATCCTTGATGGCTTTAGAAAAGCCATGTAGGCGTGCGGTCGCCGCGTTTGCCACGTCATGTGAGGTTCCCACATAGCCGAATTTCTGGTAGTTCATCCCGGCCAAATAGCGACCCATGCTATAACCGCTGTCAAAGTGGTTAAGCCCTACACACATATCCAAAGGGCTGGAATTGAAGTCCCAGATTTCGACCAAAGGAATACCCGCGCCTCGCAGCATTTGAATCGCTTTCTGGCTATGTGAACGCCCCGTGATGATCAGCCCGGCAGGTTGCCAAGACAGAACGGTTTCAATCCACTTCTCTTCGTGGTCCACCTCATGTTCGGTCAGTCCCAGCACTGTCTGATGCCCGAAGGCTCCCAGTTTCCGGTCGATACCTTCCAACACTTGCGCAAAGATTTCATTGCCTAATTCGGGGATGCTGACGCCGACAAATGTCGACTTTTTGTCGCCTGCAAATACGGTCGCCAAGCGATTCGGCAGGTATCCCAAACGATCAACTTCGGCCATGACTTTAGCGCGAGTCTTCTCTGAGAATCCACCTTCGTCCCGCAAAACCCGGCTAGCGGTCATCTTGGAAACGCCTGCGGCCTTGGCGACCTCAGCCAAGCTTATTTTATTGTTTTTGTTTGATTTACCGGATTCGTCACTCATTTACGTTACGGGTAACTCTTTTTTGTTGACATCTGCTGGACCTGAGAGAATGCTAGCGTAACGTTACGGGTAACTCAATACGATGTTGAGGAGCATCAGAGTTATCCAGCATTGGGAGGAGGCCGCCGTGCCCGGCACTGCGCAAAACAATCTGTTCTTCGACGGGATAAAGAAGCATTTTGGAGGCACCTATGCCTTGCGCGACGTTTCCCTGAACATTGAACGCGGTGAAATCGTGGCTTTGCTGGGTGAAAACGGGGCGGGGAAATCCACGCTGATCAAAATTCTGGGCGGCATTCACAAAGCGGATGAGGGGCGCGTTCTGATCGACGGTCACCCCTATGAACATCGCCCCGGCGGCTTTGGTGAACGTCAGTCAGTGGCTTTCATTCACCAGGATCTGGGGATGATCGAATGGATGACGGTCGCCGAAAACATTGCCCTGGCACTTGGCTATTCGCGCAAAAGCGGGCTGATCAACTGGACGTCGGTCGAAAGCTTTGCGCAGGACGCTCTGGACAAGGTTGGGTGTGACTTCGACCCGACAACGCGGGTTCAGGACCTGTCGCGCACCGAAAAGTCACTGGTCGCCATAGCGCGGGCATTGGCGGTGGATTGTGATTTTCTGGTTCTGGATGAACCCACAGCCTCGCTGCCAGCTGATGAGGTCGAACGTCTGTTCGAAGCCCTGCGTCCTTTGAAGGAACAAGGCGTTGGCATGATTTATGTCTCGCACCGTCTGGATGAGATTTTCCAGATCGCCGACCGTGTCGCGGTGCTGCGCGACGGTGAAATGGTGGGCCTGCGCAGCATCGACCATACCACCCCGGAAGAACTGGTGTATATGATCGTTGGCCGCAAAACCCGTCAGGTCAGCAAACCGGATATGCCATTGGGTGACACCATCCTGCAGGTCGAGGGCCTGAATATGGAGGCCGCCCATAACGTCAGCTTCCAGCTTCAGACGAATGAGATCGTTGGCCTGGTCGGATTGCGTGGGGCGGGGCATGAAAACGTCTCGCGCGCGTTGTTCGGGGCCGAGGTGTTTGACGGCCAGATCACTCTGCGCGGGGAACAGCCGGACTTGTCTTCGCCGCAAACGGCGATGGCCGCGGGGATTGGTCTGGTCGCCCGCGACCGGACCGAGGAATCCGTGGCCATGTCGCTGACGATACGGGAAAACACGTTCCTGAACCCGGCTGCCATCGGGCGGTCGCTGTTGTCGTTCATGAGCCACCGGGCCGAGACGCAGAGTGCCGCCAAGATCGGGGATGACGTGGCCCTGTCGCCCAATGACCAAAGCATGGCGATTGAAAGCCTGTCGGGCGGAAATCAGCAAAAGGTGGTCATTGGCCGCTGGCTGGAAACCCAGCGCAAACTGCTGATCTGCGAAGACCCGACTGCGGGCGTCGATGTTGGCGCCAAGGCGGAAATCTATGCGCTGCTGAACCGCGCAATGGCAGACGGGGTTGGGATCATCGTCGTCTCGACCGATTTCGAAGAGGTCGCCGCCATCTGCCACCGCGCCATCGTATTCAGCCAGGGACAGATCGTGCGCGAACTGTCGGGCACCGAACTGACAACCGAGAACCTTATACAGGCTGCTTCGGCCTCGAACGCCGTCGCAAGTTAGGGAAGACCACTATGCAATCGCTTGAATCCAACGCGCTGGAACCCACCAAGGCCGAGCTGAAAGACGCCTCGCTCAAAACGCGCACCCTGCGGTTTCTGCCGGTCTACGGTCTGGTTCTGCTGACCGCGTTTCTTATCAGCCTGTTCTCGATCCTGCTGCCTAATACCTTCCCGACGATGCTGAACCTGCGGGCGATCATCTCGGACAAGGCGATCATCGCGCTGTTGTCGTTGGGGGCGATGATCCCGATGGCGGCGGGGCGGATCGACCTGACGGTGGGTTATGGTATTGTGCTGTGGCACATTCTGGCGATCTCATTGCAGACCCTCTACGGCATCCCTTGGCCGATTGCTGTGGCGATTGTTCTGTCGCTGGGTCTGCTGACCGGCTTCCTGAATGGTCTGCTGGTCGAAGTCGCCAAGATCGACAGTTTTATCGCCACGCTGGGCACGGGCACGGTTCTGTATGCGCTGGCCCTGTGGCACACCGGCGGCCGTCAGATGGTGGGAGCCCTGCCGGAGAGTTTCTATGCTATCAACGGAACTTTTGTCTTCGGCCTGCCGATCACCGGGTTCTATGTGCTGGGGATCACTGTCGCGATGTGGCTGATCCTGGAATACACGCCTGTCGGTCGGTACCTCTATGCGATTGGTGCCAACCAGCGCGCGGCGCAACTGAACGGTATTCCCACGCGCAAATTCGTCATTGGAGCCTTCATGTCATCGGGCTTTATTACTGCCTTCGCCGGGGTTCTACTGGCGTCGAAACTGCGGATTGGTCAGGCTTCGGTCGGTCTTGAATTCCTGTTGCCTGCTTTGGTCGGGGCCTTTCTGGGGTCCACCACCATCAAGCCGGGACGTGTGAATGTCTGGGGAACAGTCGTGGGTGTCGCGATCCTGGCTGTCGGCATCTCGGGCATTCAACAATTCGGTGGGTCCTTCTGGGTCGAGCCGATGTTCAACGGTGTCACGCTTCTGATCGCAATCGGCATTGCCGGTTACGCCCAGCGGCGCAAGGGCGCCAATAAGTAAAAGCATAAGGGAGGAGATCATGCTGAAACGGACGTTCATGGCGGTATCCGCCGCTGCCCTTCTAACCGGTCTGGGTGTACCTGTGATGGCTGAAACAGCCTTTGACGGGCCGACCAGTGGCCCCAAGGCCGCCGAGGGCAAGTCAATCGTGGTCGTCGCCGCAGACCTGAAAAACGGCGGTATTCTGGGTGTGACCAACGGCGTGGAAGAGGCCGTGGATACCATCGGCTGGGAGGTTCGCGTGCTGGACGGCGCAGGCTCGATCCAGGGCCGTACCGGGGCGATTGGTCAGGCGCTGGCTTTGCAGCCCGACGGCGTTATCATCAATGGCTTTGACGCGGTGGAACAACAGGCCGCGCTGGAAGGTATCGTGGCTGCGGGCATTCCGATTGTCGCATGGCATTCGGGCCCCAAGATCGGCTGTGACGCGCCGGGCGGCATTTTTGCCAATGTTTCGACCGATGCGATGACTGTGTCCGAAGTGGCCGCCGAATGGGCCATGGAGGATGGCGGCGATGGTGTCGGGGCGATCATCTTCACCGACTCGACCTATCAGATCGCAATCGACAAGGCCGACCGCATCAAGGAAACTATCGAGGCAGCGGGCGGCACCGTGCTGGAATATGTTGACACGCCCATCGCCGACACCTCGGCCCGCATGGGACCGCTGACCACCAGCCTGCTGCAGAAATACGGCAATCAGTGGACGCATGCCTTGGCGATCAACGATCTGTATTTCGACTTTATGGGTCCGGCGCTGGCCGCTGCTGGCATCTCGTCCGATGACGGCCCGCAGGCGGGTTCGGCTGGCGACGGGTCAGCGGCCGCGTTCCAGCGTATCCGCAGCGGCAACTATCAGACCATCACCGTGGCCGAACCGCTGAACCTGCAGGGCTGGCAACTGGTGGATGAACTGAACCGCGCCATTCAGGGCGAACCTTGCTCAGGCTATATCACGTCGCCAGCGCTGGTGACTGAGGCCGGGCTGGCCAAGCTGGGCGACAGCAACCAGTTCGATCCCGACAGCCCATACCGCGAAGCCTATTCGAAAATCTGGGGCAAGTAAGCCCTTTGGGCGGCCCCAATAGCGGGGTCGCCATCCACAGAGATGACACAGCGCCAATTGCTAAAGCGGTCTTTCGATCGCCATGGCGGAGCTTTGCGCAGAGGAGGAAACCATGAGCGACCAGCCATTGGTTGAAATGAAAGGCATTACCAAGCGGTTCGGTGGTGTGACGGCGTTGCAGGATGTAGATCTGACCGCCTATGCCGGAGAGGTCTTGGCCATCGTCGGCGATAACGGGGCCGGAAAATCAACGCTGATCAAAATCCTGACCGGGGTACATCAACCCACCGAAGGGCGGATATTGCTCGACGGCAAACCGCTGGAAATGTCCAGCCATTCGGATGCGATCGCCAATGGGATTGACGCGGTTTACCAGACACTTGCGCTGGCTGATCATTTATCGCCCGCCGCCAATATGTTTCTGGGCAATGAGTTGATCACGCGCTTTATAGGCATGCCGTTTCTGGACAATAAACGCATGAAAACCGAAGCCGCACGCGTGCTTGAGGAAAGACTGGGCGTACGTCTGCGGTCTATGGATGTGATGACCGAAAGCCTGTCGGGGGGGCAGCGTCAGGCGGTGGCAATATCGCGCGCCGTTTACCATGACGATCTGCGCCTGTTGGTAATGGATGAACCCACTGCGGCACTGGGTCCGCAGGAAACCGCGCGCACCCTGAAACTGATCAAATCGCTGCGCGAGCAGGGACTGGCGGTGATCCTGATCTCGCATTCCTTGGATGACGTGTTCGAAGTGTCCGACCGCATCCATGTGCAGCGCCGTGGTCGCGCCGTTGGTGTGGTCAAAACTGCCGAAAGTTCGGTGCAAGATGTTCTGGGCCTCATCGTGGGTGCCCAGGATGCGGCTGCGTGAGGAGAGTACCGATGTCTGCAACAACCACGCATCCCGAAAAAACGATCATGGACCGGCTGGAACCCTATCTGGCCTTTATCGGCCCCATGGTGATGATCCTCGCGATCCTGATCTTCATGGGGATTGCCGAACCCGCGCGGTATTTCCGCCTGACGAACGTCAACCTGATCCTACTGGATGCGGCACTTTATATGCCGATGGCCATGGCGATGACTTTTGTCATCACTCAGCGCGGGATTGACCTGTCCATTGGCTCGGTTGCGGCCCTGTCGGCCATTCTGATGGCGTTTCTGGTCAAGCAATACGGCTTTCCCGCATGGATCGCCGTTCCGATGGCTATTCTGATGGGCGCGATTATGGGCCTGATCAATGGTCTGGTGATCACCCGGTTCAAAGTACCGGACCTGATCGGAACGCTGGCCATGGACCTCGTCTATCGCGGCCTGGCGCTGGTTATCGCCAAAGGTCTGGTATTGGCCCGGTTCCCTGACCTGATCACCGAGATCGGTCGCGGCCAAATCCCTGGCTTCATCCCGGTCCCCGTCGTGTTGGGCCTGATCACCATGGCCGTTGGTTACGTGGTGCTGACCCGCACCTATTTCGGGCGCTACACCATCGCCATCGGCTCAAACCCCGAGGCCAGCGAGATGACCGGCGTCGCGGTCGACCGCCATAAAATCTATGCCTATGTGCTGATGGGCGCGGCGGCGGCACTTGCGGGTGTGATGCTGACCGGCAAGCTGAATGCCATTCAGGCAACCTCGGCCCCGTATTTCAACCTGCACGTCATCGCGGCGGTGGTTGTGGGCGGCACGTCCCTGTTCGGCGGACGCGCGTCGATGATCGGATCTCTGGCCGGGGTGCTGCTGCTGTCGATGATGATCAACGCGCTGGTGACCCTGCGGATTGAATTCTTCTGGCAATCCGTCGCCTCGGGCGTTGTGATCGTCAGCTCGGTCGCACTCTACACCTGGATGCAAAAGAAAGACCGGGATGGTGCGCATGGCCTGCTGGCGGGTTTGCGCAGCAAAGAGGCGCAGAAACTCATCCGCTTCTCTGCTGCTCTGATCGGCGTCCTGATCCTGTTGCTGGCCCTTGGGGCGGGACTGGCAACCGAGCCTTCGCCAAGCGGTTAAGGCAAGCAAAGGTGGTGCGCCCGGAGGTAGGAGTCCCGGCGCACCTGCAAGACCCCACAATGTTCGCGAAAGGGAGGACTTACCGTGAAACAATTGAACAAAGCACTGCTGACGACAAGCGCATTTTGCCTTTGTGCCGCCGCGGCTTTTGCCGAAGGCAATCTGCCGCTGCGAGAACTGCCAGGCATCGCCGATCGGGACTACTGGGTCCCCGGTGAGGTCAATGCAGAGGGCAAGCTTGAGGCTTTGCAGGCGACCACCGGTGCCGCCGCAGTGCCCTATGCTGGTGCACAAGACGGCCCGCTGCAGATCGCATTGATCTACCCGTCGGCGGACACCTCGGATTTCTGGGCGCGCAACTATCTGGCGATGACGAAACGGCTGGATGAGCTAGGGATCGAATACGAAACCACAGAATTCGCCAGCCGTCAGATCGAGCACAGCCTGCAATCGACCTATGCCAATCAGGTGGTTCAGGATGCGGATCTGTATGACTTTGTGATCTTCGGGCCTTCAGAGCTGGCGATTCAGGCGGACAATATCGACAAGATGGCGGGCAATGACGGCTTTGCCACCTTTGTTTGGGCCTTTCACACGCCGCCCAAGGACCTGACCAACCAGCCCGATGCGTGGTTTGACTTCAGTTCCGCCGCCGGAGCCCTGACCATGTGCGACTACATGCTGGAACGTCTGGGTAACGATGTGACCATGGCAATGAACCGGGGTATTCCGGGCATCACCGATGATCAGCGCTCGGGCGATTTCAAGGCCTGTGTCGAAGAAAAAGGCAACTGGAACACCGTCTACGAACACTATGGTGAGTACCAGCGCGAAGGCGGTTTTGAAGGCACCAGCCTGATCCTGCAGGCGTACCCTGAGGCCACGATCATCCACAACGCCAACACTGCGATGGCCATGGGCTCGGTCGAGGCACAGGTTGCAGTGGGCAAAGAGAAAGACGTGTTCTCAACCGGTTGGGGCGGAACAGGTCTTGAGCTGGACGCCATTCGCCGCGGAGAGCTGGACGCCACACCGATGCGCATGGGTGACGATGTGGGCGCAGCGACCGCCGAAGCGATCAAAGCGCATCTCGAAGGGCGTCAGGACGAACTGCCCTTTGTCTTCCTTGGCCGCATCACCGTTGCCCATGATCAGATGAGCGCCGATGAGCTGAACGCGCTGGAACAGGAAGCTTTCCGTTTCTCGGGCGTGGGTGCCTTGGAACGGTAAGCAATTGGTCTGAGGCCGACCCCGCCCGGTCGGCCTCAAATGATCGAACAGACCCAAGAAGGAGGGATATTGCATGGCGCAATCCATGATGTTGATAGAAAAATGCAGCCATTGCGTAAGCTGGTACGACATTGAGTCCGGCGCCCTGCAGGGACGTCTGAATTTGCCGCATTTTCCTCATGAATTCGTAGTCGATGATGATTTTCACTATGCCTATGTCGGCCACTACGGCGTGCAGAATTCGGGCATTGATGGCACCGATGGCCGCTCAGTCATCGTGATCGACATCCGCAAGCAGGAAATCGTGCATACCTATGATCTGGGCGAGCACGCGCGTCCACATGGTATCGGACTGGACGGGCAGGGGCGCCTATATGTGCTGTCGGAATGGACAGGGCATCTGCTGGTCAAAGAAAACCCGCGGGCCTTCGATCAGGGGTGGGACCACATCACGCCCACGGGGGGCACGAAGTGCCATCTGTTCGCGCTGACCAAAGATGGACAAACGGCCTATTCGATGAACCTGACCTCGGGCGATGTGACGGTGTTCAATCCCTATGATGCGTCGGTTGCGCCGATCTCGATCAAGACCGGGAAAAAACCCGAGGGGCGGTGTCTGCGCGAAGACGCGCACAGGCTGTATACATCGCAACGTATCTCGAACACGGTCGCGGTGATAAACACCGACACGCTTGAGATCGAGCGCAGCTTTCCAACCCCAGACGACCCCTGCCGCATCTATTATGACGAAAAGCGCAATCGTTTGGTCACCATGAACCACTTCGGTGGTTCGTTCTCGGTCTTTGATGAAGCAACGGGTGAGATGTTGCACGAACAGAAAACCCCTGCAAACCCTCTGGCGCTGTGCATCGATGACGAAGCGGCATTTGCCTATATCGCCATCGATCGCGAACAGGTGCAGCGGTTTAACCTGGATACGTTCGAAGTGGTGCAAACCTTTGACACTGGGAAGGAACCGGACGTGATGGTCATCCTGCCCGACGGATTTTCAAAACACTGGGAGAATGTCGCATGACCAAACCCCGTATCGCCATCGTCCCGGGCGACCCGTCCGGCATAGGCCCGGAGCTGATCGCTAAGCTGCTCAATCAGGACGGCGTGCAAGAGGCTGCCGATATTGTGTTGGTGGGTGACAGCCATCTCTGGCAGCGTGGCGCTGAACAGGCCGAATTGGATGTGCCTTTGAACACGGTGGCCGAGGTGGCAGATCAACCTGGCCTGGCCCACCTGAACCTGGAAACTATCGCGCCCGAAGACATAAAGATTGCCGAGGTCACGGTCGAAGGGGGCACCACGTCCTTGCGCTGTTTAGACAAGGCGATGGATCTGGCGATGGCCGGGCAAGTGGATGGCATTCTCTTTGGCCCGTTCAACAAGGCCGCGATGACCGCCGCTGGGCTAAATGCCGACGACGAACACCGCTATATGGCGCGCTACATGGGGCATACTGGCTATCACTCGGAACTGAATGTTCTGGAAGAGCTGATGACCACCCGCGTGACCTCTCATATCGGGCTCAAGGATGTGGCGGCCAATATCACCGAAGAGGGGATATTGAAGGCGGTCAACTTGGCCAATGATACGCTGCGCAAGGCTGGCAAGGCGCGCCCGAATATCGCGGTGGCGGCTTTGAACCCGCATGCGGGCGACAATGGCAAGTTTGGCCGGGAAGAGATCGACATTCTGGAGCCTGCCGTACGCAAAGCACAGAAAAAACAAGTGAATGTCACGGGCCCTTGGCCCTCGGATACCGTGTTCCTCAAGGCGCAGCGGGGCGAGGTCGATGCGGTCGTGACCATGTATCACGACCAGGGCCAGATCGCGATCAAGTTGATGGGGTTTGAGCGCGGTGTGACCGTGGCAGGTGGGTTGCCCATCCCGGTCGCCACCCCGGCGCATGGTACTGCCTTTGATATCGCTGGACAGAACAAGGCCAATCCGGGCGCAACGCGGCAGGCATTCGACCTGCTGGTGCGTATGGCCAAAACGCATCGCGCCGAACGCGGCGCCGACTGAGAGGACCAAGATGACCAAGATCAAATCCGTACGCGCTCGCGTCTGGAACTGGACCGGGCCGACCGTGCCCCCCGCCGGCAATTTCTGCACAAACGCCTCGGATGCGCTGTATGAAAAGGGCGACGCCATGTCGTCTTTCCGGTTCCACCAATGGCTGACCTGCGAGATCGAAACCGAAGACGGCACCATTGGCATCGGCAACGCAGCCCTTGCGCCGTCGGTGGTCAAAGCCGCGATTGACGAATGGTTCGCTCCGCTGGTGATCGGCGAGGATCCGTTCGACTATGCTTATCTGTGGGAAAAGATGTACCGCCGCAGCCATGCCTGGGGGCGCAAAGGGATCGGGATGATCGCGATCTCGGCCGTTGATCTGGCGATCTGGGACCTGATGGGTAAGCTGACGGGCAAGCCCGTGTTCAAACTGCTGGGCGGACGCACCAAAGAGAAAATCCCTGTCTATTATTCCAAGCTTTATTCTGGCCCTATCGGCGTGATGCAGGCCGAAGCCGCCGAGGCGCAAAAGAACGGCTATTCCGCCTATAAAATGCGGTTCGGTTGGGGGCCAAAAGACGGCATGGCGGGGATGCGCGAAAACCTCAAACGGGTTGAGGCCGTGCGCGAGGTCATCGGCTATGACGTTGATCTGATGGTCGAATGTTACATGGGTTGGAATCTCGATTACACCAAGCGGATGTTGCCCAAACTGGTCAAATTTGAGCCCCGCTGGTTGGAAGAGCCCGTGATCGCCGATGATGTTGAAGGCTATCGCGAACTGAACGCGATGAACATCATCCCGATCTCAGGAGGGGAGCATGAATTCTCGATCATCGGGTGCAAGGACCTGATCGAGAAAAAGGCCGTCAGCGTTCTGCAATATGACACCAACCGCGTGGGCGGTATCACAGCCGCGCAGAAGATCAACGCGATTGCCGAGGCACATCAAATCCCGGTCATCCCGCATGCGGGGCAGATGCACAATTACCACCTGACCATGGCAAACGCCAATTGCATGATCAGCGAATACTTCCCCGTCTTCGATGTCGAGGTCGGCAATGAGTTGTTCTACTACATCTTCGAGGGCGACCCCGAAGCTGTGGATGGCTTCCTTGATCTGGACGACAATAAACCGGGTCTGGGGATCGAGATTACAGACAAATACCTCGAACACTTTGAAATAACGGAGTAACCCATGATCTATTCAGGTATCTGGCCCGTTGCGCCGACACCTTTTCATGACGACGGCACGCTCGATCTTGAAGGGATGAAACGCGTTCTTGATTGTCTGATTGATCAGGGGGCGGACGGCATTTGCATTCTGGCCAATTATTCAGAGCAATTCCTGATCTCGGATGGGGAACGTGCGACCCTTGCACGCCTAAGCATGGAACATATTGCAGGCCGTGTACCGGTGATCGTCACGATCAGCCATTTTGCCACCCAGCTCGCTGTGGAACGTGCAAAATTTGCCAAGGAACTGGGTGCGGATATCGTCATGATGATGCCGCCCTATCATGGTGCTTTGCTGAAAGGGAATGGACAGCAGACTTATGACCAGTTTGCCGCCGTAGGCGAGGTCGGTATTCCGATCATGGTGCAGGATGCGCCTTTGTCGGGTGTTGATCTACCGGTGCCTCTGCTGGTGCGCATGGCGCAAGAGATCGAGATGGTGAAGCTGTTCAAGATCGAATGCCCGCGCGCCGCCAACAAGCTGCGGGCGCTGATTGCCGAAGGGCGTGACGCGATTGAGGCCCCCTTTGATGGCGAGGAGGGTATCACCCTGCTGGCCGATCTGGATGCTGGGGCCACAGGGTCGATGACCTCGGGCATGATCGTGGACCAGATCAAGCCGGTCATCACCCATCATCACGCAGGGCGCATCGACGAGGCGACCGCTGCCTATGGCCGGGTTGCGATGGTGATCAATCACGAAAACAGGCAATGCGGATGGCAGGCCTGCAAGGTTGCGATGGTCGAAGGGGGCGTGATGCGGTCCGAGTTCTGCCGCCACCCAATTGGTCCGCTGGAACCGGCCATTCGTGCTCGTCTGATAGACCTTTTGAAACCGCTGGACCCACTGGTCCTGAGATGGGGAAAATAACATGATCCTTGGACAAAACCTGATTGATGGCACTTGGGTCGGCTCTGACATGCTGCGCGCATCTGATGACCTTGAGGGCCAAAACTTTGCACAGGCAACCGCTGCGCAAGTGGACCAAGCCTGCCGCGCGGCACGTCGCGATTTTCGTACCTATTCGGGCACATCACGGGCCGATCGCGCAGCATTCCTGCGCACGATTGCGGACCAGATGGATGTATTGGGCGATGAAATCACCCAAACCGGAATGCGTGAGACCGGCCTGGCCGAAGCCCGTCTGGTTGGTGAACGCGGCCGCACAACGGGTCAATTGCGCATGTTTGCCGATTTGATCGAAGAGCCCGGGTATCTCGATATCCGTAAAGTTGGCGCGCTCCCTGATCGGACGCCACTCCCCCGTCCTGATCTGCGCCTGACGCACAAAGCCATCGGCCCCGTGGCCGTCTTTGGTGCGTCGAATTTCCCGCTCGCCTTTTCAACGGCGGGCGGGGATACCGCCTCGGCCCTCGCCGCCGGGTGCCCCGTGATTGTCAAGGGTCACAGTGCCCATGCGGGCACCGCTGAACTGGTCGCACAAGCCATTGCCAAAGCCATCGGGATTTGCGGTATGCCCACGGGCACGTTCCAGATCGTTCAGGGATCGGGGCGCGAGGTCGGCTCGGCCCTCGTGCAGCATCCCGAGATCACGGCCGTCGGCTTCACCGGATCGCTGGCCGGGGGACGGGCGCTGTATGATCTGTGCCATGCCCGCCCGCAGCCGATCCCGTTTTATGGTGAACTGGGTTCGGTCAACCCGATGTTCTGCCTGCCCGACGCCATCGGCGCACGCGCGGCTGAGATTGGCGCGGGTTGGGCTGCATCCCTCACAATGGGCGCGGGGCAGTTCTGCACCAATCCCGGCGTCGCGGTTATGGTCAAAGGCCCCGATGCTGATGCGCTGGAAAGCGCGTGCGTGGCGGCCCTGAATGACACAGCGGAACAGAAGATGCTGACCGATGGCATCCACGATGCCTATGAACAGGGCGTCCGCGACTTCCGCGCATTGATGACCGAGGTTACGTCCTGCAGCGCCGCAACCGGTAAACGCGCCGCCATGCCTGCGCTGTTCACGGTCAGTGCGGCCGAGTGGATGGCAAGTCCCAAGCTGCAGCACGAAGTCTTTGGCGCAGCGGGCATCCTTGTGCGCTGTGACGACGCCGAGCAGATGAAAGCTCTGGCCGAAGGGCTGGAAGGGCAATTGACCCTCACACTGCACATGGATGACGGTGATACACCGCTGGCGCAAGACCTGATGCCGGTTCTTGAAGAGAAAGCCGGGCGCTTGCTGGTCAACGGATTCCCGACGGGGGTCGAGGTCTGTTCGGCCATGATGCATGGTGGACCGTATCCGGCCAGTACGGATGTACGGGCCACGTCTGTTGGGACGTTGGGCATCGCCCGATGGCTGCGCCCGGTCAGCTATCAGAACATGCCGGATGCGTTGTTGCCCGACGAACTAAGGGGCTGAGAGGTCATCCACCCTTGGGGCGAACTGAAAAAAGGAGCGAATGAATGTACGGCGTTTTGGAGGGCACCGGCTTTGAAGTCATAGAAAAAGAATTTGAAGCCTGTTTCATTGGCCATGCCCGGGTCGAGCGTTTATGGACCGGCGCGCGTTGGTCCGAAGGTCCGGTCTGGTTCGCTGCCGGGCGCTATTTGGTGTGGTCGGATATTCCCAACAACCGCCTCATGCGCTGGGATGACACGGACGGCTCGGTTTCCGTATTCCGTCAACCGTCAAACAACGCCAACGGCAACACGGTGGACCGGCAGGGGCGGCTGGTGTCCTGCGAGCATCTGACCCGCCGGGTGACACGAACCGAACATGACGGCTCGATCACCGTTTTGGCCGGCGCATGGCAAGGCAAACGCCTGAATTCGCCCAATGATGTTGTGGTCAAATCCGATGGCTCGGTCTGGTTTACCGATCCGTCTTATGGGATCATGATGGACTATGAAGGCGACCGCGCCGAAAGCGAGATCGGGGCTTGCCATGTGTACCGCATCGATCCGGCGTCGGGCGAGGTAACGGCGGTTGCAACCGACTTTGTGAAACCGAACGGCTTGGCGTTTTCCCCGGATGAGAGCACTCTTTATATTTCCGACACAGGCATAACCCATGACCCCGATGGCCCGGCGCACATACGTAGGTTCAGTGTCTCAGATGACGGAAAAACTCTGACGGGGGGCGAGGTCTTTGCCAATTGCTCGGCGGGATTGTTCGACGGTTTCCGACCGGATTTGGACGGTCGTATTTGGAGTTCTGCTGCTGACGGAATTCACTGCATCAATCCGCAAGGGGATTTAATTGGCAAAGTGCATATACCCGAGATGGTTGGAAATGTGTGTTTTGGAGGGGTCAAACTGAACCGGCTGTTCGCGGCGGGAACCAGTAGCCTCTATGCGGTCTACCTGAATGTAAACGGTGTTTCATCGGTTTGATTTACTTGCTAACTGGTGTTGCAGGCAGCAGAGACACCTGTGAAATCTGGCGCTCGTCCCAAGCTAGTGGTTTTGGAATAGGTTGCGACACAAGCCTATTGAAAGGTCGACGTTTCCTTAACAGCGCTAGGTCGCGGTGGTTTTCGGCCAATTCAAGTCGAACACGGATCGCCCAGACATGCTTTGGCTTCAGCGGTCGTTTCTGACCCCACGATGCGGCCCTTGTTCCATGCGGGGCGAAGTGCGCGAATGGCTGGTAGGTTTGGTGTTTCCATGACTGATCCTCCGATCCGCCATGCCCTCCCAACACGACAACCCGACGTTGACGAGGCACCATATCACGGGATTGCTGCGCTGCCTCTGAGGTCTGGAAGGAGCCCTTTCTGTTCGATGCTGCACTTTGCTCAAATGTCGGCTGTTTTCGCAGTGCCGATTTCATCCTATTCAGTTTCGCAGACGGCTGTTGCGAAACCAATGTTCACCTAACTAGGGCCGTCGTACTACGGAAGATGCCGCAAACGGGCGTCAACTTGATGCCATTTCTCAAAACCTTGACGAGCCCGCGCAATAAATCTGATCTGTGGATTGCCAAATTGGTCTCACACACAGCGTTTCAAGCACGATCAACTGAAAGGGACCAAGAAATGAAAAAGACACTGATCACATCCGCCGCCGCTTTCGCCATTGTTCTGAGTGCTGGAATGTCCATGGCCGGTCCGTTGCGTGACCACGGCTCGGGCGGGAATGTACGTGATGTTCGCTCGACGGTTTCGCAAGCATTCAACCATTCCGACAAGATGGCCAAGACCCACCAGAGCACTAACATGGCTGACCGTCGCTTTGATGTAACGTCGACGCAGGATCTGAGCCAAACGAACCTATCCTCAACCCAAGAGCAGAGCACGTATGGCACGAACTGGAACTCGGAATTACCCAATGTTGTCGGCATCACGATTGCGGGCGATGATGGTAGCTACACTTGGGTTATTGGTAAAACGGATGACAACCTGCAACCTACGCCGCACTGGAAATACTACCGATAGCATTACGCTGATCTGAGCAGACTTTCCCAGAGAAATCCGACCTGCCATCAATTAACATCGTGCCCCGGATATTATTCCGGGTCCCGACTGGAACGGCCTCTCTGTGAGGCCGGTTCAGCACATTGTCCATACGACCATAGGGCGCGGAAATCGCTTTTGCGCCAGGTCATATTATAGGCTGGCATAGCGCATTTATCGCGGTTGCGAGCATCGTTTTTCACCTGTTCAGCTCGGCGAGCGGTTGTCGCGAAGCCTATGCCTACCTTGCAGTCAACGCCCTACCAGATATTGCTCTGTAGGCGGGTGCTAATTTGATGATTTTCCTTAAAACCTTGACGTGTCCGCGCAATAAGTCTGAGCCGCAGATTGCCATGTTTAGTGCAAACACAGCGAACTGAACACGCTTAGTTGGAAGGTGCGAAACGATGAAAAAGGTATTAATTGCATCCGTCACTGCACTAGCCATTGCTATGAGTGCTGGAACGACCATGGCCGGTCCGTTTCATGGCCATGACCAGCTCGGGTTTGCTCAGGATGTTCGCTCCGCTGTTTCGCAAGCACGTAACCACGCTGGTACAAAAAATGTCGGTGATCGCGGTTTTTCGACAAACAGCGATGAACGTCAATATGAGACAGATTTTCCTGTGGGAGAGGTTGCAGACGGACAGCTGTTCGGCGGATTGGAAATTGGCATCAACCACCTGTCATCAGGCGTCAGCAGCCGCATTGCTAGCGCTGATATCTCGGCCGATGGCTACGATGCAACTCTTAGCGCACTTTGGGTTGCGGACAATCAGTTCTATATTGACGGGCAGCTCCGCTTTGGGAATTTCGACGGCAGCATAGGTCTGAACGGTCGGAACACTGTGGACGTCGACGGCAATGGGTATGAGTTATCTGTTGAAATTGGCAAGTCGTTCGGGATGCCAAATGAATGGACGCTCATCCCGCAAGTGCAGGCCATGTACAGCGATATCAACATGGAAAATGTCCCGGATCGGGGCGGGATTGGTCAAATCGGATCCCTGGTGGACGGTGACACGTTGATGGCTCGAGTCGGACTACGTGCCGAACATACCTTTGCAAACAATTCGATGCTGTATGGTCAAATCGACGTCTATCATGCGTTCGACAATGAAGCCTCGGTGATGGTCGGTCAAAATACAGTCTCGATCGAGCCAGGTCAGAACACAACGGCTCTGACCATAGGTGGCGATATCCCCCTCTCAGATCACGCGCTGCTCTATGCCGAGATCTCCAGTGAAACCGATTTGGGAAACAGCTCGGGCGACCAGGACTTCAGCTGGAACATCGGCTTTGAGGTCCAGTTCTAAGGCGTCTCGTCTTTGATCTGAATCGAAATGGGGATCAGGCGAGAATTTGATGTCTTTTCGCAAAACCTTGACCTGCCAGCGCAATCAATCCGAGCCGCAGATTGCCAGATTGATTGCGCACACAGCGTGACAAGCACGCTCAACAGAAAAGGAACCGGAAAATGAAGAAAGTAATGATCACAACCGCGACTGCATTCGCCCTTGTTCTGAGTGCCGGAATGTCCATCGCCCACCCGACTATCGGCCATGGAGCATTTGACGGCGATGGTTTGCCTCATCCCGATCTGGAGGCCCAATTCGAGTCAAACCGAGCAGTTAATGTTGAGCTTCCCATCGCCGGGCTGGATGGCGCAGGCCAGTATGCAGTCAAAGGTGACCCTCAGGCGGCCATCAACAAGGAGTTTGAACCGGGTCTTGTGGGCCAATGCAGCGAGCTTCCCCCTATCGGCAGCCACCACCATAAATACTCTCCGTGCGGAGGCTGATCGAACGAAGCTTTTGATCATTCATCTAACTGAAAGGAGCTAAAAAATGAAAAAGACACTGATTGCATCCGCTACCGCATTCGCCGTTATTCTGAGTGTTGGAATGTCCATGGCGGGGCCGTTGGGTGGCCACGGCCAACGTTCTCATGCACATGATGTTCGTTCGGCAGTTTCACAAACCCGCACCCACGCTGATACAAAACCCAAATATCATCAAACCATCAAAAAACCTGCCCGCGGCTATGGTTCGACCTCACAAAACTCGGTTGATGAAAACTGCGTTGATGCCTGCACTGATGCTTTGTTGTAAGCGCTCTGAGTCTGTTCCAGCGGATGCTTGAAGTTGCGTTCAATCAACAAGCATCCGCGAGCCACCGCAAAACTCTGCGATTAGATAAGAACCCAGAGATGTCTCGGGGGCATCTAATTTGGGGCTCAGGAATTGACCGGCCCGCAGCGTTAGCGGGTTTGCAGATTTTGAGATCACGCTATCCAGCTCGAACACTGCCTGGGGATTGACCTGTCCAGGTCTTGTAGGCATTGGTAAACGCAGCCTGATCAGAGTACCCGAGTGCAAATGCGATCTCGGAAAGGCTGAGTTTAGGGTCATCAAGATACTGCTCTGCCAGCCTGTGTCGTGTTTCCTTTAACAGCTGTTTGTAGGTCGTGCCTTCTTTTGCAAGCTTGCGCCCAAGTGTACTGACACTCATTCCAAGCGTGTTTGCAATTTCATCTTGTGTCGGTGAACTAAAAGACAGTCGCGACGTAATCTCGCCCTGCACCAGAGAGCTTGTTTCACCGATGGCAGCGGGCAAGTCCTTCATCAAGTTTTGCACATGCGTTTCAAGGTGCAACAGCAATGCGGGGTCCGTATCTTTAATCGGAATGTCCATCACTGCTTTGTCAAACAGGATACCTGGAACGCGTTGGCCCTGCCTGACCTTGACCGACAAAACATCGGAGATCTGAGAGTGCTTTTCTTCGGTCAATTCATGCGGAAACCGGATCTCCAGGACAGGCAGAGGCGCCTCGGCTGCAATTTGAAAACTGGTCAAGAATGCGGAAATCCGAAACTCGTTATGAGCTCCATCAGCACGTATCAACCGGGCTGCGGAATCTATCTCCAAAAACATGCCGCGCTCATCTTCATAGAACGACAATTTCGCAAAACCCCGAGCCAATCGAGCATAGGTCACAGCCATCTCGATTGCCTCGCCAACGGTCGGCGAGTTCAAAACGACATAGCTGAGAAGGGTTGTTTTTCTGGGGTTAAAGGTTTTTCCCGCCGAGATCGCAAACAGGGGGTCTCCGGTCTCTTCAATGGCAAGTTCCAAAAGGCGGAGCTCATTGCGGACATCGACAAAGTTGGGCGGTGTTTCGTGAAGATCAACGGGCAGATTGGCCGATCTCAGCAGCGCAACAATATCTGAGCCGCGGTTGTCCAGAAACCTGGCGATGTGATGCACCCCAAAACCCGGAACACTCCAGAACTGGCTATCTGCATTCACTTGGTTCTGTTTCATACCGCAATGTCGCCCGAGACTGATGCGCCCTTTGAAATCCGGGCTTTTTGTTTCGCACAACAATAAGCACGGTGACAAAGCCATGCCAAGCAGCATCCACGCGACTTGATGAAAATTGCCAAAACCTGAGCTCTTCTCACAATCCGCGAAGATGATCCCGCTGGCCTCGGCGGAACAACATTGGCAACAACTGTAGACTTCAAGTGCAACAATGCGGGTGTTATTCGCCTTGTCGAACCGTCCGGCCCTAGCGTTCCGTGTGGGGCTGGTTTCTAGGCTCAGGACTCATTGATTGATCCAGAATATGATTATTGCGGCGATGCAGATAGCTGAGAAGGAGGTGTGGGCGCAGCGGTCATAGCGGGCTACGACCCTGCGCCAACCTTTGATCTTGGCGAACAGGTTCTCTACCTTGTGAGGTTGTTTGTATATTGTTTTACAGCAGCTTGCGGGATGCTTCCGCTTTGCTCTTGGAGGAATGCACGGGATGATCCCGCACTCTTTCAAGGCCGAGCGATAGGCATCACTGTCGTATCCTTTGTCACCGATCAGTTCTGAGGCGTCTGGCAGATCAGGCAGGAGGGTTCGATCCCATTGACCTTGGAGTGCTCGAGTAACTGTACTAGTGCAGATGGAGACGGATATGCCTCAGCAATGAGATCGTCGGTGTAAACTAGATTTTGAGCAATCCACGTGTTGCACGTTCGACGAGAGATGGTGGCTTCAGAGCGCTCTGCACCCTGGCCTGAGACCCGACGTCGATCAAGAGTACGCGCTTCTCATGAAAGAGGAACCCTGCGGCCAGTGCCAGGGTTGTCGAAGCGCGACCAGCGCCGCCGATGCTTGCGTATCGAGTAATGATCTGCATCGGTTCGCGCTCAAAAAGATACGATTAGTCCGCAGACGATATGCCGTCATTTGAAGTGCTTTGCAAGTGTGGCTGAGCAATCAGAGATAAGTGCATTCGGGCTTCGTGTCCGAACCTTGAGAAAGGAGAAATGCCTTTGTCAAG
Source organism: Ruegeria sp. CJ3 (assembly GCF_056536725.1). Classification (NCBI taxonomy): domain Bacteria; kingdom Pseudomonadati; phylum Pseudomonadota; class Alphaproteobacteria; order Rhodobacterales; family Roseobacteraceae; genus Ruegeria; species Ruegeria sp. CJ3. The sequence goes on from NZ_JBQFQE010000009.1 coordinate 88,578, forward strand.
AAAGCTTTGCATACTTGGTGGATTTAGATCGAACCTATATCGGTGGAATTGAGCGTGGTGAGAGACATCCTGGACTGAAGACAATTATCAAGATTGCCGACGGCTTGAACGTGCGAACGGTTCAACTTTTTCAAGCGGATTAGTCGTGCACTCGCCAAAGCTATCCGTGAATTTCGAGTAACGGTCGCGCCTATTTAACATAAGTTGGCTTATGACGCTAAAAACACTTAAACAGCGGTACCATCACTGTTGAAAACATGGATATTTTGCCTGGCAATATGTAATCCCAGCCTGTCGCCTGGCTTGGCGGGTATATTCCCATGCTTGCGCACCATAAGGGGGCCAATCCCTTCCGCTTTTACATAGATGTTCGTGTCAGATCCGAGATGTTCGACTACGTCGGCTATCGCAACAATGTCCCCTGCACCGGGATCAACTACGTCCAGATGTTCCGGCCGGATACCCAGTTCGGTCGCGTCCGCGATCGAGGCGCGGTGCGGCAGGTCGAGCTTTACACCGCTTTGCATGATGATACCCGTCTCTGTTCCTGACACGGGCAGAACGTTCATCGTCGGTGAGCCGATGAATTGCGCCACAAATTTGTTGGCGGGCTTCTCATAAAGCTCCAGCGGGCTGCCGACTTGTTGCACGACACCAGCGTTCAGAACAACGATCCGGTCGGCTAAGGTCAGCGCCTCGACCTGATCGTGGGTGACATAGATCATCGTGGCACCCAAACGCTGATGCAGATGGGCGATTTCCAGACGCATTTCCACCCTAAGCGCGGCATCCAGGTTCGACAGTGGTTCATCAAAAAGAAACGCGCGGGGCTGGCGCACGATGGCGCGCCCCATGGCGACACGCTGGCGTTGGCCGCCAGACAGAGCTTTGGGTAGGCGGTCGGTCAGGTGTTTCAGACCCAGAGTTTCAGCCGCCTTTGCGACTTTCGACATACGCTGATCTTTCGGATCACGGCGAATTTCCATCGAAAACCCCATGTTCCGTTCAACATCCATATGCGGATAAAGCGCATAAGACTGAAACACCATCGCAATGTCCCGCTCGCGCGGGCGCAGGTCGTTCATGCGGGCCCCATCGATCAGGAAATCACCGTTGGTGATGGGCTCAAGCCCCGCAATCATGCGCAGCAGGGTGGACTTGCCACAGCCAGATGGGCCCACAAGCACTACGAACTCGCCATCCTGAATGTCGAGATTGACGTCGCGCAGAACTTCGACCGAGCCGTAACTCTTGCTGACGTCGCGCAGTTCGATTCGTGCCATCGCGGCCTCCTATCCTTTGACCGCGCCAGAGGTGAGCCCCTGCACGAGATAGCGTTGAATGAAGATGAAGAACAAACAGCTGGGGATCAGTGCCAGCACGCCCGCTGCCATCATCTGCCCCCAATCGACCGAGAATTTGGACACGAAGGTCAGCAGCCCGACCGGGAAGGTCATCGCGTCATTCTTCGAGATCAGCATGAGCGCGAACAGCAGCTCCGACCACGCGGCGGTAAACACAAAGCCCAGCGTTGCGCCCAACCCCGGCAGGGTCAGCGGGAATACCACCAGCCGCAGCGCCTGAAAGCGCGAACAACCGTCCATCATCGCCGCGTCCTCTAGATCGGTCGGGATGCCGTCAAAGAAGGACTGCATCAGGAAAGTGGCGAAGGGGATGTTGAAGGCGGTGTAGACGATGATCAGGCTGGTCAGCGAATTGAGCAGGCCCAGATCAGCGACGATCTTGTAGATCGGCGCGATGATCATCAGCAGCGGGAACATCTGGGTGATCAACATCACCGCAATGATGATCCGCTTGCCCGCAAACACAAAGCGCGAGAACGCGTAGCCTGCGCCTGCGGCGATCAGCGTTGTAACAAAGGCCGTGCCCAGCGAAACGATCAGCGAGTTCCGGAAATAGGCCAGAAAATCGGTCTGGAACAGAACGGTCGAGAAGTTCTCGAACGTCGCGGCACTTGGGAACATGCGCGTGCCTTCGGAAAAGATCAGCGCATCCGGCGTGATCGCGATCTTGACCAGCCAATATAGCGGGAACAGCGCAAAGAGCAGATAGAACGCAAGTGCGGCGTATTTGCCGACGATCAGGGCCGGGTTGCGACGTATTGCGGACATCAGATCTTCACCAGCTTTTTGCGCAGCCACAGCAGGATCACCGCATAGATCAGCAGGATGAACAGCAACGCCACGGCGATGGTCGAGGCATAGCCAAAGTCCAGTTTCCGGAAGGCGGTGGTGAAGATGTAGGTCGACAGGATTTGCGTCGAATTGGCGGGGCCTCCGCCGGTCATGACAAAGATCAGATCGGCGAAATTGGCGATCCAGATGGTGCGTAGCATCACCGTGATGGCGATCATCGGGGCCAGAAACGGAAGGGTGATCTTGGTGAAAATCTGCCAAGGCGAAGCGCCGTCGATCTCGGCGGCCTCATAGAGTTCGGACGGAATGGATTGTAATGCGGCAAGCAGGGTAATGGCGAAGAAGGGTACTCCAAACCAGATATTCGCTGTGATCGGGCCCCACATGGCGAGGTTCGGATCGCCGAGGATGTTAAAGGGTTCTGATAAAACACCCAAGGCTGCCAGCCAGTGGGGCAGCGGGCCAATGACCGGGTTGAATAGCCACGCCCATGTCAGGGCCGATAGGAAAGTGGGGACGGCCCAAGGTAGAAAGACCAACGCCTGAAACAGACGTTTGCCGAAGAAGTCCGTGTTCAGCAACATGGCCAGACCAAGGCCCAACAGAAACTGAAAGGTGATGGACCAAAAGGTCCAGAAAAACGTGTTTTCAAGGGCGATCCAGAATTTTCGATCTCCCCAAAGGTCGAAATAGTTCTCAAACCCGACCCAGCCGGTTTTGAACGGGTTCAGCAATTCGATGGATTGGAACGAATAGGAAATGCCAATGATCAGAGGCACCATCATGACGGCTCCGATCAAGATCAGTGCCGGGGACAGGTAGAAAAACGGCTCGACCAAATATTGCAGGTAGAGCGAACGTCGCGCCCGGGTTGACCCGGGCACAACAGTTTTTTGCAGACGCGCGGTCATTGACCGGCTTTCCACTTCGCGTATTCGTCGGTCAGCATCTCGGCCCACTCATCCGCAACCTCTTGTGCGGTGCGTTGACCCAGCAAGGCCTCCTGAGAGGATTCCAGCAGGACGGTGCTGGCGAAGTAACCCCATTGCTCCAGATAGGTCGGCATGGTGGTGGGCTCGTACTGCGCACCATTCAGTTCCTCGAACCAGCCTTTGAACTGCTCGGTCTTGAAGTGCGGGTCCTGATCCGCGCCTTTGTGGATCGGGATAACTCCCACGCGCTTGGCCCATGTGGCGTTGGCCTCGGGCGCGGACAGGGCCGCGACCAAATCAAACGCTTCTTTCTCATGCTCGGTGGCCTTGAACACGGACCAGCCGGCGAAACCGATGGTCGGGAAGGCTTTGCCGGATGGCCCGACAGGCATCGGGATCACCGCGAAATCCTCGGCAGGCATCCGTTCGGCAATTGCGATCAATGCGTCCGGGTCCTGATCAAGGAAAGCGCAGGTGCCGGAATAGAACCCGGCCACGATCTCATTAAAGCCCCAGCTGACGCTGTCCTTGGGGGCATAGCCCTTTTGGTACAAGTCGATCATGAACTGAAGACCCTCGACCGAGCCCGGCTCATTGATGCGGCTTTTGCCGTCTTCTGTGAAGAACTCGTTGGTGCCGTTCATCACCGCGCTGAACATGATCCAGCCGTTTGTGCCACCGGGACCGCCGCGCAGGCAGTAACCATATTTGCCGTCCAGTTCGGACACGGCAGCCGAGGCGGCCATGAACTCTTCCATCGTGCCCGGAGGGCTGTCGACACCCGCCTCGGCCAGCAGTTTCTTGTTGTAGAACATGGCCCGCAGGTAAAAGCCGTAGGGGATCATATAGAGGTCCCCGGCCTGCGACCCCATCGCCACGGTCTTGTCGGTCAGCGTGCCGCCATGTTCCCAATCAGCCACATAATCCTTGAGGCTGACCAACTGGTCCGACCCGGCATACAGCGCCTGCCATGTGTCAGGCATTTCGACCACATCGGGGATGTCGCCACCGGCAACCATCGTGGCCAGCTTTTCAAACGCGCTGCCCCATGGCAGGGATACGATCTCGACGGTGACGCCTTCGTTTGCGGCTTCGAAATTGTCTACGAGGCCCTGCAACACTTCGGTGCGTTCGGGGCTGGTGATCACCTCGACCAGCTTCAGCTTGGTCTCGGCATAGGCCGCCGACCCCATCAGGGTGGCTGCCAGAGTGATCCCTGTCAGTAATCGTTTCATTCTTTGTCTTCCTCCATAACCATCTGTTGTGAATGCCCGCTTAAGCGGTGCTTTTTGAAAGCGCGTGCTCGAAATCTGCCCAAAGATCTTCGACGTCCTCGAGCCCGAGGCTGAGGCGTACAAGGTTCGGGGACACCCCGAATTTCTGCATCGAGTTCTGTTCACCTGCCTGCGCCAGCCCGACGCGGGCAGGCAGGATCAGGCTTTCATACCCACCCCAGCTGACACCAAGCCGGAAGATCGACAGCGCGTCGGCAAAGGCCGGGATATCGACGCTGTCGTCGAATTCCAGAGACATCAGGCCCGAGCGCCCTTTCAGGCCGGGCACGGTATTGGCCCCGGGTGAGTGAATGGCGGTGACCTGCGGCAATGCGGACAGCCGGTCGACAAAGGTATTCGCCGTCGCCTCGTGCTGGCGCATCCGGGCGGTCAGGGTTCGCAAGCCCCGGGTCAACAAAAATGCCTCAAACGGGGCCAGCTTGGCCCCCAGCAACGGTAGGGTCAGATCACGGATGCGGGCGATATTGTCCAGGGAGGACACAACAACGCCCGCAACCGTGTCAGAGTGCCCCGATATGTATTTCGAGGCTGAGTGGATAACGATATCGATCCCCAAAGAGATCGGGTTCTGAAACACCGGGCTGGCCCAGGAATTATCGATCATGGTCAGCACCCCATGCCGCCCGGCATGTTCGCTGACGCGGCGCAGGTCCATCGGAGTGAAGATGACCGAGCTGGGGCTTTCCAGATAGGCCACTGCAACATCTTTCAGCAGATCGGGATCATCCTGGAACCGGTCCACCGGGTAGTAGTCGATCTGCACCCCAAAGGGCCGCAACATTCGTTCCATGAACCGGTAGGTGTCGGGATAGACATGCTCGACGCAGGCGATCCGGTCTCCGGGTTTGAGGAACGCCAGCAGGGTTGATGAAATCGCCGCCATGCCCGAGGCGAAACCCACGGCGGCCTCGCCAACCTCGGCCTGCGCCATCAGCGTTTCAAAGGCGGCAACCGTGGGATTCTGTACACGGGTATAAAGCGCGGTGTCCGACAGACCGGCCATGCGGTCCTCGAACGCTTTGTAGTTGTCAAAGGTGAACAGCGAAGTCTGCACGATGGGCGGCGTCACGGCCCCCTGCCCGTCATCGGACACGGCAGCCAGCAGGGTGGCAAGATCGCGGGGATCAGACATCTTGCTGCTCCATCACTTGCCGGATTTCATCCTCGACCAGCGCCAGAATTTCATCCATCAGCCGGGCACCCTCTTCGGCGTTTCCGGCGATCACTGCCTCGGCCAGGGGCAGGTGCAGGGGAATACTGCTTTGGCCTAGATGAGGTTGCCCGAAAGGTGCTTCGTAAACCTCGTTAAACCCCTGCTGGATTTGCAGGATCAACTGCCGGAACAAAGGATTGCCCGATGCCTCGTGCAGGGTGTCGTGGAAACGGCGATCCGCGTCGCGCCAATCTTCGCCTGCCTCGTAAGAGGCCATCAGCTCCATCGCGCGGGCCATGATGATGCGTTTTTGCTGCTGGTCCGCAAAGTGCGCGGCCAGCCGAACCGTTTCGATCTCAAGCGGGCGGCGCACGGCGTGGGTACGCAGTAGGCTTTCAGCTTCAAGTTTGACCGAAACGGGCAGATGGATCGAGTTCGACGCGACCTCAGCCGCCAGCCGGGTGCCGGCCTTCTTGTTACGCACCACAATGCCCATGTTCTGCCACGAGGTCAGCGCCTCGCGAACCTTCGCGCGGCTAATGCCCAGCTGTTGCGCAATCTCGACCTCGGTCGGTAGCTTGTCCCCGATGGTCAAGCCATTCGCTTCGATCATCGTCGAGAGGGCATCGATGACATCCTTACTGGTGCTGCCCCGCGGCAGTTTCTGCAAACCGGCGCTGAGCGGTTTCGCTGGCTGAGAGAGGCCGGGGGTCTGGGGCACGGATCGCTCGCTTTGATTCCGGGGGTGGGATCAGCGTTGCATATAATGTCGGACAAAAACAAGTATTTTGTCCGACATTATATGCTTAAGGGAAATACATTTCTATTTCAGCGATCTATAAGACGTTGGCTCAGCCGCAGGGGTTCAGGCCCGCAATTAGTGTTGACCGTTTCCATGACGATGTGCCCCGTCGTTTGGTCAAAAAAATGGCCGAACCGAAAAGGTGGTGGCGGATCCATGGTGTCAGATTCTGAGACAAAAAGTTATCTCATCTGTCCATCAACGGCGAATGGTCCCGGCACTGCTATGATGTTTCAGCTTAATGAGATCGAGATGCAGGTATGACTTGAAACCGCCCCCGCTCTTTCTATGCTTGCAACCGGCAGAGCCGGTACAACGCCTATCTACCTCAAACCAGAGATCAAATTCGCTCTGATCGCCTTAATCGCAAGATTGATATTCAAAGCGCTTCGCAACGAGTCAAATGTTCAACACTTCAGGAGGGACCAATATGAAGAGAATTTTCCAGACCGCCGCGCTGAGCGCAGCCGCTTTTGTTTCAGGTATCGCCTCAAGCAGCGCTGAAGAGTGGCGTTTCAACAATTTCCTGCCAGAAACCCGGCCCGAAACAGCGGAACTGGAACGTTTTGTTGAAGACGTGAATGCGACCCTGGGCGGTGAGAGTGAACTGAAGCTCTATAGCGGCGGATCATTAGGCCTGCCAAATACGGACACCCTGCGGTTCCTGCCCAAGGGCGCAGTCGAGATGAGCCTGATCTGGGCGAATTACCTGGGGCGCGATGCCCCGGCGCTCAGCTCTGTTGTTGTTCAGGGCACAATTGGCTCGATCGAAGAATTCGAGAGGGCAATCCCGACCGTGCGAGAAATTTACGAAGAAGAATTTGCCGACTGGGGCGTGACCTCGGTGGGATATGTGCCGATCCCGATGCTGTCGGTTTCGGTGTTCTGCCGGGATGAACCTGTTCGCACCATCGACGCGCTAAAATCCAAGAAGCTGCGCGTCTGGGCGCGTGATCAGGTTGAAACCTTCACGCGTCTTGGCGTCGCCGCGCAGATCATCCCGCAGGAAGAAATGTATGTGGCCCTTAAAACCGGCGTGGTGGATTGTGCCCTCTACCCGGCGCTTTATGCACATACGGTTTCATTGCAGGAGGTCGCCAAATACGCGTCCTTCCTGTACCCGATGGCGTCCGGCCCTTATGTCATCGGCGTCGCCACCGATAAGTGGGACGCGACGGACGATGCCACCAAAGCGGCGATTGCCACCGCGGCAGATGCCTTGTGGGAGCGCACCAACCAATATGAGGATGATTTTGAGCGCGAACTGGCCGCACGCGACAAGCTGGGCGAAGAGGGCGTGACCTGGGGCGAAGACTTCTCGCAGGAAGACCGCGACCTGTTTGTGTCCAACGTGACCGAAATCTGGGCAGAACTGGCGGATGAGGCCGGCGGCAATGCGCCCGAATATCGCCAGCGGGTTCTGACCGCATTGGGCCGCTGATCTTCGGATGGCGCGCAGCGTGAAACACCTGATCGCGCGGGGGCTGGACCGTCTGGCCCTTGCGTGCGCTGCTGCGGCGGCGTTGGGGATGATTGCCATCGTCGGCCTCATCGTGACCAGCGTTCTGATGCGAAAATTCGCCAATACGCCGCTGCACATTACCGAAGAAGTCGTGGGGCTTTTGCTGAGCGTTTCGTTGTTTCTCGGCCTGCCGATGGTGACGCTACGGGCCAAGCACGTGCGCGTCTCGCTGCTGGCAGACATGCTAAAAGGTAAGGCGCATGCAGCCCTGCAGATCGCCGCCCTGCTGGTCGGCATCGTTTTCTTCTTATGGCTGATCGTCGAGACGATCCCTTGGTTCGAGTTTGCCTTCAAGCGCAACCTCAAGACCGAGACCACCCGGATTTTGCTCTATCCGTGGATGGCACTGATGCCGCTCTCACTCACACTAACCATGTCCATCTTTGTGGCGCGTCTGGTCGGCATTCTGGACCGGGTCGGCGACGCCGAAGCTGACATCGAATGAACCCCCTTCAAAGAGGCCGCTGAATGTCGTTCTGGCTTACGTTGACAGGCGCGCTGGTCGCCACCGCCGGGACAGGCGTGGCGCTTGGGGCCGCGCTTGGCCTGACCGGGCTTCTGATCCTGCACTTCTTCTCGAACGGGGCCACGTCGCTGGCGGTGGATGCGATCTGGAGCGTCTTCAATTCCTTCACCCTCAGCGCTGTTCCGATGTTCATCCTTCTGGGTGAAGTGTTGCTGCGCAGCGGGATCAGCGAAAAGGCCTATTCCGCCTTCTCCCCGCTGTTTCGCCGCATCCCTGGCGGGTTGCTGCACACCAACATCGCGGTCTGCACCCTGTTTGGCGCGGTCAGCGGCTCCAGCCTGTCGACGGCGGCGGCGGTGGGGTCGGTAGCTTACCCCGAGATGTCCAAACGGGGCTATGACAAAGATACTATAGTCGGCAGTCTGGCAGGTGGTGGCACACTGGGTCTGCTGATCCCGCCCAGCCTGTCCTTCCTGATTTACGGCGCGCTCACGGAGACCTCGATTGGTCGGCTGTTTGCCGCCGGGATCATCCCCGGATTTCTGGTGGGTCTGATGTTCATGGCCTATCTGTTTGTAAAAAGCGCCAGCAACCCGGCCATAGCCCCCCGCGATGAAACCCCGCTCCCCTTGCGGGAAACTCTGGCGGGCTTCAAGCAAATATGGCCTCTGCTGGCCCTGATCATTGCGGTCATCGGCAGCATCGTCGGAGGGTTGGCCACACCCACAGAGGCCGCCGGCGTTGGCGTGGTTCTGGCCGTGATCATCTCGTCCATCTGGGGCGACCTCACCTGGAAAAAGCTGGTAGAGGCCGTATATCAGTCCGCCCTGCTGTTCGCCTCGGTCGGGTTTCTGGTACTGGGTGCAACCATTCTGGCGAAATCGACCAGCATTCTGGGCGTGCCGCAACAGATCCTCGAGGTCGTGGCCGAAAGCGGGATGGGCACCTACAGCGTGTTGCTGATCGTGGTGCTGATCTATCTGGTGCTGGGCTGCTTCTTTGATGGCCTGTCCCTGATGATCATGACGTTACCGGTGGTGTTCCCGCTGCTGACCGGGCTGGGCTTTGATCCGATCTGGATCGGGGTCATCATCACCATCGTCATTGAGATCGGACAGGTCACACCTCCGGTCGGGCTGAACCTGTCAGTCTTAACCGCACTAACAAATAATGAGGTCAGCCTGGGCCGCGTCGCGGTTGCAACAGTTCCCTACTGGCTCATTCATCTGTTTGCCATCCTGATCCTGACGCTTTTCCCTGCCCTGGCTCTGTTTCTGCCTGACCTATTGTTCTGACAGAAAGGCTTCAACCGAGCGCACATATGATCGCTTTGCTCGCCCCCTGCGCATCCTGACTAAAGGACTGGATCAAATAGTCGGGCCCACTGGACTGTTTGACGATGACCACATCGAACGTTTGGCAACAGAAATTAACTGCCCGAGTACACCCCAAAACATAAAGACGCGTCGCTCTGGGTCACGTACGGTGCTGTAGCAAACTTTTTCTCCACCTGTCAGGTCGAGCGTACTTCTTATGGCGGGTGCTCGGATAAGACAGGAGCAGACCATGACGATCTCATTCAAGGGTGCGCATTTTCCGAAGGAAGTGATCTTGTACGCTGCTTACTTCTATCTCCGATACGGCGCGTCATTTCGGGATCTGGAAGAGATCATGGCAGAGCCTGGCGTTAACCTGGACCACGCGAAATTGAACCCCTGGGTCAGCCGGTATACCGGTCTTGTGCCTGAAGCTGCCAGGTGTCGCAAACGCGTTGCAAGCTCGCGCGCTTTGTAGACAGCCACACGGGCACGGCCAATCGCTTACATGACGGCGCCGATCTGCCAGGGCACGAATTCATGGTCGCCCAGACCCTGCGCTTCCGACTTACTGGGCCGACCCGAGGCGACGTCGATAATGTGCTGGAAAAGTTCTTGCCCGACCGCCTCGACGCTCAGCCCTTCCGAGACAATGACCCCTGCATCGAGGTCGATATCCTCTGGCATCCGGCCCCATAGTGCCGAGTTCGACCCCACCTTGATCGTCGGTGCAGGCTTGGAGCCGAAGGCAGAGCCGCGCCCCGTAGTAAAGACCACCATATTGCAGCCCGAGGCAATCTGACCCGTAATCGAGACCGGGTCATAACCGGGGCTGTCCATGAACACGAACCCTTTCGTGTCGATCGGCTCTCCATAGCGGTAAACTCCGTTCAGCGGTGTGGTCCCGCCTTTGGCCACCGCGCCCAGAGATTTCTCGAGAATGGTTGTCAGACCACCACGCTTGTTGCCGGGCGATGGATTGTTGTCCATCGAGCCGCCATTGATTTCCGTATACTGTTCCCACCATTCAATGCGTTCAATCAGCTTGGAGGCGGTGGCTTCGTCCCGGGCGCGGCAGGTCAACAGATGCTGCGCGCCATAGATCTCTGGTGTCTCGGCCAAAGCAGCGGTGCCGCCGTTGCGCACCAGCAAATCCGCAGCATATCCAAGCGCCGGGTTTGCCGTTACACCTGACCAGCCGTCCGAACCGCCACATTGCAGCGCCAACGTAATTTCGGACACAGGGGCCAAAGCGCGGCGATCGGCGTTGACAATTGGCAACATCTCACGCACTTCGCGCAGACCCGCCTCGACCGTCTGGCGCAGCCCGCCCATGTTCTGAATATTCATCGTCCGAACCCGCGGCCCCTGCGACAAGCCATAAGCCTCAAGTAGAAAATCGATCTGGTTGACTTCACACCCCAGGCCGACGAACAGAACACCGCCGACATTGGGATTTCGCGCATAGCCCCACAGCACCCGTTGCAGATTGGCGAACCCGTCGCTGTTCATCGCCATTCCGCAGCCAGTTCCGTGCGAAAATGCGGCGACCCCGTCGACATTTTCAAAATCGGACAGTTCTTCATCGGTGATTTCGGCAGCAATCATATGTGCTGCGGTGGCCGAACAGTTCACCGATGTCAGCACGGCGATGAAATTGCGCGTACCCACTTGGCCGTTGGGACGATGATACCCCATGAACTGGGCACGGTCTGGCTGGGGCACGAAGTCAACATCTTTCAGGTCTTGCCCCACACGCATATCAAGCTCGAGCGGCTCGAATTGCAGGTTGTGAGAGTGCACATGCTCTCCGGCCTGGATGTTTGCAGATGCAAACCCGATCACTTGTCCGTATTTGCGAACGGCATCGCCCCGCGCGATACCCTGCGTTGCGATCTTGTGCCCCGACGGCACTGGATTGGTCAGTGTGATCCCCGCGAGATCTGTCCCGGCATCCAGTGTACGGGCCGCGATGACGATGTTGTCGGCCTCTTGGAGACGGATCAGATCGCCGCCATTGATCGCACTCATTCCGATTTTCCCGACTTGTTCCAGGTTCTTCGTCGTCATGCGGCTGAACGGCAATCTGCAAATCTGTCTACGCGCAGCCCGCGAAACAACTTTGCGTCTGTGATAGCGCCATAGCCGCCAAAACAACAGCCCCGCCGATGGGTCGAACGCGGCATTCGGTTGTAAGTCGCTGTTCAAGACATCGTTATCAGGCCGGTGAAAGTAGTTTATGTGACGCCCCCATGCAGTGTACGTTTCCGGCAACGCGGGACATGCGTCATCGCACAGGGTCGTGATGGCCTCGCCAGCTTATCTTAAAGGACTGCTTTTTATGGCTAAAAGTTCCTACGTGCCCCGTGCGGGCCGATACGACGACATGATCTATAACCACTGCGGCAACAGTGGGCTGAAATTGCCTGCGATCTCGTTGGGGCTTTGGCATAACTTCGGATTCGACAAGCCACATGGCCTTAAGCAGGAGCTGTGTCGGACGGCTTTTGATCTGGGTATTACGCATTTTGATCTGGCCAACAATTACGGCCCCCCTCCGGGCAGCGCCGAAGAGGCCTTTGGGCAAATCCTGGCAACGGATTTTGCCGGATACCGGGATGAGCTGATTATCTCATCCAAGGCCGGTTACGATATGTGGCCCGGGCCCTACGGCGAATGGGGCAGCCGCAAATACCTGATCGCGTCTTGCGATCAAAGCCTCAAGCGTATGGGTTTGGACTATGTCGATATTTTTTATTCGCATCGGTTCGATCCCAATACCCCGTTGGAAGAAACGATGGGTGCGCTGGATCAGATCGTGCGGTCGGGAAAGGCGCTTTATGTCGGTATATCGTCCTACAATTCGCAGCGCACGCGCGAGGCTGCGGCCATCCTGAGGGATCTGGGCACACCCTGCGTCATTCATCAGCCCAGCTACAACATGATCAACCGATGGGTCGAGACGGACGGATTGAAAGATACTCTGAAAGAGCTCGGCATTGGGTCAATTGCGTTCACTCCGCTGGCGCAGGGAATGCTGACCCGGAAATATCTCGACGGTGTCCCTCAGGACAGCCGTGCCGCAGATGACAAATCGCTGAACCCGGGTTTGCTGACCAACGAGACTATCGAGAACCTGCGCAGCCTGGATGCCATTGCCCAACGTCGCGGGCAAACGCTGGCGCAGATGGCACTGGCATGGGTTTTGCGTGACGGTGGAATTACAACGGCACTGATCGGGGCCTCCAGATCAGACCAGATCATTGATTGCGTGGGCGCCCTGAAGAACATCGAGTTTACACCCGATGAGTTGGCCCAGATTGACCTCTATTCCGCCAATGGCGACGTCAATCTGTGGTCGCAATCCTCGAACGCATAATCCGCTTTGAACAAGGAAACGAGCATGAACAAGCCTGTCATAGGTTTCATTGGTGTCGGCCTGATGGGGCACGGCATGGCTAAGAACATCGTCCAGAAAGGCTATCCGCTGGTTGTGATGGGGCACCGCAACCGTACCCCCGTCGATGATCTGCTGCAGCGCGGCGCGACCGAGGCCAAATCGGCCAAGGACATGGCCGACCAGTGCGATATCATCCACCTATGCGTGTCCGGCAGCCCGCAAGTGGAACAAATCGTGCGCGGCCCCGAGGGGATTTTGGCGTCTGGCAAAGAGGGTCTGATCGTTATCGATTGCTCGACCTCTGATCCGGTCTCAACCCTGCAACTGGCCACTGAACTGCGCGCGGCAGGTATGGATCTGGCCGACGCACCTCTGGCGAAAACTCCGGTCGAGGCCGAAGCGGGCACGCTGGACGCAATGGTCGGCGCCACGCCCGAGACATTCGAAACGATCAAACCGGTTCTGGAATGCTGGTCGGGGTTGGCCGTGCATCTGGGTGAGGTTGGTCTGGGGCACAAGATGAAGCTGATCAACAACTTCATCTCACTGGGCTACGCAGCGCTCTATTCCGAGGCGCTGGCGATTGCCGAGAAATCAGGCCTGACCGTCGAGCAAGTGGATTCCATCATCCGCCCCGGCCGTTTGTCGAACGGGTTCTATGAGACTTTCATGAAATGGACACTGGAGCGGGACGAGAACGCCCACAAGTTCAGCATCACGAATGCCCACAAGGACATGCGGTATCTGACCAACCTGGCCAACAGTGTCGGGGCCCTCAACCCCGTGCAGGCGGATGTGCGGAACGCATTTGCAGCAATGGATGCTGCGGGACAGGGAGAGCGCTACCTGCCGATGCTGGCCGATTTCATCGCGCAGATGAATGGGCTGGACAGGGGTAAGTAGCGCTAGCAGCCCGCTGTATTCACAAAGAGCGAATAGACAGACGTGGTCGCGGTGATGAACAGTACGTTGCCGCGTTCACCGCCAAAGGTCAGGTTGGCGACCCTTTCCGGCACCAGAACCTTGCCCAGCAGGTCGCCGGACGGGGAAAACACATGCACTCCGTCCCCGGCAGAGCACCAGATATTGTCATGCCTATCCACCCTCAGACCATCAGGCAGCCCATTGTCGATCTCGGCAAAGCGGCGTCCGTTGGTCAGGCTGCCATCTGGCAAAACATCAAATGCTTTCAGGATCGAAGGGACCGAAGCGTCGTGGCTGCTGCCGGACTCGGCAACATAAAGCCGTGTTTCGTCTTTGGAAAACGCCAGCCCGTTGGGTTGAACAAAACCATCAGCCACCGACCTCAGCGAAGACCCATCCCGAGCCAAGCGATACACATAGTTTCCATCCTGCTCAGGCTCAGCTTGATGCCCTTCCAGATCGGAGAGGATTCCGTAGGTCGGGTCCGAGAACCAGATGGACCCGTCTGAATGCACCACCACATCGTTGGGTGAATTCAAACGTTTGCCGTCATACCTGTCGGCCAGAACTGTCTGGCTGCCGTCATGCTCGGTACGGACAACCGATCGGGTGCCGTGCTGACAGGTCACCAGACGGCCCAGCGGGTCACGGGTATTGCCATTGGCATAATTGGATGCTGCGCGGAACACACCGGTGCCCCCATCAGGTGTCCAACGGCAGATACGTTGGTTTGGAATGTCCGAAAACAGCAGCGTATTATGTGCGGGAAACCAGACCGGGCCTTCGGTCCAGACATGCCCGGTTGAAATCCGGGACATCGCAAGATTGGCATGGATCAGATCATTGAACTCAGGCCGGACAACATCGTAGAGCGCTGCTTGGGTCATGCGTCATATCCTTTGCGATTGGCCAGTGTGACGACGCCAACGATCACCAGACCGGTCAAAATAAGCCTGATGCCTGCCCCCAACCCGTAAGAGTTCAGCATCGAGACAATCAGGAACATGAACAGCGCCGCCCCCCAGATGCCGGGCACGTTCGAGTTGCCTCCGCCGATCGAGGACCCTCCGATCACGACCACGGCGATGGACATCAGCATGTATTCGGTGCCCATGTTCAGGTTTGCGCCGCCGGAAAAACTGGCCAGTAGAAACCCGGCCAACGCGGCACAGACGGCAGAGTTCACATAGACCGCAAAGCGCACCGCGTTGACGGGAACACCGCTCAGCCGGGCGGCGCGCAGGTTCTGGCCAATGGCGGAAATCCAGCGACCGGCGATGGCGCGTTCCAGCACAAGCCACGCCAACACCGCCAGCGCGACCCCGACCAACGCCACGTTGGGCACCCCCAGCGTTCCCCCGGTGGCGAAATCGGCCAGCGGCTCGGGCGGTTTGATCCGCAGGCCCCTGTTCGACCAGATCGCCAGCGATTGATAGATGAAAGACGCCGACAGCGTCGCGATGATCGGCGGGATCCGCAGTAGCAGGATCAGCGCGAAGTTCATCACGCCACAACCGACGCCAACGCCGATGGCAACCAGCAACCCCGGCAGGATCAGCCCCGTCTGCGTGTCCATGAATTTCAATGCAAGCGTGGCAGCCAGTGTCATCGACGCCGGGATCGACAGGTCGACATTTCCCGGACCTAAGGTGATCACCAGCATCTGCCCAATTCCGACAATGGCCGAAAAGGACGCAAAGGTCAGCGCCGCATAGAGCAGCGACCCCGCCCCCGATCCGGCCAGCATCGAGGTCGCGCCGAAGGTCAGCGCCGCCGCCACATAAGCCCAGAGCCAGGGCTTTCGCAGAAACGCGCGCGCAGGGTTGCATCGCGGCGCTACGGTGGTCGTCTCATCCGTCATGCGGTCGCCCCCCTGCGCACAAACAGCAGCCGCACGGCCAGCACAAGGATCAGGATCGCACCCTGCGCACCGATCTGCCAATCCGGCGACAGGCGCAGAAAAGACAGAAAGCTTGCAGCCAGCGTCAGCGTCAGCGCCCCGATCACAGCCCCGAAGGGTGAGATACGGCCGCCCACAAACTCGCCGCCCCCAAGGATCACCCCGGCAATCGACAAGAGCGTATAGCGCAGCGCGATATTGGCATCCGCCGCTGTCGTCAGCCCGACCAGACACATACCCGCAAGCACACCAAACAATCCGGCCAGCCCATAGGCCCCGGCCCGCAGTTTGACGACGGACCACCCTGCCCGCTCCATCGCGCGTTCATTTCCGCCGACGCCTTGCAGAATTACTCCGACCCAGGATCGTTTGATCAGCAGATGCACGGCAAAGGCAATGACCAGCGGCGCTATGACGGCAATGGGCACTAATGGTGTCTTGAGGTTCATCAGCGTCTTCAGCCACTCGGGTGAAGCCCCGCCGGGCGAAGGCAGGATCAGCACGGCAAGCCCGCCCCAGACAAAGGACATGCCCAGCGTGACAACAATCGCAGGCAGGCCGCGCAGCTGGATCAGTGCACCCAGGCCCGCATAGGCCAGAATGGCGGCGGCAAGGATGGCATAGCCCAGCAACGGCGTGTCATGCACATAGGTGGCGGTGACACAGGCGCAGAAACTGACAAAAGTGCCAATCGACAGGTCGATATCGTTGACCATGATGATCATCATCTGTGCAATCGTCGCCAGGGCCACAGGGATGGCCAGATTGAAGAGCAGGTTCAGACCAAAATAGCTCATCGCGCGGGGTTGCAGGTAGAACACGGCACCCAGCAAGACAGCCAGCGACAGAACCGGCAGCAACAGGCGCATACGGTCGGCGGTCATTCAGCGGCCTCCTGCATTTCGAACGAGGCGCGCAGTATGTTTTCTTCGGAAATCTCGTCACCGGTCAGCTCTGCCGCGATCTGGCCCGCGCGAAAGACAAAAACCCGGTCGCATTCCAGAATCTCATCCGTCTCGGTCGAGTACCAAAGGAAGCTGCGCCCTTTAGCCGCCTCGTCCTGAATCATTTGATAGACTTCTTTCTTGGTGCCCACATCCACGCCGCGCATCGGGTCATCCATCACCACAATCGGCGCGCTTGAGGCCAGCGCGCGGGCAAACAGAACCTTTTGCTGATTGCCACCCGACAGCGACAGGATCGGGTTCAGCAGGTTATCGGTTCGAATGCCAATCCGCTCTTTCCAGTTTTGCACCAGCCCGGCCTCATTGCCGCGATCCACCATGATCTTACGACTGA
The DNA here is from genome assembly GCF_056536725.1 of Ruegeria sp. CJ3. Taxonomy (NCBI): domain Bacteria; kingdom Pseudomonadati; phylum Pseudomonadota; class Alphaproteobacteria; order Rhodobacterales; family Roseobacteraceae; genus Ruegeria; species Ruegeria sp. CJ3. Next base: position 105,743 of record NZ_JBQFQE010000009.1, read on the forward strand.
ACTCGGGCAGCGTGGTTAAGGACAGGTTTCTCAGGATCGACCACAGCGGCATCACCCCATCGCGCGACCGGTCCCCGGCCACAAAAACCACCTCGGGCTGTTTCGGTGTCTTCCAGACCGAGGAATGGTCAAAGAAAATCTGCGCCAAGGCTTCAGCCTGCCCGTGCCCGGCCAATCCGGCCAGCCCGACGATCTCGCCCTTGCGGGCGTTCAGGCCATTCTGGGCTCGGATCACCTCCTCCCCCAGGGGGCGGTTCGCGCGCGCCTGTTCCGCCTCATCATGATCCGGCGCAACATGGCCCATCGCATCGACGATGCTGCTGCGGGTAAAGGCCTGCGCCGGTTGGTCATCTACGATCTGGCCGTCCTTCATGATGACGATCCGCGTCGCGACCTCAAAAATCTCACCCATCATGTGAGAGATGAACAAAACGGCCCCGCCCGATGCACAGAACCGTTTGATGTGATCCAGCAACTGCCGGGCTATGGCCGCATCCAGCGAGGATGTCGGCTCATCCAGAATAACAAGGCTGGGTTCGCGATCGCGCTCGGCAAAGGCAATTGCGATCTCGACCATTTGACGTTCGGCGATTGTCAGATCGCCAACGGTTGCATGCGCGCGGATACCATGGCCCGGAAAGACCAGATCCAGCGCGGCGATAATTCTCTGCTGGGCTACACGACGCCAGCCTTTGCGGGGCATGTTGCGATAGGGAATGCGCAGGTTTTCCAAAACGGTCAGGTTGGGGCACAAGGACAGTTCCTGAAACACGCTGCGAACCCCGGCGCTCTGCGCGTTCTGGCTGTTTCGCAGAGCCGCGTCCTCGCCGCGATATGCGACCGACCCACCGGTTTGCGTCAGCCGCCCATTGATCACATTCGCCAGAGTCGACTTGCCAGCGCCGTTATGACCCACCAGCCCAACACATTCGCCCGCGCCGACAGATATCGACGCGGCGCGCAGCGCGTGGACAGGGCCGAAGGACATATTCGCCCCATCCAGCGTGACAACCGGCGCATCTGATGCGCCGGGTATCGTTTGGGTCTTGGTCATGGATTACTGAGCCGCCGAGATAACGGCCTTCGCCTCATCCAACGTATATTCGACATTGGCGACCGAGCCTTTGGGCGTGGTCTTCAGCGCCTCTTCCAGCTCATCCTGTTGGATCGTCAGGAAAGGAACGGTCAGATCCTTGGGAACATCGGCCCCATCCAGAACCTGCTGCGCGACCCAGAAAGCCAGCGTGCTGACACCCGGTGCAATCGACAACGAGGTCGTCTCGTACCCGTTTGCAGCCTTTTCCTCGGACCACCATTGCAATTCGTCCTGACGGTTGCCCATTACGATGGTCGGCATCGACCGGTCAGTCGCTCCGATGGCTTGCGCTGCACCATAGCCGTCACCACCCTGGGTCACCACGCCCACGATTTCGGGCAGGCTGGGCAGAATACCAGCAACAGCCTTTTGCGCCACATCCTGCGCCCAGTCACCGTGGACCGAGCCTACGATTTCGAAATTGCTGTTGGCGACTTCATCATGAATGCCCGCACTGATCTCATCATCCACGAACACACCCGCCAGACCGCGGATTTCCAGCAGGTTGCCGCCGTCCGGATAGCGCTCAGCCAGATATTTCACCTGCTCGCGGCCCATTTGCTGAAAGTCGACCGCGATGCGCCAAGCGCAGGGTTCCTGCACGATGCCGTCAAAGGACACCACGGTAATGCCCGCATCACAGGCCGCCTTGACCGCGCCGTTGATGGCCGTGGGCGAGGCTGCGTTGATGACGATGGCATCATAGCCCTGCAGGATCATGTTCTGAATTTGCGCCGCTTGTTCGGTGGCCTGATTTTCCGAGGTCGTGAACGCATCAGCTGCAGCGACAACACCATCCGCAACAGCGGCGTCCCCGTTCTTTTGCCAGCTTTCTAACATCGCCTGACGCCACGAGTTTCCGGCATAGTTGTTCGACAGAGCAATGCGTTTGTCCGACGTATCCGCCGCGACGCCAGATGCAGCAAATACGGTGGTCCCGGCAACAGCGCCGAGCAATATGGCCTTCAGTGTCATCTTTTCCTCCCTGAGCGGCCCAACCGCCGCACAAATTGCGCCCGCCTTCTCAAGCCGGCAGCGTAAGGATTCACCGGGCGCGGCGATTGTGTAAGAGTACGACGCGCGCAAAGCTTGCGGGTTCCCGCAAATTCGCTGCGGCAATCCGCATGACATGCTGCTGAGCCAGCGATATAGTCAGCTTTGCCGGACGCCTGAGGCCGGTTTCGAAAGGGCGCGCAGATGGCAGACCTTGCTTATTACTTGCGGATTTCCAACCACCTGGCCGGCAACCTGGACATCAAATCCGCTTTGCGCTCGGTCAAATCCGAGATCGACAGGATACTTGAGGTCGATCATCTGGACGTCTGCCTGATCGATGAAGAAGGCACGCTGAACACCAGCTATGAGGTCGGTCTGCATACCAGTTGGAGCCGCACCCGGGCTCCTGCCGAGGTTTCTCCGGTACGGGATATCTTGCTTGGGCGATGCGACAGCCTGCTGACCGGCAATGCTCTGGAGGATCCACGATACGTGTTCGAAGGCGCGGATGCCGGGCCGATCATTCGGCACAAGATGCGCAGCCGGGTGAACGTGGCGATGAAAGTGCTGGGGCGTACGATTGGGGCGTTGAACTGTTCGTCCCAAAAACCCGATTTCTACGACGAACAAGCCGTCGAGCAGGTGCGCAATATCGCGGACATCCTAGCCCCCTATTTCTATGCCCTGCGCGCCACAGAACAGGCCAAGCGCGAGGCGATTATGCGCGCAGAAGTGCAAGCCCGCGAAGAAGGGTTGCGGCAAGGTGCATCCAGTCTGACCGACACACTGGAGCTTGAACGTCAGCGCATCGGAATGGACCTGCATGACCAGACGCTGGCCGACCTGACCCGCATAAGCCGCGATCTTGAGCGGTGCAAATCACGACAAGACATCGAAGCGCTACAGGACAGCATGCAAAGCTGCATTCAGGATTTGCGGGGCATCATCGATATGTCGATCCCGTCCCTGCTGGAACTCTTCGGGTTTCAACACGCGGTCCGGACGCATCTTGAACGCGCAATCGGAGCGGATCAGGGCATCGACATCGACGTGCGCGATCTGTCCGACGGCCTGATCGATCAGTTGCCTCAGACCAAACGGATCGCGTTGTTCCGCATCGCGCAAGAGGGCATCAACAATGCCGTCCGCCATGCGCAAGCCAGCAAGATATTAGTGGAGATCCACTGCAGAGGTGGCCTGCACCTGCGTGTTACCGACGACGGGATCGGGGCGAGCCCGCCCGGGCGGCTTAGGACATCCGGCGGCTTGACCCATATGCGCACGCGGGCCCAATTGATCGGTGCGCATTTTGCAATCTCGCAATCCCACGGCACCGAGATCGTGGTCAGCCTGCCTGCCTCGGAATGCCCAAAAGCTGAGGTGGCGGTATGAAAGTCCTGTTGGTTGAAGATGACGCCATGCACGCGAACTACCTCAGGGAAATGGTCTCAGAGGCCCTGCCCGAAGCCACAGATATCAGCCTTGCGACCAACGGGCGCGAAGGAGAGCTACAGGCCCGTCAAAACGCGGTCGAAGCCATTGTCATGGATCTGCGCATGAAGGAACGCAACGGGATCGAGGCCGCCAGAACGATCTGGGCGGAACGGCCCGCAACGCGTATTCTGTTCTGGTCCAACTACTCGGACGAGGCATATTTGCGCGGCATCACCCGGATCGTCCCGAAAGAGGCCGCTTATGGATATGTCCTGAAAACCGCGAGCCCATCGCGCATGCATTTAGCGTTGCGCGCTGTTCTGATCGAGGCCCAAATCGTCGTCGATCGCGAGATCCACCAAATCCAGCGCGATCAGAACCGCGCGGGCGAAGCGCTGACCGAAGTGGAACTGGCGATACTGACTGATCTGTCGTTGGGGCTGTCGGATAAAGCGATCGCGCAACGCCAAAAACTCGCACTGCGCACGGTGCAAAACCGTCTGTTGTCGATCTATGAGAAACTGGACGTGAGCGATCTGCCAGTCGGTGATGCTGACATAACGATCAACAAGCGCGTCAGGGCCGTATCCAAGGCGATACGGGCGCAAATCCTGAACACCGAAGCGATCACCGTGGCCGAGCGGGAAGTCAGCCAGTGGTTGCCAAAAGTCCAGACGCATGGTGCGTAACCATCTTTGCAGAATGCCGTCGCGAAGTTTTTTAGGCCCAACTTGTTAACGGCTCATCTCGATGCGGCGGCGGGCGTCTCGTCGGCGTAGAAGCCGCCACTATAGCATCAAAACCGGGTGGTTCAGACACTTGATCGAACAGAATCATCAATTCATGGAGCGGCGCGGCCCACCCATGTGCAGCCCTGAGTTGTTGCAGCTGTCTTTGCTTGCTGGGGTGGCATCTCGTTCAAAAACAAGCTCCCCATGCCGATAGGTCCGCGTGACCGTGATCTCTTGCAGGCGTTGCGATTCCATCAGTGGATTCTGAGACAACACCGTCAAATCGGCCACTTTACCTGGCTCGATTGATCCGCGTTCATCTTCGAGAAAGACTTGCCAGGCCGCATCGATTGTCTGCGCCTTAAGCGCTGACATCACCGAAATCCCCTGATCTGGCCCCAGCCGACGCCCCGACGCCGTCAGGCGGTTCACCGCGCAATGCGCCAGATGTAGGGGGCGTGTTGGCGTAACCGAAGCGTCATTGTGCAGGGTGAAGCGCACCCCGAACCGTTCGGCTGATCCAGCCGGGGTCAGGCGGTTGGCGCGTTCGGGACCCATGATCGTGTCATAATGCCTGTCGCCCCAGAAATGCACATGGGCCGAAAAGAAACTGACCGTCATACCAAGTCGGGCCATCCGTTGTAGCTGATCGTCGCGCAAGACCTGCCCGTGGATAACGGTATGCCGGTGATCGTTGCGTGGGGTGTCGAGTAGTGCCGCCTCAACTGCATCGATGAACATCTCGGCCCCGGCGTCGCCGTTGCAGTGGCAGTGGACCTGAAAACCAAGCCTGTGCAGGCGGATGACCTCGGATCGGAACAGGTCCGGATCCATATAAGGCATACCATTGGGGCAATCGGGCTTGCGAACCTCGTGATAGGGTTCACTCAGGAATGCGGTTTGTAACTGGAACGAACCATCCGAGAACAGTTTGCGCGGTCCGGTGCGGACATGCGGGGTGTCTTGCCAGTCCACCTCGGCCTGTCCCTCGGACAGTGCGGGTTCGAGTTCCGCGATAGGCAAAAGCATCAGGCCGATGCCCGGATCGCCTTCCGCGGCCAGCGCAGCGAAATGCTCCAGTAGCTCGGCATTGACCCAGGCATTCTGGGCAAACGTCACACCATGCTGCAGATATTCGTCGCGGGCGGCGGCGCATCCTTGCAGGAACCGCGTGCGGTCGATCAGGAAACAGGTTTCGCCCAAAGGCCCCATCGCAGACAGACCTTCGATCAGGCCGGTCAGTTCTCCGGTCTCGGGGTCGCGATCAAAACGCCCTCCGACTGGGTCTGGTGAATGCGCATCGACACCCAGAAACGCCAGCGCGGCCGAGTTCGCAACACCGTTGTGGCCCGAGGCATGGATGACCCAGATCGGATGATCGCGCGATACCGCGTCCAGCTCGGCACGGGTGGGCATACGCCGCTCGGCAATGGCTGTGTTGTCAAACAAGACACCCATAACCCATTCACCGGCAGGTGTTTCCTTGGCGCGGTCCGCGAGGCGGCGCAGCGCGGTGGGAATGTCCGGGCAATCGCCGCGTGGCGGCGCCGAAAGCTCGACGCGGAACAGTTCGACAAATCCGGAATCAGGGAAATGCCCGTGCGGATCAATGAAGGCGGGCATCAGAGTCTGCCCTTCCAGATCAACCTCTTGCGTGCTCATAGGCATTTGCTTGCGCAAGTCCGCCTCGGACCCGACCGCAGCGATCTGCCCGCCCCGTGTGAGCAAAGCCTCGCATTCCGGGTTCTGCGCGTCCATAGTCAGGATCGGCCCGTTGAAAAACAGTTTCACGTTCGGCTTCGTCATATGTGTCTCGTCACTTCAAAACGGTTTCAGGCAGCGCAAACCGTGGCCATCGGTCTGTTCCCAGACGGGGATCTGCATGCAGATATCGGCGGCCACCGGACAGCGCTCGCGGAACTCGCAGCCCGAGGGGCGGTTCAGCAGACTAGGCGGTTCGCCTTTCAGCGCAATTCGCTCCAGCCGCGCGTCGGGGTCGGGTTCGGGATTGGCCGACAACAGGCAGCGGGTATAGGGGTGGCGGGGGGTGTCAAAAATCGCCTCGGTCGTGCCTTCCTCGACCAGTCGACCCAGATACATGATGCCCATGCGGTCCGCCACATGGCGTACCACGTTCAGGTTGTGGGTGATGATCACCATTGCCAGCCCCAGCCTTTCACGCAGGTCGTTCAGCAAGTTCAGCAATTCGCCCTGAACCGACACATCCAACCCGGCGGTGGGTTCATCTGCCAAGATCAAGCGCGGTTCCAGCGCCAGCGCACGAGCCACACCAACACGCCGCGCCTGCCCGCCCGACAGCTGGTAAGGGTAGCGATCGGCGAAATCCGCGGGCAGGTTGACCATTTCCAGCAGCCGCCGCGCCTCGGCCCGCAGATCGCGGTCTTTCAGGCCCTGAATCCGGTAAGGCTCGGTGATCAGGCTGCCGATGGTCAGGCGCGGCGACAGGCTGCCAACCGGGTCCTGAAACATCATCGCAATGTCCTTGCGCAGCGGGCGCAGCGCACGTTCTGGCAGGCCGCGTATCTCTTGCCCGTCAAACCGGACACTGCCCGCCTGTGCCGGGGCCAGCCCTGCAATCGCGCGGATCACGGTGGTCTTGCCCGAGCCGCTTTCGCCCACCAGAGCATAGGTTTCGCCCTGATCAACGCGAAAGCTTACCCCAGCCAAGACATTGATGCGGCCATAACTGGTTTGCAGGTTCTGCACCTCAAGCAGGCTCATGTCGTGGCCTCCGCATGGTTCAGCCAGCAGGCGGCCAGATGGCCTTGCTGCACCTGCTCGAGCGGTGGGACATCACTGACGCAGCGCGGCAGAGCCTGATCGCAACGGTCGCGGAAAATGCAGCCGCCGGGCAGATTGGCCAGATCGGGCACCTCGCCCGGAATGGTCGGCAACACGCGCGCTCGGGTCTTGATATGCCCCGGATCGCAGTCGATCAGACGGCGGGTATAAGGGTGTTTCGGGTGGTGGAAAATTTCACGTACCTCGCCGCTCTCCACAACGGCGCCTGCGTACATCACCACCACCCGATCACACAGCTCTGCGATCACCCCGAGATGGTGCGAGATGAACAGGATCGCGCAGCCGAAATCCTGTTGCAGGTCTTTCAGCCGCTCAATGATCTGCACCTCAAGCGTGGCGTCCAGTGCTGTTGTAGGTTCATCGGCAATCAGAAGATCGGGTTCTGACATCAGCGCCATGGCAATGGCGATGCGCTGCCGCATCCCGCCCGAGAACTCATGCGGGAACTGCGCCAGCCGGGCCTCGGGGTCCGGAATACCGACAGCCCCCAGCATCTTTGCGGCCCGCGCGCGTTTTTCGGATTTCGACGCGCCCGAGCGGTGCTGGATGTCCAGCATCTGCTGCCCGATGGACAGCACCGGGTTGTGGGTCTGCATCGGGTCCTGAAACACGATCGAGATATCGTCGCCCCGCAACGCCCGCATCTGGCGTTCGGACAGGGCCAGCAGATCGCGCCCTTTGAACCGGATTTCGCCCCGCCGGAACCGCGTATTTGGTGCGGTCAGGCGCAGGATCGAGGAAATCAGCGTGGACTTACCGCAGCCGGATTCGCCGACGATGCCCACGATTTCGCCCGGTTGGATGTCGAACGTGATATCGCGCAGGGCTTTCAGATCACCCCGGACCGTTTCGTAGTCGACGCTGAGGCCGTCAATTTCGAGCAAAGGGGTGCTCATCGCTGTTTCCTCAGTTTGGGATCGACCACATCGCGCAGGGACTCGCCCAGAAAGGTAAAGCCCAGCGTGGCCAGAATGATTGGCAGACCACCGGCGACCACCAGCCATGGCGTCTGCCGGATCAATGCATACCCGTCCTTCAGCAGCGAACCCCAGCTTGGAGTCGGCGGCTTGACCCCCAGGCCCAGAAAGGACAGCCCCGCCTCAAGCGCGATCACCGTGGGGATGTCCATCGCCGCCAGAACGGCCAGCACGCCGATGATATTGGGCAGCATATGCACCCCGAGGATGCGGAAGATGCTGGCGCCCATCGACCGCTCGGCCAGAATGAACTCGGAATTGCGCAAGGTCAGCGTCTGCGTGCGCGCCACCCGGCCATAGGTGGGGATCGAGGTCGCCATGACCACAAACACCACCGTTTGTAGGCTCGGCCCGACCAGCGCGACCACCGCCAGCGCGAACATGACCGTCGGGAACGAGCGGATGGTATCAAAGAACAGCATCAGCAGGTTGTCCAACCACTTCGGCCCGTAGCCTGCGATCATTCCCAGCGTCAGCCCGATTACCATCGCACCGAATACCGCAGGCAAAGCCACTTTCAGCGCCACCTGCCCGCCCATGATCACCCGGCTGAACGTATCGCGGCCCAACTGGTCCGTGCCCAGCAAATGCTCGGCCGAGGGGCCTTGCAACCGGTGGGTCACGTTCAGCGCAACCGGGTCATAAGGTACGATCCAAGCTGCAAACAGGGCGCAGAACACGATGGTGCCGACGATGATCAGCCCGGCAAGGCCCAGTGGATCGCGGGCCACCCCGCGCAGAATGGTGGACAGTTCCGATCTTGGTTTGGTCATCCCTGCCCCCTCAGCCTGCCGTCCGCGCCCGCGGGTCCAACCAGGCATTGATCAGATCCGCCAAAGCGGTCGACAGAACAAACAACGCGGTCGACACCAGGACCGAGCCCATGACAATCGGATAGTTCCGCGTGGTAATGGAATCGATCACCAGCTTGCCCAACCCGGGGCGGGCAAACACGATCTCGGCAAACACCGCAGAGCTGAGCAGGAATCCCATTCCCACGCCGATCACGGTGACAACCGGCAGGATGGCGATGCGCAGGGCGTAGACCATGACGATCCTCTGCTCGCGCAGGCCAAAGGCGCGGGCTGTTCGGATATGGCTTTCGCCCAACACCTCAAGCATCGAGGCGCGCACCAGCCGCGCAATGTATCCGACCCAGCTAAGCCCGATGGCGAAGGCCGGAAGGGCGACGTGATACAGCCTGTCGACAAACCCGTCCCCCACTCCGATGGCCGGAAACCATTGCAGATGCACCGCAAAGACGAGCAGCGACAGAAGCGCAATAACAAAGGACGGGGCAGCCACGAAACTGACCGAGACAGCCGCTGCGATCCGGTCGATCAGCGTATTTGGATGCGCCGCCGCGTAGGCCCCCATTGCAATCCCCAACACTGCAGACCACAGGATCGAGGCAAAGATCAGTTCCAGCGTGAACGGCAATTGCTGAAACACGATCTGGGTGACGGGACGGCCCGAGAATACGTCAACGCCCAGATCACCGTGCAGCAGGTTGCCATAGAAAATCAGCAACTGGTTCCAGATCGGCTGGTCCAACCCCAACTCGGCCGTCAGCCGCGCCTGAAGTTCGGGCGTGGCGCGCGGGCCCAGCATGATCTGGACCGGATCGCCAGGCACCGCGCGGATCATCAGAAACATCGCGGTGACGGCAACCACAAGGATCAGGGCCGCAAGGGCGAACCGTCTGAGGACATAAAACGCCATTGCGGCCCCACTTGATCAGGATTTGCCGAAATATCGCAGCAGCGTGGTGCCATCGGGCCGCAATGCAGGCACAATCCGTGAGGTGTGGATGATCGGTGTCGCCTCATGGGTGATGAACCGATACGCACCGCTTTCCTCCATCAGATCCTGTGCGCGTTGGTACATCTCGGCACGCTTTGCCAGATCGGTCTCGCGGAAGGCTGCGTCGTGGACGGCATCGAACTCTTCGCTGCGGAAGCGTTCCCAGTTCCAGACACCTGCCTGTTCGGTGGTGAACCATGCGGTTGCGTAATAGGGGTCGGGGGTCATCGAGAACCGGTTCAGGATCAGTTGCAGATTCTCGTTGTCACCACTGGCCCAGAACGCCCCCGATTCCAGTACATTCACCTCAACCGTGATGCCAATTTGACCCAAGGTTGCCTGAATGATCTGCGCAATGGTGCTGTAGGTGGTCTTGTTGAGGATATCCAGCGTCAGGGTCACGTTGGTTTCACCGGATTCCGCCAGCAATTCAGCTGCTTTGGCAAAATCGGCCTGCGGCGGAACCAGACTGTTAGTGCGGTTGCCGGTCAGCCCCGGCGCGATGATCCCGGTCGATGGCTCAGCCGCCCCGAAATACGCCGCCTCAAGAATGGTCGGCACATCGATGGCATGTTGAATGGCCTGCCGCAGCTTCTTGTTCTGCAGCTTGGGGTGATCCATGTTCATGCCCAGCCAGACATAGTACAGCGACGGGTTCTCGATCAGCGTCCCACCATTGGGTACCCCTGCCCTATAGCGCTCGACCGAACCCAATGAGACGCGCGTCAAATCCAGTTCACCGGCTTCAAAGGCGATCTCGGCGGTGTTTTCATCGTCGATCGGCAGAATCTCGATCGTCTCCCAGGCCGGAGCATCCCCTTTCCAGTCGGGGTTGCGGGTCAGCACCGTCTTTTCCTTCGGGTTCCAGGCCGACCGCAGATAAGGGCCAGACTCTGCCACCGGATCGGTACCGATACGCCCGCCCGCGGCCTCAACCGCCGCTTTCGACACGATATTGCCGGTGATATATGGCAGCGCAATGGACCAGAGCGGCGCAAAGGGATCGTTCAGAACAATGGTCCCTTCCCGTTCGCCTGTCACCTCGACATGGCTGAGCGGGCCCATATCCGGCTTGTTCGGGCTGCCGGTGGCCTCGTCGATGATACGCTCGAACGAGAACTTCACGTCCTCCGCCGTCATTGCGCCGAAACCGTTGGTAAATCCGATATCATCGCGCAGCGCGAATTTGATATGGGTCGGGTCAGCCTGTTCGATCATGGCCGCGGCGTCCAGCTGCCAATCCCATTCGGTGCCGGGTTTATACTGGATCAGTTTGTTATAGATCGGGGCCTGAATCTGTTCATCGCTCTGGCCTTCGGAATGCGCCGGGTCCAGCGTCTGCATGTCACGATACGAACGGATGCGCAGAACCCCGTCTTCTGCCGCGATCGCCCGCCCCGGCCAAACGCCAGTAAGCGCCGAGCTTGCACCCAATGCGGCGGCCGTTTTCAGAAATCCGCGCCGATCCAGCGGCGCCTGCATCCATTTCATTTTCATGTCGTTCTCCCTTTGGCTTTCCGGGCCGTGCTGTGTGCAGCGTGGGACCAAACCCCGCATCCGCCATTCTGCCGCTTTCTGATTGCATACGCATGACACCCGGTCTCATGCGCAGCTTTAGGGCAAATAACCACGATCGAGGGGCATGTTGAAAGTAAGCGAGTTTATGCTATTGTATGTATGTTTACGCACAACTGCAGCAACCAGTGTAAGAAGCAGGACCAATGGCCGAGGATTTTTCAAAAAACCTGCGGGCGCTTTGCGCGCGCTTTGCCAGCATATCAGCCGTCTGCCGCGAGATTGGAATCAACCGCCAGCAGTTTAACCGATATTTGAACGGTGGCGGGCTGCCTTCGGCCTTTAACTTGCGCCGTATCGCTGGGTTTTTCAGCATTGCCGAGGCAGAGCTATTGCTGCCTCATGACACGTTTCATGCAAGACATATCCGTCAGAACAAGGTTACGCGCCGTGTTCCGGAACAACTGATAGGTGACGTGTTTCGGGATCAGGCCCGGGGCCTGCGCCGCTATCTGGGGTTTTATCACGGGCATTTTCGTACTCCCACGTGGGAGGGCGGCATTCTGCGAACCCTGATCTGGCTGCGGGAACAGGACGGATATGTCGTCACTCACAGTTTTGAACGCGCCACGGATGCCAATGGCAACATCCGACAGCGGACACGTTACTCGGGTCTGGCCGCATATCGCGGCAACCGGATCTACATTTTCGAACGCGCTTTCAGCGATGACGGCTTTTTGTCCGAAACGATCCTCTACCCCGCCCATCGTCAGCAGATTGTTCATATCAAAGGGCTAACCACAGGCGTCGCGACACGGCCGCGGCTGGCGCCTTTTTCATCACCCACCATCTGGAAACGCATCAGCAATGCGACCTCAGCGCGAGAGGCGGTAAGCAAGACAGGTGTATATCCAAACTCCAGTGCAAGGATTGAACCTCAGATCAGACGGTTCCTGACAGAGAACGAGGGAACCCTTCTAACGTAGCGGGCTCGCTCGGGCAAAGAACAGATCAACTGCAAGCTCCTGCATCTTGCTGTGGAAATCCAAGGCTTGAGTTTTCTGCAGGCCGGATTGTGTCCGATGCTATCCCAGCCCAGCTTTTATTCTGTTCCGAGCGCTCCTTATCCCGGCAATCACATGGTTCTGACCTCGGACCAATTCGGTTCGGGAAAAGCCACGAAGCGTTTCGGGTCTTGCGGCAATCTTTGTCGCCTCTTCCAGAGCAGGAAGTGGCGGAATAGTCAGGGCCGGGTCATGCCTGAAACGATCAGAGCGATTGAAATTCAACGGCACCAGAATGCGGGCAAGATCCTGGATGATCGCATTGGCTGCAGTTTCCGGAATCTCTCCGGCATGGGCCCGCTCGTAAAACGTTTCAAGGTCCGTCAGCAGGCCATCAACGGCTGCGGCTGGCCCCGAAAGGTCAAAGCAATCGCCAGCTTGCGTTTGATATTCGGCAATCGTCGCTTGAAATTCCCGCGCAGTCGCGCGCCAGTCCATTGGCAGAACGCCCGCATTTGCATTGCGAAAAATTGCCAGCAAGTAGACCTTGATGTCGCGCAACAGGATATCTTTATCCGCAATCTCTAGCGTATCGTTCTCGGTATGCCAGGCGATGTTCATGCCGCACCCCCCCACAGCGTAATATCCAAGCTCTTCCCGATGGGCGTCGGTCATCGCCGAAGACAGCATCAGGTAGCTGGATATGCCGATATCGTTGAAGGAATAGTCCCCCGCCCGGTGTGGGCGCTCGGAATGCAGTGTTTTGCCCGCGACATCCTGGATGACATTGGCAAGGAAATCATGGGCTTCGGACATGACCGAGACATTGATGAACTCGGTCGCCCACCGGCAACCGGGGCTGTCACAATTCACCTGCGCCACACAGTTCTCGTCAAGATCGAGCGCGAAGGTATCCGAATACCATGTCGATCCCGCATAACGACCCGTAGAATGCCCCGGCCACCAGCATATCTTGACCGTGCGCCGCAGCTTGTCTCGATTGGCCCAGAGGACCCGCGCCACCTCCAACATTGTCGCATCGCCGGTGGCGTTGTCGCCGACGCCCACATCCCAACTGTCCAGATGACCGTGCAGCAACACGTATTTGTTCGGCTCTTCGCTGCCGGGAATGGTGATTTCGGGCAGCTTTGAGCGGAACCAGCCCTCTTCCATCTCGGTGAAGATCGTCGCCTCGCCCCCCGCTTTGGCGAGTTCGATCAGCGCTTTGCCGCTTTCCATATTCACCGCCGCCGCCGGAATCGATGGCTTGCGGTGCAAATCGCTTGCGCTGGGGATGCCCCAGATCGTGGTGCAGATGCCCCAGTGAATGTCGACACCGGGATTGATCGCAATCACACCGACCGCGCCGCACCCTTCCATCAAAGAGATAATCGCGGGACTGGCGAAGCCTTCGGTCAGAACGATCTTGCCGCGCACCCGCCCCTCCATTTCCGGCCCGGCCTCAAGCTGGCTTTCAAAGGCGTCCTCTTCATCCATGTTGGTCGTGCCGCGGATATAGACCAGCGGCCCGCTGAATCCGCTTGGAGCGTTGGCACTGAAGGCAGGCGGCTTGGCGCGATAGGTGACGCCCGCGGCCTCAACTCGGGCTTCACCGGGCAGGCTGAGGAACAGGTCCGGTTCGTGCACTTTCACGTCGACCCCGTGTTTGGTCAGCCGGCTCACAACCTCATCCATGCCGCGATTGACGTCGTCGGGGTGTTCCCGCTTGAAGGTCGAGAAGCTTTCGACAAGGGCCCAGGGTTCGTCGATTGTGACCTGATCAAGCAGGGCAGTTTCTTCAGGGATCATGGGCCTCTCCAATGTTTTATTCAGTGAAACGTTGTCGCAATAAATAAAACATAGACAGACAAACTGATTCCGCGCAAGACCCCTGTCCTGGCGCGTCAGACGGTATGAATTGGGAACAACCTGAAACTTTTAGTACAACTCGGATCAGCCCAATGTCAGCTTTTCTGAGATCTCATTGGCCGCTGCCACAGCCTTTTCAATGTAGCTTGCACGGCGCACTTCATCGAGCCGAACAGACGCACCCGCCACGGAGATACCAGCGATAATTTCGCCCGCACTGTTCTGTATCGGCGCCGCGACCGAGAAGGCCCCATCGTCCAGATCGTTGATCGCTACGTTGTATCCGTTCGCCCTGATCAGCAGCAAAACCTCGCGCAGACGCTCCGGGTCGGTGATGGTATGCGGGCTGAACTGCTCAAGCTCGCTGGCCAGAACACTGTCGCGGATACTGGGTTCTGCATAGGCTAGCAGTAGCATCGATGCACCACCGGCATGCAGCGGCCCGCGTCGGCCCAACTGCGCAAAAAGCCTTATACTGTGGAGCCCCTCGCGCGTTGCAATGGCGACCGACGCGGTCGCCTCGCGGATTACCAGGTTGACGTTTTCACCCGTGTCGTCACGCAACGCGTCCATCACCGGGCGGGCGACCTGCAACAACGCGCCTTCCCGCCCCACGCGCTCTCCTAACAGTGCCACGCGATAGCCCAGCGAGTAAATTGCCCGTTCCTCGTCGCGCTGGACATAGCCATCCTCTTCCAGCGTCTGCAAAAGACGAAAGACAATTGACTTGGTCAGACCAAGCTGTTCTGCCAAAGCCGTTGCACCGATCCCCGGCGTTTCGGCCAAAGCCTCCATCACACGCAGGGCACGGGCCACCGCATCGATCCGGTAAGATTTTCGCCCGGGGGCCGCTTCGGTGGTTTCTTGCGACATCGGTGACTTCGACTCTCTTGCTTTTAAACGAATCTGTGTTTTACTGAATGAACGATAGCAAACCTGTTTCATTGAGTAAAACAATAATCGCTCACAGCATCAGCTTGATCGGGCGTCCATAAAGAAAAGGTGTTGCACATTTGGCGGCGGGCAATAACCGCCGCGATCTAAACTGCCCGCGTGCCCCGTGGGCTAACCAACGGGAGAACGACCTTGAAGACTCTTGTTACAGCTGCTGCCGGACTTGCTGTCTCAGCATCGCTTTGGGCGGTAAGTGCCAGCGCACAGGATCAAATCCGAACCATCGAACTGTTGACCCGCCCACAGGCGGCACAGCCGGCCGAGTTTCAGGCCATCCAGCTGATCGCGCAGGAATGGCGCAAGCTGGGGTTGGACGTCAATGTCAACGTGATGCCGTGGTCGCAAATGGCCGATGCCGTCTGGTACAACCGCGACGACTGGGACGTGACCGCCTGGCAGATGACCGGGCGGCCGGAACGGTCTGACCCGGATGAGATCATCTTTAACCTGTTCCATTCCTCTACCGCCGAGAACGGGTACAATTTCATCGGCTACAAGAACCCCGAATATGACGCGCTGGTTGAAGAACAACGGGTGACCGTCGACCCCGAGGCGCGGCAGAAACTGGTGCTGAAGGCGCAGGAAATTCTGGACGCGGATCAGCCCAACATGATGCTAGTGCATCCGCAGCAGGCCTTTGCCTTTGACAAAACCGTCTTCGATCCGGCCTCGGTCGTGGATCAATCCGGCATCGGTATCCGCAGCTACTGGACGTGGCTGGGCCTGACGCCGACGGGTGATCAGAAGGACATCATCGTCAACAGTTCGGACAATGTGATTGCGGTGAACCCGCTTTATATCTCGGGCGTGACCGACAACTGGCTGACCGAGCTGATCTATGACCGTCTGTTCCGCGTGGGGCCGGATGGCCTGCCGCAGCCCTGGGCGGCGGAAAGCTTTGAATGGCGCGACGACACCACCATCGCTGTCACGCTGCGCGACGGGCTGACTTTCCATGATGGCAAGCCGGTCACCGTCGATGATGTGGTCTTTTCTTATGAGGCGACCACGGGCGGCGAAGCTCCGATGTACGCCCCGTTCGGCAGCAATGTCGCCAGCGTCGACGTTGAGGGCGACAACACGATTGTCTTCTCGCTGAACACGCCTTCGGCCTCGTTTCTGACCTCCAGCCTGGCCAAGATCAACATCATCCCGAAACACGTGTGGGAGCCCATTCTGGCGGATCTGGCGACCAAGGATGAAAACGCGGAAAGCTATCAGGAAGACACGCCAATCGGCTCCGGAGCTTACAAGTTCGTGCGCTGGCTGCCCAATGAAGAGATCGTGCTGGAGGCCAATACCGACCATTTCAACGCCCCAAAGGCCGAGCGTTTTATCCTGCGTCTGGTTCCAAATGCCGAGGCTGCGCTGGGTATGCTGCGGTCAGGTGAGCTGAACTTCCTGACTGATTTCCAGGGTGATCCGCAGGTCCTGCTGGATGCCGCAGAACAGGATGGCGATCTGGAGGTGGTTTCGACCGTCGATATCGGCTTCCGGTACGTCGCCTTCAACCTGCGCCGCCCACCGTTCAACGATCCGGCCTTCCGCCGTGCGTTGTCTGCGGCTGTTGATCGCCGCCTGATCGTGAACGCGGCCTTCAAAAAGTTCGCTGTCCCATCGAACTCGGTGGTCTCGCCCGCGCTGGAATACTGGCACGCCGAAGACGTCGTGAACGGGTTCAAGGCAGGCGGCGATGTAGCCAAGTCGATCCTGGAAGAGGCCGGCTATGGCGGTGTCGGTGATCGCCTGACCTATCCCGACGGTGTCAAGGAAACACTTGCGGACTAACACCCGTCCGGCTGGCGCGGCGGGCAATCGCCGCGCCCCTTCTAAACACCACAACCCAACCCTCCGGGGCCCTTTCAGGACAGAGATGAGCACTCTCAAGCCTTTCCTCATACGCACGCTGCAACTGATGCTGGTCCTCTGGGCGGTCGTGACGATCCTGTTCCTGATGTTCCGCCTGATGCCCGGCAATCCGCTGGCGGCTTATATCGATCCGACCTTTACCGCAGAACAGCAAGAGGCGCTGATCCGGCAGTTCGGCCTGGATAAGCCCTTGTGGCAGCAGTATTTTACCTATCTGGGCAATCTGTTGCAGGGTGAGCTTGGCTATTCCTTCCGCTATCGCAGCCCCGTCTCAGAGCGGATCATGCTGCTGTTGCCGAACACTCTGATCCTGACGTTTTCCTCGCTGATCGTGGCCTATACTTTTGGCATCCTTGCGGGCGCATGGCTCGCATGGAAACGCAATTCGCGGTTCGAGGCCGCGGCTCTACCTGCGGTTCTGGCCACCCGTGCGATGCCCGAATTCTGGTTGGGCATGGTGCTGTTGGCGATCTTTTCCTTTTCACTGGGTTGGTTCCCCGCTGGCGGCACACGGTCCGCAGGCACCAGCTATGACAGCCTGTGGCAGCTATATACCTCCGCCAATTTCCTGTCGCACCTGTTCCTGCCGATGATGACTCTGGCGATCTACTCGCAAGGCCTGCCACTGCTGCTGATGCGATCAAACATGCTGGATGTGATGAAAGAAGATTTCGTCACCATGGCCAAGATCAAAGGGCTTTCGCCCTCCGCCGTTGTGATCCGGCACGGGGCCCGGAACGCTCTGCTGCCAGTGATGACCTCATTCGCCATTGCGGTGGGCTATCAGCTGCAGGGCAACGTAGTGGTCGAAAGCGTGTTCTCCTGGCCCGGTCTGGGGCGAGAGCTGGTGAATGCGGTTGCGGCTTCGGACTACCCGCTGGCGCAGGGGGCGTTCCTGATGATCGCAATTGTGGTCATCATCATGAACCTGATTGCCGATCTGCTTTATACCTTCCTGGACCCGAGGATTTCTCATGCCTGATGCGACGATCAAGGCAAACCCCTCGGGCATCGCGCGGGTATTCGAGGCGATCAAGCTGCCGGTGGGCGATCCTTTTGCTTTGGCCGGCCTGTTGATCTACGCGTTGTTCATCATCACCGCTTTGGCCGCGCCAATCATCGCGCCGTATGACCCGACTGAG
The DNA here is from genome assembly GCF_056536725.1 of Ruegeria sp. CJ3. Taxonomy (NCBI): domain Bacteria; kingdom Pseudomonadati; phylum Pseudomonadota; class Alphaproteobacteria; order Rhodobacterales; family Roseobacteraceae; genus Ruegeria; species Ruegeria sp. CJ3. Next base: position 123,956 of record NZ_JBQFQE010000009.1, read on the forward strand.
ATCCTCTACACCGAAGACTTTGACCTGGCGTCGGACCTTTTGCCGGGGGAGCAGGGGCATATTCTGGGCACCACGTCATTGGGCCGCGATATCTTTTCCCAGATCGTCTGGGGGGCCAGATCGGCATTGCTTGTGGGCTTCACCGCAGCGTTCATGGTGGCGTTCATCGGTTCTGTCGTGGGGCTGCTGGCCGGATATTTCGGAGGTCGCGTCGATGCCTTCCTGATGCGGCTGGCCGATGTGGCCTTCGGTATCCCGTTCCTGCCCTTCGTCATCGTGATCTCGGCCTTTTCCGAGCCGTCAATCTGGAACACGGTCATCGCCATGGCGCTGGTGCTGTGGCGCGATACGGGCCGAGTGATCCGCTCACAAGTCCTGTCGCTGCGCTCGCGCGGATATGTCGAGGCCGCGCGTGTCGTCGGGTCCTCGGACCTGAAAATCATTCTGCGCCACATCACCCCCAATATCCTACCGCTCAGCTTTCTGTATGGCTCGATCGCCATTGGCTGGGCCATCCTGACCGAGGCATCAATCAGCTTTCTTGGGTTCGGCGACCCGGATGCGATCAGCTGGGGTTTCATGCTTCAGGACGCCTTTGCAAGTCAGGCTTTGGCGCGGCAGGCCTATCACTGGTTTATCCCGCCGGGGCTGGCGATCATCCTTGTGGTCAGTGCCGGTTTCTTCATCTCGCGCGGGTATGAAAACCTGCTGTTTCCGAAGCTGGGGCGCTGACCATGGCAGACACGCTTCTTTCTATCCGAGACTTGTCGATTGCCTATAAGGTCGGCGCGCTGGATGTGGTCGCAGTCAGCGAGGCGTCTTTCGACGTTCCGCAAGGCGCCATCGTCGGTCTGGTCGGAGAATCCGGTTGCGGCAAGACCACCATGGCCCGTACCTTGACCCGTGTGATTGCCGACAACGCGCGCATCGCGGGCGGCGCGATGGAATTCGACGGTCAAGACCTCGCCGCGATCTCCGAGCGTGAGATGAACAACCTGCGCTGGCGCGATATTTCGTTCATTCCGCAATCGGCGATGAACTCCCTCGATCCGGTGTATCGCGTGGAATATCAGATCATGGAGGTCTTGCGCGACCGGGGCGGGATGAGCAAATCACAGGCCAGCGCGCGTGCTGTAGAATTGTTCGAGATGGTAGGCATCGACCCGGGCCGCCTACGCGACTTTCCGCATCAATTCTCAGGCGGCATGCGGCAACGCGCTGCGATTGCGCTGGCTTTGGCGCTGAACCCGAAACTGGTTGTGGCGGATGAGCCGGTAACGGCGCTTGACGTCATCATTCAGCGCCAGATTCTGGACCAGTTGCGCAGCCTGCAACGCGACCTTGGCCTGTCCGTCATCATGGTGACGCATGATATCTCGGTCGTGGCTTACATCTGCGACCGCACGGTGGTGATGTATGCGGGCAAGGTCGTTGAAAACTGCAACACCGCGACCCTGCTGAACGAACCGCTGCACCCCTACACGATGGGGCTGAAAAACGCGTTTCCCGATCTGCAATCCGCCGGAACCGGCGTTCTAACCCCAATCGCAGGCAGCCCGCCGGACCTGATCGACCCGCCCAAAGGCTGCCGCTTTGCCCCGCGCTGTCCCTTTGCCACCGATCTGTGCCGCCATACCGAACCGCCCCTGACCGAAGCCGCGCCTGACCATCACGTCGCCTGCCACCGCGCAGATGAGGCCGCCGCCCTGCGTGAAACGGCCCGGCAACCCTCGACATGGGGGACTGCCGCATGACCGAGACGATGATCGAAATGGAGAACGCGCAGCTTCACTACAAGATCGGCAACGCTATCTCGGCGATGATGGGGTTGCCCGCGACCGTCAAGGCGGTAGATGGCGTGACGCTGACCCTGAGGAAAGGCGAAAGCGTCGGTCTGCTTGGGGAGTCGGGCTGTGGCAAGACCTCGATGGGTCGCATCCTCGTGCGGTTGGAGGAGGTGACGGGCGGTTCGGCCCGGTTTGACGGGCAAGAGATCAAGGATTTGTCGGGCGATGAGCTGCGCGCGTTTCGCAGCCGGTCGCAGATGATTTTCCAGAACCCGTTCGATGCGGTGAACCCCCGCTATTCCATCCGAAAGACGCTGGAAGAACCGCTGGCCAACGCCCGCATTCCGAATGGCGAATGGCACGCCCGCGTCATCGACGCGCTGGAGCTTGTTGGTCTGGGCGATCCAGAACAGTTTCTGGAGCGGTATCCGCATCAACTCTCAGGCGGGCAGTTGCAGCGCGTCGTCATGGCACGTGCGCTGATCCTGGAACCCGAGTTTGTTGTCGCGGACGAACCCGTCTCGATGCTGGATGTGTCGGTGCGCGCGGGCGTCCTGAACGTGTTTCGCGATGTGCGTGACCGACTGGGGCTGACGGCGATCTATATCAGCCACGATCTGGCGCTCGTGCGCTATGTCTGTGACCGCACCATCGTCATGTATCTGGGCCGGATTATGGAGGACGGCCCGACCGAAGACATCGTGCATGCGCCGCTGCACCCTTACAGTCAGGCTCTGGTTGCGGCGGTGCCCACGCCGCATGTCGATCAAAGCCACGATCCCCTGCCCATCGGCGGCGGCGCGCCGGACCCACGCAATCCGCCCTCGGGCTGCGTGTTCCGCGACCGATGCCCGCGCGCGCAAACCCGATGCGCCGACGAAGTCCCGATGCCCCGCCCCATAGGAACACGCCGCGTCGCGTGCCATTTCGTCGAAGAATGACGCAGCCCATCACATACCCAGGCACGGTTTGTCGAACCGTGCTCACCCTCAGCTTATCAGAAGGGAGACGACCATGAACAAGCCATCACGGCTCAGCCAATCCGCGCTTTGCGATCCGGTCTCGCTCGAAATCATCCGCGGGGCCATTGCCGCCGCGCAATCCGAGATGGAGGCGCTGATCGAGCGCACAGCCATTTCCGCCTTCATCCGCGAAAAGAAGGATTTCTACACGGCGCTGTTCGACGGCAATGGCACGATGGCCGTGGGGTCGATGGTGCCGATCTTTGGCGACATGACCCGGCCCGTACTGGAAAAATTCCCGATTGAGACGATGCAGGATGGCGACGTCTATTGGTACAATGACTGCTACGGCTCATACGGCGCGATTTCCCATTCCAACGATCAGGTCCTGCTGGCGCCGGTCTTTCGCGAGGGCCGCGTTTGCGCCTTTGTCATGAGCTGGGCGCATTTTGCCGATATCGGCGGCTTGCGGCCCGGGTCGATCAGCCCGGATGCCACCGATATCTTTCAGGAAGGTGTGATGATCCCGGTGACCAAGATGATCGAAGCAGGTCAGGTCAATCAGGCCGTGCTCGACATTTTTCACCGCAATTCCCGCTATCCCGAGCAAAGCGAAGGCGACATGCGCGCGCTCATGGCCAGTGTTGAACTTGGCGTGCGCAGGGTCGGCGAAATCCTTGACCGGTTCGGGCCGGACGTGACCGAGGACGCATTGGCACAATTGCTGGAACGCACCCGAAATCTGGTGCGGGACAAGATGGCCGAGACCTTCGATTACGGCACTTATTCCTTCACCGATGCGATTGACACCGATGGGCACGGCAACGGCCCGTTCCACATGCGGTTCTCGCTGACGCGTGCCAAGGGCGCGGACGGAGCAGATCATTTTACCTTCGACGCCCGGGATACAGACGATCAGGCCCCCGGGCCGATCAATTACCTAATGAACAAGGGCGTGCCCGGCATGGCATTGGGCCTGTTCTATCTGGGCGGCGATCCCAGTCAGGTCTGCAATGCGGGCGGGCCCAATGCGCTGGATGAGGTGCTGTTTCGCAAGGGCAGTTTCCTGCAACCGGAATACCCCGCCCCGCTGGGCCTGCGCGGTCTGACCGCGATGCGAATGATCTCGGCCATGTGCGGGCTGCTGAACGCAGGGGGAGGTGAGGCCCCGGCGGCGAATTCGGCCTATGTGGTCAACATCATGCGCGGCAAATACCGGACCGAGGCGGGAGCGTTGGAGCCCTACCTGTTGGCCGATGGGATCGGCGTTGGCTATGGCGCGCGCTCCACGGCGGACGGAATAGATGCGGTCTATTTCGTCGCGCAGGAGAACTATCCGGTCGAATTTCTGGAGGCAGGCTATCCGGTGACCATGCGCAGCTATGGCATCGTTGCGGACTCCGGCGGGGCGGGTCGGTACCGGGGCGGGTGCGGCATCGTGCGCGAATACGAAATTCTGGCCGAAGAAACCATGGTGGCCATCCGTATCGACAGCGTCCAGAACCCGCCATGGGGCATTCATGGCGGTAAATCCGGTCGCCATGGCATCGCCATCGTGAACCCGGGCACGCCGAACGAGGTGCGGCTTGATCCGCTGTCGGATGGCAACATGCTCAAGCGCGGCGACATCCTGCGGATCGAAACCGGGGGCGGTGGGGGCTATGGCCACCCGTTCGACCGGCCTGCGGAAACTGTGCTGCAGGACGTACTGAGCGGGTTTGTCACCGCGCAGGCCGCCCGCGCAGAATATGGCGTGGTGGTCGCGGGCGACACGCTGGACGTGCAGGCCACCCAGACCCTGCGCGCCAATCGTCCGGAAACCCGCCGCTTTTACCGACAGGAGTATGTCGATGCCCTCGTCTGATATGTCCTTTGACCCGTCCTATGCCGTGGCCGTCGATATTGGCGGGACCTTCACGGATATCTCTCTGCTCGACCGCAGCTCGGGCGCGGTGTGGCGGGCCAAGACCGCCTCGGTGCCCAGCGACCCGTCGCAAGCCTTCATGACTGGCGTGAACATGGTGTTGGAAGGTGCGGGAATTCGCGCAGCTGACCTGTCGCGCGTTCTGCACGGCACGACGGTTGCAACCAACATGATCCTCGAAGGCAAGGGCGCACGCACCGCCCTTGTGACGACTCGCGGGTTCCGCCATGTGCTGGAGATCGGACGCCAGGACATTCCGCGCCACGCCAATCTTTTCACCTGGGTGAAACCGGCACGGCCCGTTCCGGCAGACCGTATTCACGAGGTCGATGAGCGGATCGGCACGGGCGGTCATGTGGTCGAACAGCTGGATGAAAGCAGCGTGAACGCGCTGGTGGGCCGCCTGCGCAAGCAGCAGGTCGAGGCCGTCGCCATCTGCCTGTTGCACGCTTATGCCAATCCCGCCCATGAAAAACGCGTGGCCGAGCTGTTGCGTGCGGCGCTGCCGGATGTCGCCATCACCTGTTCCACGGATGTCCTGCCCGTGGTGCGGGAATTCGAACGCTCCTTGGCGACCGTATTGAATGCAAATGTGATGCCGGGGGTGTCGACCTATATCTCGCGGCTGGAAAACCGGCTGAGTGAGGCCGAGGCCAGCTCGCCCCTATTGCTGATGCAATCCAATGGCGGTGTGGCTGGGACCGGCGCGATCCGCACCGCGCCGGCTTTGACCGCACTGTCCGGCCCCGCCGCTGGCGTGGTGGGCGCGGTCGATGCGGCGGCGGCTTGTGGGATCAAGGACATCATTACCGTGGATATCGGTGGCACATCCGCCGACATCTGCCTGATCCGGGACGGAGAGATCAATCTGACGCAGCAAGGCAAGGTGGGCGAATGGCCCCTGTCGCTGCCGATGGTGGACATGGTGACAATCGGCGCAGGTGGCGGGTCGATTGCGGCCGTGGCGAACAACACGCTGTCGGTGGGGCCCAACTCGGCCGGGGCACGACCCGGGCCTGCGGCTTATGGACATGGCGGGACCGAGGCGACCGTCACCGACGCCCATGTCGCCTTGGGCAACCTGCCGCAGGCCCTGCTGGGCGGGGCCATGTCCCTGGACCTCAATGCAGCCCAAGCCGCCGTGACCAACAATGTCGCGCGCCCGCTTGGCCTGACACCCGAGGCAGCGGCGCAGGGCATTCTGGCCATTATGAACAACAACATGGTCGGGGCAGTGCGCACCGTCTCGGTCGAGCGGGGGCATGACCCGCGCGATTTCACTCTGGTCCCTTTTGGGGGTGCGGGGCCCTTGCATGGCTGCGCATTGGCCGAACTGCTTGGCATCCGTCAGGTGATGATCCCCGCAGCGCCCGGTCTGCTCTGTGCCGCCGGATTGCTAGCCGCCGATATGAAGGCCGAATTCACCCGCGCCCTGCCCACGCCCGGCGCGATCAACCAGACCCAGGGTGACAGCATAGTCACAGAGCTGACCAAAGACGCCACCGCCTGGATGGATCACGAAGGCATCGCCCCCGATCAGCGCGCCCTGAACGCCCGCGCGCTGTTGCGGTTTCACGGGCAAGGCGGCGAAATCGCGGTCGACTGGGCCAACAGCCCTGACGAGACCGAAACCCGTTTCCGCGACGCGCATACATCGCTGTACGGATTTGTTCTGGATGCGCCGATTGAGCTGGTCACATTGCGCATCGAAGCCGTTGGCCGAACCGACCCGGTCAACAGCCCCGCCCTTGCCAAAGCCGATATGCCGGACGCGCTGCAGACACAAAAGGTGCACTGGCCCGACGGCATCGCTGAAACGCCGGTTTATGACCGCGCCGCGCTTGGGGCGGAAACCACGATCCACGGCCCCGCCATCCTGACGCAACTGGATACGACCGCCCTCATCGCGCCGGGCTGGACGGCCACGGTCCACGCCTCGGGCGCGGTGCTGCTGACCAAGGACCCTACCTGATGCAAGCTCTGTTCGATCACATCGACGCCCATGCCGACAGCTTTGTCGCGCGGGTCATGGATTACGTGCGCCACCCCTCGATCTCGGCCCATGACATTGGCATACGCGAGGTTGCGGATATGCTGGTCGGGCATCTGACCGAACTGGGCTTTGACGCTGGGTTGGTTGAGACGCCGGGACACCCCTTTGTTCTGGGTCATGCCACGGTTGATCCCGAAAAGCCCACTGTCCTGCTGTATGGCCATTATGACGTGCAGCCGCCCGATCCGCTGGACCAATGGATCAGTCCGCCTTTTGAACCGACATTGCGGGACGGCCGCATTTGGGCGCGCGGGATCGGAGACAACAAGGGGCAGCATTTCGCACAGCTTCTGGCGATTGAAACCCATCTTGCCGTCAACGGTACGCTGCCCTGCAACATCATCTTTCTGCTGGAAGGCGAGGAAGAGATCGGCTCACCCCAGATCGCCGATTTCGTGCGGGAAAATGCGGACCGCCTGCAGGCCGATCTGGTGGTCACGTCGGACGGTCCCCTGCATGAAAGCGGCGCGCCGGTGATTACGTTTGGCGTGCGCGGCGTTGCCTCGTTCGATCTGGTTGCCAAAGGGGCCGCGCGCGACGTGCATTCGGGCAATTACGGCGGTGTGGTGCCCAACCCGATCTGGACGCTGGTACAACTGCTGGCCACGATGAAAGACGCCGAGGGTAACATCACCGTCGAAGGCCTGACCGAGCCGGTGATCCCGCCCACCAACCTCGAACGCGATGCGGTGGCGCGTTTGCCGGATGATGAACAGGCGGTGATGGAGGATTTGAAGCTCGGCCAAATGGACGGACCTCGCGACCGGCCGTATTGGGATCGGCTGATGTTCCACCCGACGCTGACGATTAACGGGCTGCATGGCGGCTATGGCGGGCCGGGTAGCAAAACAGTGCTGCCGAACGAGGCCATCGCGAAATGCGACGTGCGGCTGGTCGAACCGCTGACACCCGATTACGTGTTCGATCGCATCGAAGCCCATGTGAAGCGGCACGCGCCGGGTGTCGAGGTGGTTCGGCACAATGGCATGTTGCCCTCAAAAACACCTCTGGACAGCCCTTACGCAAAACCCCTGCGGGACGCGATCATCGCCGCGCGCGGGATGGAGCCGCTGATTTATCCGACCGTCGGCGGGTCGCTTCCCGACTATGTCTTTACCAAGATCCTGAAAAAAGACGCATTTGTGATTCCATACGCAAACGCAGATGAAGCCAACCACGCGCCAAACGAGAATCTGGAGGTGGTGAGGTTTCTGGATGGTATTAAGACCGGTGCCGCTGTTTTGAACGCACTTGGAACATTGCGCAGCGCTGACCTGAAGGAAGCCTAAAAGTTCCTATACAGCACATTGGTACGCCGGAGGCTTACGCAGCAGGCAATCCACGTCCTGCAGGACTTGGCCGCGCATCGGCGGGTGCGGCCTGTCGAACATACGCCCTCTGGTGGGCTTCCAATCTTGTCTCTTCGCGCTAACCTGCAGCCATGTCAGACCCAAAACACCCCGGTAAGCATGACCGTTTTCCACCCTTCGGAGGGCTGAAATCGTTCTACGAGGTCGCGCTGACAGGCAGCGCCGTCAAAGCGGCGGAACGCTTGAACGTTTCGGCCTCGTCCATCAGCCACCAAGTTAAATCCCTTGAGGCTGAATTGGGCGTAAGACTGATCGAGAACCGCAAAGGGCGGTTGTATCTGACCGCTGATGGAAGCCAGTTTTTCGATCGCATCAAAGGCCCGATGTCCGAGATCTTGCGTGCCACCGAAGCCATCCGTTCCATGCCCGGACGAAAGCGAATATCCCTGACGCTGACCCCGTCCTTTGCTGCCGGGTGGCTTTTGCCAAGACTGGCAGACCTGGAGCGAAGCCATCCTGACCTCGAGGTCAACTTGGTGACCACAACCCGGGTGGTCGATCTGGAACGCGAGAACATCGATCTGGCCATCAGACGAGGTGCCGGCGGGTGGGACCACGCCATTACCACACCGCTATTGCGAGAACAGATTGTACCCGTGATGTCGCACAAGCTGGCGGATGAACTCAAAGAAACGCCCCTGCCCGAAGTTCTAAAGACGCAACGGCTTCTTGCCAATTCAACCGTCGACGCGGAATGGGACGCCTGGTGTCAGGCACGGGGTTATGAACCACCGGAAACCAGCCAGCGCTATAGCCTTGAAACATATGAATTGACGATTCAGGCTGCACAGGACGGGCTGGGCATTGCCCTTGGCCGCAGACCGTTGGTCGATCCGCTGCTGTCTGCGGGTATTCTGGTAGCCCCCTTTGATGTGCCGGACGCAGACAATATTGGCTATTTTGTTGCCCGGGCCAGCGCCTCTATGCGGTCCGATGTCAAACGGTTCCATGACTGGCTCTTGACTCAGAAGGGTTGAATTTTTTTCACCTCCTGCTGAGGTTTTTGCATTTTTCACCCCGATCTCTGGATTTTAGGCTCAACTCAAGAACTGCAGGAGTTTGGCTATGGTCCAGCACAGCGACATTCAACGAAACGGTCCGCTTTCGGGCATTCGCGTTATTGACCTGACCGCCGTCGTCTCGGGGCCTATGTGCACCATGATACTGGCCGATCAGGGCGCGGATGTCATAAAGATCGAACGCGCAGATGGCGATTTCACCCGTCATGTAGCGACGCGCCGGGGCGGGCATTCTGCGTCATACCTCAACAACAACCGAAACAAGCGGTCTGTTGTGGCGGATCTTAAGAACCCCGACGACATCGAGATGATCAAAGCGCTTGTGGCAGAGGCCGATGTCTTCATCCAGAATTTTCGACCAGGTGTCGTCGACCGCCTGGGCCTGAGCTACGACGTTCTGAGCGCGCTAAACCCCCGGCTGGTCTATATGTCGATTTCCGGGTTCGGGTTCGACGGTCCGCTTGCCAACAAACCGGTCTATGACCCGCTGATTCAGGCATTGTCGGCACTGACCACGGTTCAGGCCGGCTCGGACCAGGAGCGCCCGCGTCTGGTGCGCACGATCCTGCCCGACAAGCTGACGGCCGTTCAGGCCAGCCAGGCCGTGACCGCCGCCCTGCTCGCACGTGAACGCTCGGGCAAGGGGCAAAAGGTCACGTTGTCGATGCTGGACACGGTTACAGCCTTCCTGTGGGCCTCGGATATGAACGGCCACACCTTCGTCGGCGACGAGATGGAAAAAGAGGAAAGCCAATCCTTCCACGATCTGATCTACGAGGTCAAAGGCGGGTATCTCAGCATCTCGATCATGCAGAACAAACATTGGGAGGCGCTGGCCCACGCGACGAGCCGTCCCGACATACTGGATGATGAGCGATTCAAGACAACTGAGCTGCGCGATATCAACCGCGATGCGCGCCTCGAATTAACCCAGGAAATTGTACGCGAGGTCGACCGCGATACGCTGCTGGCAGCATTGGAAGACGCAGGCGTGCCCTGCGCCCCGGTTCTGACCCGCCGCGAAATGCGCCAGCATCCCCAGCTTCAAGCCAACGGCACCTGCGTCGAATACGATCACCCGACGGCGGGCCGTTTGCGGCAGGCGCGGTCGGCGGCAGTCTTTCATGGAACTCCGGCAACCGATCTGCGCCCTGCCCCGGAACTGGGCGAGCATAGCGACGACATACGTGCCAGCTTGCGGGCGGGCAATTTGGCGGATGCATCATGATTGATTTCTATTACGCCCCTACGCCGAACGGCTGGAAAGTGGCGATTATGCTGGCGGAAACGGGACTGGATCATCGCACTATCCTGATGAACCTGCGCGCCGGCGATCAGTTCACGCCCGAGTTCCGCGCCATCAGCCCAAACGCCAGAATGCCCGCTATCAAGGATCATGACGCCGAGGGCGGCCCTTTGACCGTGTTCGAAAGCGGCGCAATCCTGTCATACTTGGCCGACCGCAGCGGGCAGTTCGGACCACAGACCGCCAGAGAACGCGTCGCGTTCAACGAATGGTTATTCTGGCAGGCTGCAAATCAGGGTCCCATGGGCGGACAGCTAAGCCATTTCGTGAACTACGCGCCGGAAGATCAGCCCTATTCGCTGAACCGCTACAAAGGCGAATTTGAACGAACCCTTGCGGTGATGGAGAACTGGCTGGACGGGCGCGACTATATGTTCGGGCGCTACACGATCGTAGACATGATGTGCTTTCCCTGGGCGTTCATCGCAAAACCCCTGAGCGTTTCGCTGGAGGCTTTCCCGAACGTAGCGGCCTGGCGGCAACGCATCAAAACACGTCCCGCTGTGCGCGATGCAATCAATCTGCACAAGGATGCCCAATTCTCTGGCAAGACCTCTGCTGAACAGAACTCAACCCTGTTCAACCAGTCAGCTGACCATCTGATGTCCGCCCCAGAACCATCCCGATAACAAAACCAACCACCAGCAAGGAGAACCCAATGCCAAAGATCGAAGGAAGCTGCCTGTGCGGACAGGTCACCTATAGTTCAAGCGCCGATGAACCTGCCATGATGGTTGTCTGCCATTGCCCCGACTGCCAGCGTCAAAGTGGATCGGCCTATTCCACCAATGTTCTGGTGCCGACGGCCTCGATCGCGTTTGAGGGCGGTAGCCGCAAGCAATTTGTCGTCAACGGTGCGTCTGGGCAACCGGTAACGCGCAATTTCTGCGGCAATTGCGGATCGCCGTTATCGACGGAAATGCCCGCCTTCGGCAATCTCGCAGCCGTCAAGGCCGGTACGTTGAATGACAGCTCATGGGTGAAGCCGACAATCCAGATCTGGTGCGATTCTGCACAGCCGTGGGGGCCGGTCACCGACGATATGGATACGGCACCCGCAAACCCGGGCTAAGCAGCCGGTTTGACACTCTTACCCGGGCCTGATCTGATCAGGCCCGGGTTACACGCGCTCAATTGCAGGACACGTTCCAATGAAAGTAGCCGCTGTTCAGGCCGCTCCGGTTTTTCTCGATCCCCAGGCCAGTACGGACAAGCTGATCGCTTTGCTGCGGGACGCCGCAGCACATGGGGCAGAGTTGGTTGTCTTCCCCGAGGTCTTCATTTCGGGCTACCCCGTCTGGCTGCGGGCAAAAGCCGTGGCGCATAATGATGAGTTGTTAAAGATCGGCCATGTGGCCTATTTGAAATCAGCCATCACGACGGACGGGCCGGAAATTGCGGCAATCTGCGCAGAAGCCTCTGCGCTGGGTGTGGCGGTCATGACCGGTATCGTCGAGCGGTCAGGGTCCGGCGGTTCGGTCTATGCAACGTTGGTGACAATCCATCCCGACAAGGGGGTTGTGAATGTTCATCGCAAACTCAAGCCGACCTTCCATGAACGCCTATTGTGGGCGGACGGCGATGGTCATGGTCTGGCGGTCCAGGACTGGAAAGGTGTCAGGGTCGGCGGTTTGAACTGCTACGAAAACTGGCAACCCCTGGCTCGCCAATCGCTGTACCAGCAGGGTGAGCAACTGCATGTTGCGACATGGCCCGGAGATCTGGACGTCACAGATCACATAACCCAGTTCATAGCGATGGAGGGCCGTATCTATGTCGTCTCTGTCTCGGGCCTTCTGCGAAGCAGCGATATTCCCGACAGCTTTGCCCTGCGGAAATACGTGACGGATGGTCGTGACATCATCAACGACGGGGGTAGCATGATTGCCGCGCCCGGCGGCCAATTGATCGCAGGTCCGGTCGTAGGAGAAGAAAAAACGCTTTATGCAGATGTCGAGGTCGACAAAGTCGTTGCGGCGCACATGAAACTGGACCCGGCCGGACATTACAGCAGACGCGACATCCTCAGCCTCGATCACAACAAGCAGCGATTGGACTGAAGGACACTGTTGCATTAATCGCCAACATTGGTGGCAATCTGGGGCTTGAGGTTAAATATGCCGCTTAGATCCCCGTTAAGACACCACGGCGTTTCGCGCGACATCATTCTTTGCGCAGTACGCTGGCATCTGCAGGTTCCGCTTTCCTTATCGGCATGTCGTCGATCTGCTGGCTGAACGCGGCATCGAAGTTGATCGGTCGGCTTTGTTTCGACGGGTTCAGAAGTTCAGTGCCGAGTTTACCAGGCGCGCTGGGTCTTGTCGCAAATATCTTTGAGAGTTGTGTAGACGAAACTGGAAAGGCGATTATCCCGCCAGCTGTATAAACTGCTGAAACGGGCAGATTCCGGGCGTGAATTGTCCTTTGCGGATCGAGCTGGTCCTCTTTGCTATGTTCTTTTACCTTTGATGCGGCGTGTCGTACGGTGACTTTGAGAGGTCATGTCCGAGCGTGGCGTTGCGATAGATCGCACGACACTTAACTGTTGGGTGACAAAATACGCTGGTGCAATTGAACGGATTCATCTGGCTGGTCCAATTTGATTGTTAGTGCATCATCGGTCTTTGATCCGTCGGGATGATGGTTTCGGGCACTGGCGGGCGATAGCCCAGAGCACTGTGGGGGCGTTTGTGTCATAGTGTTTTCTCCATTGTTCGATCAGAATTTGAGCCTCTCGCAAGATGCAGAAGATCTCGCCGTTGAGCAGCTCATCCCTCATTCTCCCGATGAAGCTTTCGCAATATCCGTTCTCTCATGGGCTGCTAGGTTCGATGTAAGTCGTCTTGGCGCCGACGGCAGCAATCCAGTCTCTGACAGCCTGGGCGACAAATTCCGGCCCATTGTCAGAACGTATGAAACTGGGCGCGCCGGGAAGTATGAACAGGCCCGTCAGAACGTCGATTACATCGGTCGACGTTCAGTTTCCGCTCGACCCTGATTGCCAAGCATTCCCGACTCTACTCATCAAGGATGTTCAGCGTCCGGAGGGCTTCGCCATCATCGGTTCGACTATGAAAAAAGTCATACGACCAAACATGGTTGCGATACTCTGGCCGTAGCCGAACGCATAAGCCGTCATTAAGTATCCACGGCCAGGTGACTGGACATCTGTGGTTATCGACGCTGGACGATCCTAGATCGTTGAGAGTGAGCAGCTTGGTGATGCTGGAAAATTGAGTTTCTGGCGCGTGCAGCCATCATTTCCGAGCCAGCTTCTTGGCGCGCGCGCGCTCCAAGAAGCTGTCGTGCGATAAGATTCATTCGTCCGATAGGACCAATAGGGTTGTCAGAAGTTTGGCCGAAGTCACTCCAGTCGCAGGATTTGGCTGGCCGGGACGCATGGACACGCTTGCTATAGCGCTGTTTCTGCTAACTTAGACACCGTTGTTGATCGTCAAATAAATCCCAAGACAACTATTTTTGTTATCGGCACACACGTTGTTCCGCTTATGGACAGGATCCTTAACCAATAGATGGCGGTTGCTGTGAGTGCGACTGCGGACAGGAAGACTTTGGGCCAGCGATCATATGTAGTGGTTCAGATGTGATCAGGCAGTTGGCTGTTGTTTTTCGCCGCCCTCAGACGATCTAAGTGCAAGCGTTTTGCCACCGCGACTTCTTCGTCTGTCATACTTGACCGGTTCAATTCCAGAAAGTAGTCCGCGCTTCCGTTTGGTTGGACATTTTGGTCTTCGATTGCAACCAAGTTATCCGATCTCACATTTAATATGGAAAGTGCCTTGGCAAGAGGCTCTAAGCGGTCATTTAGCTCGGTCACATCGATGGATACGATGTCGGCGCGGGACGAGACGGACTCCTTTACTCGGTCAACCACTACGTCGAGGTCAGCTCCCTTTTGCAGGGAAGCGCTGTATTCAGAAAGATCTTCGAGGATTCGGATTGAGCGAAGGTTCTGCCAATATGTACTTCGGATCCAATCAGCAGCATTTCTGGTCGTATATAGCAGCGTGATATGAATTTGGTCTTCTGTGAGCCGGTGGATTTCGTCCAACAAGACCTCTGCAAGGACGTGGGTATGAGCATAAGACCACACGCCTTTGCGCCCTGGAATCAAGCCAGCGAACTCTTCATTGCTGATTAGCAGTGGTTTTTCAGTTTGACCCACATATGGCTCAAGTGAGTTCCGAAACTTCTTTCTGAAATTAAGAAGAGTTCGGTCTTTAGGAGCTATCGCGTACCGTCTTGCAGAAAAACCAGCATCCTGAACATCCCGAGGTAGAAGCACGTTCACGCGATCTCTTAAGATGCGCCGGTTCTTGGACAGCGTCCTTTGGAATGTTGTTGTCCCTGTTTTGTGAAAACCCTGATGGATCACGACTTTCATAACGCCACTTCCAACTTTCTTGGCCCAGCTCGCAATGATCGGCCCTAACCCTAGACTTCAGACAAACTGAAACTCACCACTCGTAAAATCTGAAACATCTGCGTTCAGAATCTCCAGCAAATCATCGCTACCATAAGTTATTTTCACATCAATCCGCGTCAGGCTGCGTCATTTGTCAACATGACCTAGACAGGTGTGCCCTAAGCCCCAAAGAGGTTCTGGTTGATAGCGCGGTTCAGCTCTGTGTCTTCTGCGATCAACGCGGCGATAGCCTCGCGCGCCAGTACACGTTTGCGGTAGGCTTCGAGGTGAGGGTACGCCGTATGATTAACATCGGCGTAACTGGATAGGACGAAAAACCATCCCAGATAAGCGTCAGCGGCAGAAAACCTATCCCCCAGAAGAAAATCGCGATCTTTCAGATGAGTATCGAGAAGCTGGAAACGAGACGGCACCAGTCCGCGCACCCGCTCCTTCACCTCGTCCGTGGCCTCCTGATAGAACACAACGCGAAACAACCCCTTGTGTAGTTCGGTCGCGCAAAATGCCAGCCACCGCAGCATCTGAAAATATGCTGCATCAGACGGATCGATCCGAAAAAGCTCAGCAGTGGACTGTGATTGAATCCAGGCAATAACGGCTGAGGTTTCGGTCAGCTTTGTTCCATCACCCAAATCCAGAACCGCGACCTGACCCAGCGGGTTGATATCATAAAGCGATCCCCCGTCTTCCGTCTTTCGGGTCGCCAGGTTCACAAGCGTAACATCCAAATCCACACATGCCTCAGCCGCCGCAAACCGGGCGGCCAATGAGCATGTGAGCGGTGCGTGATACAAAGTCGCCATCCGAGGCTCCTTCTCATTGACGGCGCGCCTCAGCGCGGATTTCGTGCGGCGGCCCTCAGTCCGAGCGTAGACCAAGTTTGGACAACAGTCGGTCGCGTTTCATCAACCACCAGCCCGCCTCAACCGGCCAGCGTGCGTGCCCGGTGTCTCCCTCAAGCTGTGCGGCGCTGTGCAGCGGCCAGTTGGGATCGTCCAGCAGCTCTCGGGCAAGGGCGATCATGTCTGCGTCGCCCTGTTCAATCGCCGCGTTGCATATCTTTGGATCCCAAAGAAAGCCAACCGCCATGGTGGGGATTTCTACCTGCGTCCTGACTTGCGCAGCAAACGGTACCTGAAAGCCCTGCGCGATGGTCATCCGCTGCGGTCTGTCCTTGCCCGCGATCCCGCCCGAGCTGCAATCGATCAGATCGACGCCCGCTGACTTGAGTGCCCTTGCAATCTCGACCGTGTCTTCGACGGTCAGACCAGCTTCTAGCCAATCCGTCGCAGACAGACGAAACGCCAGCGGCAGCTCATCGGGCCAGTTCCGGCGAATGGCGCGCGCGACCTCGACTGCGAACCGCATCCGGTTCTCCGCGCTCCCACCCCATTTATCGCCCCTCTGATTGGTAATCGGCGACAGAAACTGATGCACAAGAAAACCATGTGCGGCATAGACCTCGATCATTTTGAACCCGGCCAGCCTGGCCCGCCGAGCGGCAGCCCCGAAGGCCGCGATGACGGTTTCGATATCGTTTTCCGTCATAGCACGCGGTGTCGGCCAACCGTCTGCATAGGGCAAGGCTGATGGTGCGATGGCTGGCCACGCGTCTTCCTTGCGCTCGGACGCGTCCGCCTCGTCCAGCGGCGTCTCGCCATGCCAGGGCCGCCGCTCGGATGCTTTGCGCCCGGCATGGCTGAGTTGGATACCCGGCACCGCCCCCTCGCGCGCTATGAAATCGCTGACACGTCGTAGCGGGTCAATCTGGCTGTCGTCCCAAAGACCCAGATCCCCGGGCGTGCGGCGCCCGTCGCGGGTGACCGCCGTGGCCTCAGCATAGACCAGTGCCGCGCCGCCGATGGCAAACCGCCCCAGATGCACAAGATGCCAGTCATTGGCCCGTCCTTCGTCAGCGCGATACTGGCTCATCGGTGAGACGGCGATGCGATTTTTGAAGGTCACGCCGCGAAGGCGAAAACTGCTGAAAAGTGCGGGCATACTTGTCTCTCAAACCTGTTTTTTTGTTCTGCGGGCCGTCTAGCCCCCGGTCAGGCTCTGAGTTTGCCCATACGTCCTGTCCCGCAGCATCGCACTGGACACAGATAGCAGATGCGATTGCATAACCTCTGCCGCTGCCTGGCTGTCGCGCGATGCGATGCTGCTGAACAACTGTTCGTGCTGTTCGCCCAAACGCAACAAGGTCGACGACGAATAGTGCGTTTCCCGCTGGCGGGTCCATTCCGATTGCTTGCGCACCGCGCGGATCGAGTCATACACGGTCAGAAACAGGGGATTGTGGGCCAGTTCGGCAATCTTGTAGTGAAAGACATCATCCGCCACCCCATAGGCCTGCGTATCTGCGGCATCCAGAGTGGCCCGTGTAAGCTGTTCTAGCGTTCGCAACTCCTTCGCCGTGGCACGTTGCGCTGCCAAGGCCGCCAATGCGGGTTCGATTTCCAGCCGCACCTCCATAACATCGCGGGGCATTACCTTGGCCGCAACCGCGCGGAACGGGCTTGCATTAACGGCGGGTGGAGGTGACACGAAGGTCCCCTGTCCGTGCCTGCGAAACACGGTGCCGTCTTCTTCTAGCTGATCCAGAATGCGGCGCATCCGGGCGCGGGTCACTGCCAGCGCCTCTGCCAAGGCGCGCTCGGGCAGCAATTTGCCATTCTTCACGAATTCGCCGCTCTCGATTCCGGTGTGCAAGGCGGCGGTCAGCTCGGTATCAGTTGGACAATTCCCCAAGGTCAGAACGCTCCGATCAGATCGTAAAACATGCGCAACGACGTAAGCATCAGGAACGCGCCAAAAGCAAGTCGCAAGGCACGCTGCGAAATCGTGTGTGCGATGCGGACGCCTATGTGGGCACAACTGGTCGTCAGCGGAATGATCAACGCCGCTGCGATCAAGTTGACATAGCCGATGGAAAAGGGTGGCAAACCGGTCTGCCCCAGCCCCGTGGCCGCATAGATCAGCGCCCCGGGCAGGCCGATCACGAACCCGATGGCCGCCGATGTGCCGACCGCGCGGCGAATGTCATAGCCCAGAAAGTTCAGAACCGGCACGCAGACCGTGCCGCCGCCGATGCCCATCATCGCCGAAATCGCGCCTGCGAATACGCCGGTCGCGGCCCAGACGCGCGGTGAAAAACTGCGCGGCGGGCCATCATTGCCCGGTTTGCGAAAGATCATGTCCAGCGATACCGCCGCAGCCACGGTCGCAAACACGGCGACCAGAATATAGCCGCTGACCAGCCCGCCCAGCAGCCCGCCGATGATCACGCCGATCAGGATGGCCGGCGCCCAGCGTTTCAGCAGCGCCATATCCAGTGCCCCACGCTTGTAATGCCCCCAACTGGACGACAGCGCGGTGAACACAATCGTCGCCAGAGATGTCCCGACCGCCACCTGCATGGTCAGCGCCGGATCGCTGCCGGTCAGCGACAGGGCGAAATACAGCGCTGGGACGATGACGATCCCACCGCCAACCCCCAGCAGACCGGCCAGAATACCGCCAAACACGCCGGCGGCACCGGCGATGGCGATCAGCGCCGCAAGGGTCGAGAGGTCAATACCGCCCATACATCACGCAGGGTCGCTGGCGAACGAGCGGCTCACCCGCCCCTCGGCCTGGCGTTTGGCATCCGCGAGCGCGATCGCATCTTCCAGCGCCGCCCGGTCGGGATTGCCCGAGAAGTTCTGCTCGCTCGGCATAGCTTCGGCGAAATGCAGGTAACGCTCGCTGGCCACGTCATAAAGCCGTCGCAGTTCGGACAGCGGGTCGGCGTGGTCGTCACTGCGCATGTCCAGCCAGGCATGAGACTGGCCACGGTGAATGACCAGTCCGGCGGCCTGTTTGCCGCGCTTGTCGCCGCCTTCGCGCTCGCCCGCCTCCATCGCAGCCATAAGGCGTTCCGGGAATGGCAGCGCGGTTTCCGATGCATATGTCTCAAACGTTGCGTCGACGACGTCCGGCCCGGCCAGCATGTTACCCGCAACCGCATGCGCCGCACCGATCCGGTGTCCGGCCCAGTCGACGCAATCCGCCCCGGTATAGGCGGCGAAATTGCCCTGCGCATCCATCAGATGCGCCTGCCGTGCATCGCGCCCTGCATCGCGGGCCACCAGATTGTCCAGAACGGATTGCGCGGCTTCGCCCGCTTCCAACCGCCTGAGCCCTTCGGTCCCCCAGACCGGGTTCGAAAACGCTTGTGAGGCAATCGCACTGCGCGCGCCGACGCAGGGCACCCGCGCGCCGCAGGCAAAGAACCGGCTGGCCACGATCAGACCGATGGCTCCGGTCTCAGGGTCTTTCGCGATCAGAGAGTATGTCATGTCACCGTCCTACTGCATAGGCCTGCATCAGGCGCGGCGTGGCCGCCGCGCGCAGGGTTCCGTCCTGTTCCCGAAGGGCAGCCGTGAGACGGCCAACCGTCCACGGTTCAGCCACGGTAACCTTGTGGCCTCGCGCGCGCAGATCCTCGATCACAGGCGCGCCAAAGGTTTCCTCGATCATCATTTCACCCGGTTGCGCCGCCCGGGGATAGAACGAGCCCTGAAAATGCATCGAATGGAACAGCGGCGCATCCATGCATTCCTGAAGCCCCAACCCGAAATGGACAAAGCGCAGGAACCAGATCAGCTGCCACTGATCTTGCTGATCGCCGCCGGGTGTTCCAAAGACCAGCTGCACCCCGTTCTTTTCCGCCAAACTGGGCGTCAGCGTGGTGCGTGGTCTGTGCCCCGGCGCAAGCGAGGTCGGCAGGCCCGGTTCCAGCCAGAACATCTGCGCCCGGCTGTTGAGCGGAAATCCCAGTCCTGGAACGACCGGAGAGCTTTGCAGCCAACCACCCGAGGGCGTCGCCGCGACCATATTGCCCCAGCGATCAATCACGTCGAGATGCACGGTATCGCCGCGTTTCTCGGTCAGGTGAGACATGGTTGGCTCACCCGCGCTGGCCCCGGTGTTGGCCGAGAAATCACGCGCGGCGCGGGCGACATAGGCATCGGCCAGATGTTCGAACCCCGGCACCCGACCCGGGCGTTGCTCTTGCGAGGCGTCCGTGCTGATCATGGCGCGGCGCTCGGTGGCGTAGGCGTCGCTGAGCAGGTAGTCCATCGGGATCTCGCTATGGTCGGGATCGCCGTAATAAGCCTCACGGTCAGCATAGGCGAGCTTCATCGCTTCGATGACCGTGTGCACGAACTCGGCCCCGTTCGGGTCCATCGAACCAAGTTCGATCCCCTTTAGAATGGCCAGCGTCTGCAGCAGCACCGGACCCTGGCTCCAGGCCTGCGTCTTGTGGACGGTCCAGCCGTGATAGTCATAGGTCAGCGTATCTTCATACGCGGCCTGCCAGTTTTCCATGTCCGCGCGCGCCATGACGCCTGAATTGCGCTGTCCCGAAACGTCCATGACCTTTGCATCCGCGAGATAGTCAAAGATGCGATCCGCCACAAAACCTTGCCGCCAGGCGCGGCGGGCAGCATCGATTTGCTCAATGCGGTCGTCATGCGCGGCTTCGGCATCCGCAACCAGACGTTCATAGGTCGCGGCCAGAGCGGGGTTGGCGAAATTGCTGTGTGGTTCGGGCGCTTGTCCGTCGGGCATCCATGTTTCCGCCGAGCTGGGCCATTCATCTTCGAAGAAGTCGGACAGGCCGCCGATGGTATGCGCGACGCGCGGCAGCACAGGGTGGCCGTCACGGGCATAATCAATAGCAGGTTGCATGACATCGCGCAGCGGCAGCTGCCCATGATCGCGCAGCATCAGCATCCAGCCGTCAAACGCGCCGGGCACCACTGTGGCCAGCAGGCCCGATCCGGGGATCAGGTTCAGACCCAGCCCGGTGTAATGCTCAATGGTGGCGGCGGCGGGGGCGGGACCCTGGGCGCATAGCACCTGTGTTTTGCCGGTCTTGGCCGAGTGGAAAATGGCTGGCATGTCGCCTGCGGGGCCGTTCAGATGCGGCTCAACCACTTGCAGGGTCATCGCTGTCGCGACGGCGGCGTCAAAGGCGTTGCCGCCCTTTTCCAAAATACCGAACCCCACGGCCGAGGCGATCCAGTGCGTCGAAGTGACGACGCCGAAAGTGCCTCGGATCTCGGGGCGGGTGGTGAATTCAGTCATTTCTGGTCTCCGAAATCAATGTTCGCGCGGGTCCAGCGCATCGCGCAGCCCGTCGCCCAATAGGTTGAACCCCAGCACCACGAGGAAGATCGCGATGCCCGGCCACATGGCCATCCACGGGGCTTGGTTGAGGAAGTTTTTGGCGGTGTTCAGCATCGATCCCCAGCTTGGCGCGGGCGGTTGCTGGCCAAGGCCGAGGAAGGACAGCGACGCCTCGGCTATGATGGCGGTCGCGATGGTCAGCGTCGCCTGCACGAGCACCGGCGGCAGCACGTTTGGGAACACGTACCGCGTCAGGATTTTGGGGGTCGGCAGGCCGATGGCGCGGGCCGAGGTCACGTAGTCTTCGGCCTTGACTGACAGGACCTGACCGCGTGTCAGGCGGATGAAGATTGGTGTCGCCGACAGGCCGATGGCGATCATGGCATTGGTCAGCGACGGGCCAAGAAACGCGGCCAGCGCGATGGCGAGGATCAGGAACGGCGCGGCCAGCAGCGCCTCGGTACAGCGCGAGATGATGGCGTCGATCCAGCCGCCGAAATAGCCTGCGATGATGCCCAGCGGCACACCCAGCAAGACAGCGATCCCGACCGAGACGACGCCCGCCAGCAACGACGCCTGCGCCCCCCAGATCATGCGCGACAGCACATCCCGTCCGATCTCATCCGTGCCAAACGGATGCGCAGCGGTGGGCGCTTTGCGCACTGCGCCCCAATCGGTGGCAGCCGGATCGGGCACAGGTAGGATCGGGGCCAGAAGGGCGATCAGCACGAAGAACGTGACCAGCACGCCACCCAGCATGGCGCTTTTGTGGGTGCGGAATTTCTTCCAGACCCGGTTTTCGGGACGGCGCGCGAGGATGGGATCAGCTAGGGCCATGTCAGGCGGTCCTCAGACGGGGGTTCAGCAGCACATAGGCCACGTCAGCCAGCAGGTTCATGAATATGAAACCCACGGCAGTGACCAGCACGATGCCCTGCACCACGGCGTAATCGCGGTTGAACACGGCGTCGACGACCATCTTGCCGAAGCCGGGGATGGTGAAGATTTGCTCGGTCAGGACCGCGCCCGCGATCAGTTCACCGAACAGCAGCGCGGTCAGCGTGACAATCGGTGTCAGCGCGTTGCGGAAGGCGTGTTTCAGGACCACGCGACGTTCATGCAGACCTTTGGCGCGGGCCGTGCGCACATAGTCGGATTTCAATACGCCCAGCATAGCTGACCGCGTATGCCGCATCAGTGTTGCGGCCAGTGCGGTGCCCAGCACAAAGGCTGGCATCAGCATGGTGGTGATGGATTTCACCGGGTCCTCGGACAAGGGCACATAGCCCGAGGCGGGCAACAGGTCGAGTTTCACCGATACCAGCAGGATCAGCATGATCCCCAACCAGAAATTCGGAATCGACAGCCCGGACAGGGCCACGATGTTAGCTACATAATCCGTGATCGTGCCTTTCTTGACCGCCGACAAAATCCCGGCGGGTATCCCGATCACCAGCGCAAACAGGATCGCCATGATCGCAAGCTGGATCGTCACTGGCAGCTTTTCCGCAATTAGCTCAGTCACTGGCTGGTTGGTCCGCAGCGAAATTCCCAGATCGCCCTGCAGCGCATTGCCGACCCATGTCAGATATTGCACCGGGATCGGATCGTTCAGACGGTATTTTTCGCGCAGGAATTCCAGTACTTCGGGGTCGCGCTCTTCACCCGCCATGGCAAGGACCGGGTCGCCGGGCAGCAGCTTTTGCAGGCTGAACACGAAGATCGAGATCAGCAGGATCGTCGGGATCGCAATCAGAATGCGGCGCAGGATGAAAGACAGCATGGGATCAGGGCTTTCGGTCAAGGGTACCCGCCCGGCTGGAGGACCGGGCGGGGGGTGAGTGGCTTATTTCTCCAGCGTCACGCCTTCCAGACGGATCATACCGTCCGGGTAAGGGGTGAAGCCTTTGAGGCCATCATCAAGCGCCCAGATCCATGTCTGGTGATAGAGGTATACGATGGGCATATCCTGCGCGAGGATATCGCGTGCGTTGTCGTATTCCACTTTTCGTGCGTCGAAATCGGTCGAGGCGCGGGCGTTGTTCAGCATCTCATCCACTTTCGGATCGGAGTAGTGGCTGTCATTGATGCCGCCGCCGGTTGTCATGAACTGGTGGATATTGCCATCGGGGTCCACACGGCCCGACCATCCGATCTGGCTGGCCTGATAGTCACCGGCGCTTTGGTCGGCCAGCAGAGTGGCGAATTCCTTGGACGTGATCTCGATATTGATCCCGGCCTCGGCTGCCATGGCCTGAACCACTTGCATCAGCTGCAGCGGAACGGTGGTGTTTGGCACCTGAACCTCCAGGTCGATCCCGTCCGGGAAGCCTGCCTCGGCCAGCAGAGCCTTGGCCTTGTCTACATCGCGCGCAGGCACCGGGTGATCGGTATCATACCACGGAGAGGTCGGCGGGAAGGGCTGGTTACCCGGGGCGAAGGCGCCCTCAAAGACGACCTGATTGATCGCATCACGGTCCAGCGCATAGCTCAGCGCCTGACGCAGACGTTTGTCATTGCCCCAGGGGTTGTCGCCCTTGTCGCCATTGTTCACGTTGATGGTAATGCCCTGATATCCCAGCGAAACAGCGCTTTCGACATTGATGCCACTGTCATCGTTGGCTTGCCCCAGATCGGTCGCAGCCAGACGTTCCAGCATGTCGATATCGCCCGATTGCAGGTTCGCCAGACGCACGGTGGTGTCGGGGATCGGCAGGAAGGTGACGCTGTCGAAATGAATCTCATCCGCGTTCCAGTAATCCGGGAACCGCTCCAGCGCGATCCGGTCCTGCGCCACACGTTCCTTGAACTTGAACGGGCCAGAGCAGACCGGGTTAAGCCCGAAATCCGCACCTGCTGCCTTGGCCGCAGTCGGCGAAACCATCATGCCCGAGCGGTCGGCAAACTGTGCCAGCAGCGTCGCATCGGGAGCCGCCATGTTGAAGCGGACGGTGTAGTCATCCACCACATCGACGCCCACGACCGATTTCAGCTCGGACTTGCGGCGCGATTCCTCAAGGTTCTGCGAGCGGTCGATATTGTCCGCCACCGCCTGCGCGTTGAACGGCGTGCCGTCATGGAACACCACGCCTTCGCGCAGGGTCATGGTCAGGGATTTGCCGTCCTCGCTCCATTCCCAGCCGGTGGCCAGTTGCGGGATCAGCTCCAGATCGGGCGTGATGTCGACCAGCTTGTCACACATGGACGCGTAAACGATCCGGCCCACAAAGGTGCGCGATTGATCTGGGTCCAGCACGTCGGCATCTGATTGCAATGCGATACGCAGGTCGGCGGCCTGCGCCGAAAGGGCCGTGGCACCCAGTAGGCCGGCCAGTAGGCCGGTTTTCAAGACATTCATAATATATCCTCTCTGTTATCGGCAGAAGCCGGGGGAGTTTGGACGGCAGCGCGGTAGAGCGCGAACCGCTCTTCTGCTCCGGCGCTGCGGCGTCGGGGCGGGGCCGGTTTTCCGGCCTCTGGTATGGTTTTCCAATGGTGGCAGGCGACGTGATGGTCGGCATCTGCCGCATCAAGAACCGGCGCAGTTGTCCGGCAATTGTCCTGCGCGAACGGGCAGCGGGTATGGAACCGGCATCCTGCAGGCGGGGCCGACGGGCTCGGCGTCTCACCCAACAGCGCCATGTGATCTCTTTCACGGTCAGGTTCGGGCTCAGGGATCGCCGACAACAATGCATGTGTATACGGGTGGCGTGGCTGTTCGAACACCTGCTCGGCCGGGCCGGTTTCGACCACCTGACCCAGATACATCACGGCGATCCGGTCGCTCATATGACGAATGACGGCCAGATCATGGGCAATGATGACCAGTGTCAGGTCAAGGTCCTGCTTTAGGTCGTTCAGCAGATTGACAACTTGCGCCTGCACCGACACATCCAGCGCCGAGACGGGCTCATCCCCGATCAGCAACCGCGGACCCGAGGCCAGCGCGCGGGCGATGCCGATGCGCTGCCGTTGACCGCCCGAGAACTCGTGCGGGTAGCGGTTGGCGTGGTCTGGCAGCAGCCCGACCTGCGCCAGCAGATCCGCAACCTTCTGACGGCGCGCAGTTTCATCCAACTCCGGAGCATGCACCTCAAGCGGTTCGCCCACCAGTTTGCCCACGGTCATACGCGGATTCAGCGACGAGAACGGATCCTGAAACACAAACTGCATCTGTTGACGCAGAGGAGCCATGTCCCGGCGAGGCAGGTCCTGCACTTCTTGCCCGTCGAACAGGACCTGACCGGATGTCGGACGATCCAGCCGCATCAAGAGGCGTGCAAGGGTCGATTTCCCACAACCGGATTCTCCGACTATGGCAAAGGTTTCCCCCTTGCCGACCGAGATTGAAACCCCATCAACCGCGCGTACCTTGGTTTTGCGTTCAAACAACCCGGTGCCCAGCGTGAAATGACGTGTGAGGTTTCGCGCCTCAAGGATTACATCGCGCATCGGACCCCCTTGAGCTGTTCCAGTGGGGCATAATGGCAGGCGGCAGCATGCCCCTGCCCCAGCGCGGACAAAACCGGGCGTTCGGCACAATCGGGCGTGGCAAAGGGACAGCGTGTGCGAAACCGGCACCCTGTCGGCATATCGGCCAACGACGGCACGGTTCCGGGCACCGTGATCAGCCGATCCCGCACCCCGCTCATCCGTGGGACCGAGCTCATAAGGCCAATGGTGTAGGGGTGTTGCGGATCATCAAACACGGCATTTACGGGGCCGCTTTCGACAATCTGACCACCATACATGACCGCAACATTCGTCGCGATTTCCGCAACCACGCCCAAATCATGGGTAATGAACAGAGCCCCCATTCCCGTCTCGGCCTGAAGCTCGCGGATCAGATCAAGAATTTGCGCCTGAATGGTCACATCCAGCGCCGTTGTCGGCTCATCCGCGATCAAGAGCGAGGGGTTGTTGATCAAGGCCATTGCGATCATGACCCGCTGTCGCATGCCGCCTGACAACTGATGGGGATATTCGCGCAGGCGTTGTTCCGGTGCCGGAATACCAACGCGCCGTAACATGGTCAGGGCGCTTTCGGTGGCCTCGGCCCGGCTGCAATTGCGGTGATGCAGGACTGCTTCGGCAATCTGGTCACCGATGCGAAAAGCAGGATTGAGTGAGGTCATCGGCTCCTGAAAGATCATCGCCATCCGATCGCCCCGCGTTGCGCCATCAAGCTGCTGGTTGCGCAGGTCATATGCCTGGCCATCGAACTCCAACCGCCCCGAGGGGATGTCGATGATGTCGCGCGGCAGCAGCCCCATTAGCGCCAGTGCCGTCACCGATTTTCCGCAGCCGGACTCGCCCACGATGCACAGCGTTTCACCCGCCGAGACCGCAAGGTCCAACCCATCCACCGCCGCAGTGGGCTGACCACGAAACGACAGGCTGAACGCCGACAGCTTCAGAATCGCGGCTTGCGAGCCAGGCACGGCGCTGTTGTTTTGGTCAGGCACAGATCGCAACCTTTATGGTTAACCAATACAAGATTGGTTGCATTTTCGAGAATTACTTGTCAACGCATTGCTGCTGTTTTTGGCATCAAAAGGTTCTGAAGGTGGGCGCAGGGCTTGTGACAGAGTTTTGCATCACACGATTTTTCCGTTAGATCAGTTTTCTGTTCACTTTATGCGCATAGTTTATCACTTTTGATCACTACATTTCCCAGTAAATTTGTTGCTCTATTATCCGTGATAAGTATTCCTTATCGTGTCTATTGAAGGCTGAACGTATTTGGCGCAGAATGGCCCCCATGAAGCCGCCTGCACCCTATCTTCCAGCT
>NZ_JBQFQE010000010.1:0-140966 GCF_056536725.1 Ruegeria sp. CJ3
TTCAGGCCGCCATGCGCCTATCCTTGCATCGCTCTCTCGCACAGGCACAGAAGTATTATGACGACGTCGATATCGCGGAAAACCCGGCAGCGGATTTGTTGGGGTGAACTGGCGCTAAACGAAGAAGGCGGTAACCCATGGGTTACCGCCTTTGAAATCAAGAAATCTGAGCATGGGTAACCCGCGGGTTACTACTCGTTCAAAACAGCTTCGAAAGCTTCAACCGCTCTCTGGAGCTTCGACCGGTCAATCGAACTAAAGTCCTGACCAGACAATATCCTGCACTCTCCTTTTCGCGCAGTGACTTTTGAGCCTCCCACGTGGAACTCATACTTCACGCTTTCGGCTTTCTCAGGTCGCTTGTCACCACCCGGTTCAGCATCAGTATCTGCCAAGAAGGCATCCAGCGCCTCATTTTGCTCACCGGCTGTGGATGCGCGCACCAACACATCTCTTAGCCCAGCAGCTGAACCCGATGACGCTCGAAGTTTACGCGCAACCTCAACGCCAAGGTTTCTGGAGACACTCTTTGGAAACAGCAACGCACCCTCAAGTTCATTGAGCAGATAAACAAAGCTGCGAATGTAAGAGCGTTTCATCTTGTGCAAAGATGAGTACAGCCTTCCGACCAAAGCTTCTGCATCCCCTGCCCCCAACTCTGAATCTTTGGAAGCAAGAATTGCGACTTGCGCCATCTCAGCAAAAGTCAGGTCCTCCCGAACAACGTTCTCCTCAACCATGTCAATGTAGAGGTCGATGCGATCGCTCTGGGATTCGGCAACTCGCGCTGTAACACTGGCAAACCGTTCATCACCGGTCTCTTCATAAAGCTGCTTAAGAGCAGTTACCCGTCTCCAACCTTTTTTGAGCTGGAAGCGACCATCTGAATCTTTGTAAAGTTCTATGGGCTCCTTCTGGCCACGTTCCTGAATTGAAGCCTTGAGTTCATCCATCTCATCGGAACTTGCGACGGCCGAGAGATCCAAGCGATCTCTTGGCAGATCTGTCGTATGGATTTCATTGATGCCTACCGCAACCAAGACTCGCCCTTCGTCACGAGCTCTACGATACTCCTTGGCATCGGAGGCATTTTGCCGTCGCTGTTCGACACGGTTCTCAGTGCTTTCATTTAAGCTGTTTGCTGTCTCGCGCACCGCAGCCCCCATCGGACCCACTTCGCGGCGGCGTGTTTTCTTGAGGTCATCTTCATCAATCGGAGTGAAGCCAAACTTATTACCGCTCATTCTACCCGCTCCTCAACTTTAGTACGTGCATCCCAGGCCCGTAGGACAACATCCTTAAATTCGCTGTATGCACTATCAAAGGACTGACGCGCCCGCTTCCATGTGTCTCGAGTCATCTGTCTGTAGTCTTGCTCGTAAACAGACATCTGGAATCTGCCTGACTGCTCGACGGCACGCGTCATTTCGATAGGATTTTGACAGACGTCAGCTTCGAAGACATTTTTAAAAGCGTCCATCATCGCGACATGCAAAGAGTTGCTAGCCTCGAAGCGAGTCATGAGAACGCGTATATCATCGAACCGTTTAGGAAGAGTAATACCGGCATCCTTTGCAATACGTTCGAACCCGCTGGTTATGTCTTCCAAGGCATCGCCAAGCTGACCAAGATAACTCGTTGTACTGTCATACTCCCAATAGCCAGGACCAGACGGAATATAGAGGATGTCAGCAGCAAAGGCCGCATTCAAAGACTGGTATCCAATTGCCGGCGGGCAATCGAAAACAATCAAATCATATTGGTCGTCAGGCAACTCATCGAGATATCTTGCTACGCATCCAAAAAAACTCCACGCCTTATGAATGGACCTGTACTGAGCGGACGCAAATTCAACGAAGGCCGCGTTCGCACAGCTCGGGATGATGTCGATGGTCGACCATGAAGTTCTTTGAATGAAGTCTTGTACACGTTGCGCGCCAATCGACTGAACATCTTCAGGCAATTCGTCCGCAGTAGGGTAGGGGCAATCTGCGGGATCATCATATTCGTCCGCGATCCGGTTCGCCTCACGGCAGAGATCGCGGCACATAATGCCCCAGACAGTATTCCACTCTCTAACTTCAGCCAGACCCATTGAATGCGTGAGTGTCGCCTGGGGGTCGAAATCCACCACCAGAACACGGTAACCATCAAGCGCGGCCGCATTCGCCAAGTGCTGGGCAACGACAGTTTTGCCGACACCACCCTTAAAGTTCGAAACCGCTACTCTCATAGCCCGGCCTGCCGGCCTTCGAGGCAGAAGGCTTTTACCTCTAAATCTCAGGCGCCGTCTCAACTCATTTATCTCAGCCAGAGAAAACCATCTTTGCCGCCCATCATCTTCAGTCGCCCCTTGCGGAAGAGACGGGTCTTCTGCCAATTTCTTTCTCAAGGTGTCCGCCGGGACATCAAACATGAACTGGCTAATTTCCCAGATCGAGAATGGTCGAAGCACTTTCTCGTCAGCGGGCGAGAAAGTAGCGCGGCGGACGGCAGCCTGTTGAGCCAGGCTTCGTTCGTTCATAGCTTGAAGGTCGGTGTGGTCACGCATGGTGCTGCTCTTGTTATATCACGAATACCTTCTAATAACGCGATTTCCGAAAACTGCAAAACGTAAAGAATGGAATTTCCGCTTTTTCGCCTCCGACTTTGTAAAAACGGGAGGTATTTCGAAAGCGAAGCTATGTTTTGGTGACAGGCAGCGATCAATTACCAGATATATGGTGACACTCGACCCCCAATAGGGTGACAGCAGAGTGTCACCCATAACCTATTAACCGAATTTTCTTTTGAATTTGAAGAAATAGGCGGCCATCCTGTTTTTCAAAGCCCGTTGACAAACTACGGGATTTCATCACACTGAACCCAATTGATAGAATCGGTCAGCGAAACCGATCCGCTCGAGGCACGGTGGCAGTATCAAAATGGAAATAAAACGATTTACAGGATATCAGGCCGGTTCTCAGAAGTACGATCTTTTGACTGCAATCTCTGTTGCAGGATTAAATGGCACACCCGGCTTTCAATGTTCGATGATGCGGCTCATTGCGTTGATAACGGCCCGATACAACTGGCGCACTGATGAGCTGACGGTCGGGCAAAAAGAAATGGCCCGCCTCTGGTCCGTGGACGAACGAACCGTCAAGCGAGAGATTAAGCGATTGGCGGATTCTAATATTCTTCTCCAGCTTAGGCCTGGGGTTAGAGGCCGCGTTGCAGCGTATCGGCTCAACTACGCAGAAATTTATCGCCTGAGCGAACCGGTTTGGCAAAATGTTGGTTCTGATTTTGTATCGCGCATGGAGACACAAAGCCCAAAATCAACCGAAAAGGTTGTTCATGTTCAGTTTGGCCAAGAAAGACCAGCAGCTGTTGAACATGAAGGACAAGACCTTCAGGACCCGTGGGGCAGGGCGCTTCGGCGCCTATCAGAATCTGAAGCATTATTGTTTGAAAGCTGGTATCGCGAACTCAAATTTGTTGAAGCGCAAGATCAAACGATCACCTTGCGCGCACCCAGCAAGTTCATCGCGCAATATATTCAGTCTCACCATTTGAAACCTTTGCTTGGAGCGATCCAGCTCGAGTTTGGGCGAATTCATAAAGTGTGTCTGCTCGGCTAACAATCCAGTTTTGAAGCTCGCGTGCTGTGCCTTGAGACCACCAAAATTGCTGATTTCAACCGTTGAGTTTGGCCTCTAACACCCCAATGGTTTTCAGGATGTCATCGAACAAGGGGGTATCCCCGATGATCATTTCTTGCATCCCCACATAGTCCCGGCGCAGCGCTGCTTTCAGCTCAGGGTTTGGTAGCAATCTTAGAGATCCAGGCCTGGCATTCTCGTAGTTAGCCCAAGCCGCTTTGAAGAAGACGGACTTATGGTGTGCAACCTGATCCAGCAAGTCGATCTGTTCGATAGCGCGAGAACGGGACTCGTGCGTGATCAACTGAGCCATGTCGTAGTAGTGGCGCGACATACGGTCGGCCAGAGGTTTGGTGATGTCTTGATGATAGAGCATATGCAGGATCGTGGCTTTTTCCCAGAATGTGCGTTCAACACCCAAGACCTTCACATCAACGTCGCCCGCCCCCAACAGGTCTGGAAAGGCCTGATGCACATAAGGCGATATCCTGCGAGACTCGGCTGGTAGGTGAACCCCACGGGCGCCAAATTCGAACCGTACCACCGGTTGGATGTAGCCGCTGGCCGCACTGGTCTCCGATGGATAGGCGAAAAGCAAGGTTTGGGCATCATTTGGATCGACTGACAGGGAAAAATGCTGATCCAGCGCGGCGTCAAACTTGACCTCGGTTTCTTTCAACAGCGGACCTGAGACTACCCTAGTGGCCGTATCCTGAAGTTCCTGCAGCAGTTGCTTTTGTTTTTTGCCGGAAAGGGCAGGGTGCTCGGGGTCACGTTCGCCCTCAAACCCGAGCTGCGCCCGGTCGAGAGACAGATCCACGTCTTCTGAGAACCGATGGATGATGTCATAGGCCTTGGATAGCGATGTCCCGCCCTTGAAGATCATGTGAGCGCCAAAAGAGGGCAGGGCGAATAGATGTTTCAGTGACCAACAGACCCAGAAATCCTTCTCGACGATTGCTTTGGACAAACCAAGCTGTGCGGCCGATTCCTGAAAAGCCTCCTCACGGTTCTTTGGAGTATCGTTGGCAAACTGGTCCACGATCAGTTCCGCGCCACGATTTGCCGCACTACCGGGTGCATCCAGGCCGGTACATATCTACTTTGTGTTGCGAGCAAGGCGCGGTCCTTAATATCCAGATTGCGGGCTAGCGTGTCGACAACACGGCTATCCACCCGGTTTTTGCCAACATAGCGTAACGCCTGAAATACGGCGCCGGTTTTCTGGCCTGCACCAACTAGCGTTTTGGATGATGCATTTCGAAACTGGATGACTTGTCGACCAATTGTCTTGGTGCGGGTCGGGCCGTTGGTCATATAAGTCGGCTTGGACGGCACTTGGGTCGACAGCCCCAACTGGTTGGCTGCCATGGCAGGGGAGGGCTGTAGAACCTGGTTGTTTTTGCGTGCAATCGCTTTGGCTATGTCATCGGCTGACGGAGACAACAGCCCTAATCGGGCGCTCTTTCTCGGATAGTCATAAAGCCCACGCGTTAACCGTCGGACCATCCCTTGATCCGCCAAACGCGACAATGCCTGATCCACGCTTGCGCGGGAGCCAATATCCAGAAAGTCGGTTGGCGCAAAGATTGCGCCCCGGCCTTTTCCGATGATGCGTTGTCTAATCGATGAGGTGATCATAGCTTTCTCCTTGTCAGAAAATATAATACTTTTTTCTGACATTCAAGCTAGGGGAATATCTGGGTGTTTTTGTAAGTAGGGCGGAAACCGGTAGTTCGCTGCATCTGCGAGAGCCTCCCGTAAGGAAAGATAAAAGCGGCCATTCACAGGGGAAGTTGCTCCATCCCGACTCTGCACCAGCCATCAAGGTCAGCGACGCGTATTCAGTACATACAGAAGCTTAC
Source organism: Ruegeria sp. CJ3 (assembly GCF_056536725.1). Taxonomy (NCBI): domain Bacteria; kingdom Pseudomonadati; phylum Pseudomonadota; class Alphaproteobacteria; order Rhodobacterales; family Roseobacteraceae; genus Ruegeria; species Ruegeria sp. CJ3. The sequence goes on from NZ_JBQFQE010000010.1 coordinate 5,510, forward strand.
AAAGCGCTCTTGTAGAAACTCGTTTTGGTAAGGGACGAAAAGGGCTGGTGGCAAGCGGATTAGGTGAGCTCAAACAAGTCGCTCTAATGCGTCCGCCCGATTGGATATGGCGCTCGCGGCTTAATTGCTGCCGTTGGTTCGGGTCACCTTCCGATGCGGTGCGACCGTCAATCCAGGCATTCGCCGCAGCAGCGAAGGTATGGCATCGAGTTTGATCGGGTTGCGACCTGATGTCAGGCGATTAACTTCGGGGTCGAGTTCTTCCAAGAAGTGCGTATGTTACTAGTCAAATCACTTGAGTGGACATTTTCCAGCTCTGGTCGTTCTCCACTAAAGGACAAAAAATGCACGACATAGTTAGCGACATTGACAACGAACTTGATGTCATTTTCGGGGAATACAAAGATCAGGAAGCTGTTTCCAACTTCGTACAAGCTGCACGAGCAGCCAATCTGCGCGGCACCTTGTACATAGGCTACCCAGTACTAACAGTTGACGACGAAAAGATAGAGTTTGACGCCGTCTTAGTATCGCGGAACCGCGGCGTTATTGTCTTCGACCTGTACTCTCTTGGCGCCAACAACGACACTGGCCTCGACGAAGAAACCAAGACTAGACAGGAACGGCTGTACGTTGCCCTATACAATCGATTGAATTCCTTTTCGGAACTTCGAAGAGGCCGCAATCTACTCATAGAAATTTCGACAGTTACGATCCATCCGATTGCTGGAACATTTGAACAAGATGACGAAAATCAAATCGTCGGATTGGAGCGCTTATCTGAACTTGAAATACTTGATGAAAGTCTTTGGCCTGATGACGCTAAAATAGAGCACCTGAACGCTGCAATCCAAAGGATTTCCAACCTCAAACCTAAGAAAAAAAGGGCCAAAGTTACGCTACCCAACTCAAAGGGTGCGATCATCAGAGAAATTGAAAAGAAAGTTGCAAATCTTGATCTCTGGCAGAAACGAGGCTCAATCGAATACGTAAATGGTCCTCAGCGCATCCGAGGCTTGGCTGGATCTGGGAAAACAGTAGTTCTCGCCCTGAAGGCCGCATATCTGCACGTCAAACGTCCAGACTGGGATATTGTTGTAACTTTCAATACTCGGTCGCTTTACCAGCAGTTTGAATCACTGATCACCCGCTTCGTTTATGCGCAAATCAGTGAAGAGCCGGACTGGGAAAAATTACATATTATGCATGCTTGGGGCGCGGCCGATAGAACAGGTGTGTACAAGGAATACGCCGCCCGAACCAATTCCGTTTATAGGGATTTTGGTACGGCAGCGCGGTTATTCGGCTACGAAGATGCATTCAAAGGTGCGTGCGATGAGGCTTTGAATGGCACCGTAGACGATGAACTAGAAATGTATGACATGATGCTGGTTGATGAAGCCCAAGACCTTCCCAGCAGTTTCTTTCAACTTGCGTATCGTATGGTAAAGAAACCTAAAAGAATTGTATGGGCATACGATGACTTGCAAAACTTGAGTGACGTTCAACTGCCCTCCGCAAAGGACCTCTTTGGCCTGAAGGCCGACGGTTCACCAAAGGTGGTACTCAAAAACAACCCTGATCAGCCGCTGGAGGACATTGTGCTTCCACGATGCTACCGAAATCCTCCGTGGACACTGCTTTCAGCACATGGAATGGGGTTTGGGGTACATCGTGATCCCATGGCGCAAATGTTTACCGACCCCTCGATTTGGGAACGTTTGGGTTACACCTCTACAAAGAACCAGATCAACTTTGATCAAGACGTAGAAATAGAGAGGACACCTGACAGTATCCCGAGTTTCTTCCCAGAACTTTTGAATCCCGAAGAGACGTTAGTTGGTTGGAAGTTTGAGAATAGCCAAGCACAATACGATTGGGTTGTCGAAACCATTAAGACGCTAATTTCGACCGATGAATTGGAGCATAGCGACGTGCTAATAGTACTTCCCAATGTCCGGCGAAGTAAGTCTGACGGCGCAAAAATTCTCAAAACGTTGCTACGAGAGGGAATAAATGGCCACATTCCCGGTCAAACCTCCTCGAGAGATGAAATCTTCAGGGAGAATTCTATCGCAATAACACATATCTACCGAGCAAAAGGCAACGAAGCACCTGTCGTTTTCATACTGAACTCGGAGTTCTGCGAGAACCCCTATGGCATCAAACAACGGAGAAACATCCTTTTCACGGCCATGACGCGGTCTCGTGCTTGGACCTACATTCTTGGCGTCGGTGATGGAATGGATCAACTCGGCACGGAGCTCGCAAAAATTAGGGATGATGGGTTTAGTTTAAACTTCCACTACCCCACTCGCGAAGTGGCTTCCCAATTGGCTGTGTCAACAGACTCGCTCTATGATGAAGGTGTCGTGGAAGAATTTGACGACTTGCGGGAGGCACTTAGGAAGGCGAAAGAAAGTGGCGGCTGGAAGCAACTACCGCTAGATTTGAGACAGGAACTTGCCGACTTGAGTGGTGGCCACGAAGAATGAAGCCATCAGCTATTGTCGGCATCCTAGACCGGTTTCTTGTAGAGGGTCTGGCGTCTGGTATCTTTTTGGGCGTGCAGACTCACAAAGTCCATGAGCTTGGCTCGACAATGGTAGTTCGTCCACAAAACAGGATCGGAATGATCACAAATGGTGGTATCACTCCATCAGAGTACATCGCCATACTCGACGGGGATACCTATTCAGCCGTTTTCCAAGATGGATCGATCCTTTACATGGAGTGCTCCTTTGAAGGTCGAACGCTAATTGATCATCGGTATCTATTCATACCTTGCCCGTTCGACGCTTCAATAGTCTCGCAAAGACCGGATCACTTCTCTCTTGCTGACTGGTTAAGGGATAGTATTGAATTGGAAGGAAAAGATGTATTTAGCAGCCGAGGCGCATTTCGGTTTGACTGCGCGCGAAATGTAAGTGAGGAAGTAAAGGATCCGCACCCAATATCGCACTTAACCATTGGATCAGGAGACTGTCGGCTACCGCTCAGGGGCCCCATGCCTGTTTCCTCATTTCTGAACCTAGTCTTCGATAATTTTTTTCGTCCATACAGGCCATTTTGGCTTCAGTTCGCACCTTATTTGAACCTGGATCAAAGCGAGGTGACAATCCGGCAGAACGAAGAAATTTTGCATCATATCAATTGGGAGCCCCAGTGAGCTGTTATAAGCCCCCAACGTCCGCAACCAACAAACTGCGATTTGCAAGATATTTGAAGATTCGGTTGTCAGGAGGTCACAATAGAGAATGTTTGAAGTTGTAGATGATAAGCGACGGCTGATCAGAGCACTGGAGCAGCTTGTAGAGAATGCCGATCTTTATAAAAACGAAATTGGGTTTTGGGCAAAGGCCAGCATCACCAGTGCTATAGAAAGAAACCGTCTACTTGCAGCCTTTAAGCATGGAGAGGGAAAAGTTGTTGGTTTCTTGATCTACAGCGGCGTCTTCCCGACGAGCAAAATACAGGCCATTGCAGTTCACCCCGACTTCAAGCGTGTTGGTGTTGCGCAGTTACTGCTGGATGCAGTTATTGAAAAGCTTGAACGGGAAGGCTTCATGTCCGTAAGCGCTAGGCCCGCCGAGGACCTGCATCCAGCGCAAGCTTTCTATGCGCGGAATGGGTTTGAGGTTGCGACTATAGTCGAAGGTGGGAAGGCTCGAAAGAGGCGCATTATTGTTCGAGAACGGACTCTGGCGGTACCAACCTTATTTGATGCATTGGAAGGCGCGGCTCAGGCACCAAAATCATCAGTGCTGCCCGCCAAAGATCGTATATGGGTGCTGGATATCAATGTTCTCTTCGATTTGATTAAACACGGGCGCGATCGGTACCAACGAGCATATCGAGTCTTCGGTGCAGCGTTAGCTGGGCGCATCAATGTCGCCGTAACATCGGAATTCCAACGTGAATTGGCTCGATCTAAGCCGAAGCAGGGAGCCGACCCGATTTATGAACTTGCTTCGGCGTTACCTATGCTGCACTTGGATGACGCAGCAGGGTTGAGCGCCCTGACTAATGAAGTGCATCATCTTGTTTTTGTTCAAAAGGGATCGAGGCAAGCTGCGTCAGTGCAGGCTATGAGCGATAGCCGTCATGTGGCTGAGTCTATCAAGGGAAACGCAAGTGCATTTATTACCAGCGACGGACCGATGCTCAATGCGAGGAGCGAAATTCGAGCAAAATTCGGGTTGGACATCGCCGCGCTTGATGAATTTGACGACGCTCTTGGTTCATACGGCTTGGATGTCGATCTGACACAAACCAACGCTGATGGATTCACAATCACTGGCGGAACAATTGAGCAAATCAAGCCTATCGTAGCGGCCTGTAGTGCAGGGGCATTGCTCGCTGACTTTGAACAGGATAGCCGATTGGCAACAACGGCCGTCAATCTTACAAAGGGGCTAGATGGTGAAGTTCTGGGATGTTTATGTCTCAGGCAATCGCAGATTTTTGGTGAGCCGACGGAAATTCTACTTCTATGCGATCAAAGCAAAGGTGCAGCAACACATGCTGTTGATGCGCTATTGGCAAAGATCATTGGTGAAGTTGCGGCTATTGGGCCGCAGCTTGTGCGAGTTTCAACGGTTCAAGGTCAAACGGTAGTTTCCCGCATTGCTTTAGAGCAAGGCTTTCGACCTGCTGAAAGCAAGCATGTGTTTGAAAAGCTCATGTTGGGCTGTCCCGTAACACCTCAGTCACACGAGGCCATTCAAAACAAGCTTCGCTTGATAATCAGCGGGGAAGCCTGCGATCAACTAATGCCAGCAAGCTTTGAAGGAGTGGATCTATTATATGAGAATGAGCGTTCCGAGTTTGATGATCTGGAATCCTTTGCGTCTCCCGCTCTTTTTGTTGTAAATCAACGTAGTGTCATCATTCAACCAATTGGCAAGTCGTTTGCTGACCAGTTACTCGGCACAACAAATCAAATGAGCTTTTTAGATCAGTTCGGTGGGGCCACGAAGTCTGAAAAAATCTATGTTTGCAGCGGTCGTAAGCGTAGCTCGTATCATGTTGGACAACTGGTGTTGTTCTATGAGTCTGGCAGAACAGGTGGACGAGCGGCAGTAGTCGCGGCGGCTAGCGTTAAGAGTGTGACGCTTCTGGATAAGGAAAAGGTCACAAAGCAAAATCTATCTCAAACAGTTCTTGATAGCGTTGAGGAGATGTCGTCCACTAGTGAGGTAACACTGGTGAGGTTTTCAAATTTGCTCAGATTGCCGTCGCCTGTAGGGTTGTCGCGCTTGAAGGCTCTCGGTGCGCATTCGGGACAAAACTTTGTATCCGCCACGCGTATAGCAACCGCCGTTGGACAATCCATTCTTACGGAGGGATGGAAGTATGCAAGCGAATGATCACGCGATGATCTCAATCAAGCCTGGATTTGCGGCGAGTATTCTATCCGGGATGAAGACGATTGAATTGAGGCGGCGTTTTATCGATCTTCCTCTTGGTTCAAAGCTGTGGATTTACTCGACCCTACCAGTAGGGGCTGTTGTCGGGGTCGCTACTTTGGAATCTGTGGACAGAGACTCACCTCAAAACCTCTGGAAGAAGTACTCAGGCAGAACCCAGATCAGTAGCCCTGAATTCGATGCTTACTTCTGTGGATGCGAACAGGGCGTTGCGCTCGGTCTCAATAACATTCAAACCTTGGAACCAGTTGGTTTGCAAACCATCCGCGAAATTCGAGGCGTCGCATCTATGCCGCAGGTGGCTGTACGGATTACTCGAGAACAAGCAAAGTGTTTTTGTCTGAGAGGAAATACCTCTGGGGGCAAGTTGGCTGCAAGAGCGTAAAAGGTCTGTACCTATTGCAGCAAATGATAGTGGGCGTCACACGAACCTGACGCAACCGTCATAGAGCGACCACGACAGTGTGAACGCTGTACATCAGATTGCGCACCAACTCATCATTCCTTTTGCAATGAAAATGGCAATAAGCCGCAGGTCTACACGACGAAGCGTTGCAAAAAACGTCGACAACCGCCAGTTATTGTCCGCATTGCTTGAGAACTCTTCAGCCTCTCGGCGATAGACCATTAGCCTTCATGATCATTTGAGCCAATTCGGAGACACGCTCTTTTAGATCAAGAACATCAAAGTCGACGTCGCTGCCATCACCACAAATTCTGGTCGCCACTCCAACTTTGTCTGCATCTTTGTAAACGTTGTCGGAGCCAGCCTTTGCATTCTTGCGCTCAAAATAGAAAGCATGATCCCAGGCGCCACCAGCCAAAGGTGCACCGTAGACTTTTGGATGAAGCGCCTTCAGACTCTCTTGCAGCCGGTCATGGGGCACGTAATTCTCAATTTCGCGACCCTTCGTAATCCAGACAATGCCCCCGTCCTTGGACATTTCCTCCTTCAATCGGTGCGCTGCGGGTTTTGGGCGCGCACCTGAGCTATCTCTATCGCTATCAATCACGACTGCAATATTCCTGTTTAGGTCACGCAACCTAATGAAACCGTCTAGTGCAGTGTCATCTGCACTCAGATGGCTAATCAGTCCACCGCCATAAAACATGATTGTGTAGTGAACGCCCTCAACCAGGTCAGGACTTTCGGCCTTCAACCAATGGCGGATGTAAATTCGATCAGATGGCCCTTCGACCCAAATCACGGCATTGGCTTGCAGAATGTCAGATGCATGACAGCCGAGATCGTCGCAGATCTGGTGCTTCTCGCCTCTCAGTATCGCTGGCGTCACATAGCTCTGCACCCCATCATTATGCACACGAAAGACAGATGCGCCCGGCGTATCAATGAAAGCCGCCGAGTGCGTCGCAATGAAATACTGATTTTCTGTTTTCTCTTGCAGGTATCTAATCAGCTTACGCTGCAACAAGGGATGAAGATGGATCTCGGGTTCTTCAATGCACATAATGACGTTTTGGTGGATTGTGCAGAAGGCTGCGATGAGAATGACTTCGTGGATTCCTGTCCCAAAGGATGAAAGTGGCAATGTCTTGCCATCAATCTGCACTTGTAGATATCGTTTGTGATCCGGAACGGTTAGCCTTGCCCCTGGTTTGTCGATTACGGCCTGAAGGAATCTCTCTATCCGATCAAAAAGCCCCATTTCCTCTTCATAGTGCCTAAAGTCTGGATTTTTTAGTCTGGCGAGTTCGACGACCAATGATTGCCCCGATAGATCACCGGTTGCATTGTCATCATTTCCAATAATTCGCTTCGCTGGAATTAGAAAACGATCTGTTGCAAACTCACTCTGTAGTCGCACAAGACTGTCTAGTAGTTTTGGAACAGCATAAACGTAATTCGCGACAGCATCTTGCCCTCGGTGAACAACCATATTGTCTATCTCCGGAAGACGCAGACGCTTCATGTCTTGCCATTCCGAAAGACTCCAAGTTTCTGCAACCTCAGCTCTGTCGAATGATTCAAAATGAGCCCATCTCGACTTTGTTTCAGCTTGCTTTATCCAAATGCAGCCATTTCTCTTGAGTGGTTCACATAGCCTTTCCAGCATTGCTCGTTCTTCTACTGATCGTAAGTCCAACTTTTGACCAAGGGACCTATAATAGGGTTCAGCGATAGCCGCGGGTGTCAAGCCAATGGCCACCCTGAACTCTCCGCGCTCATTACCCAAAAATTGATCTTCCCACGATTGTGAAGCTTCACTGGAATCTTGTTCCAGTTCGACATCATCAATCGTTGGCAACCGGTCCTTAATCAGATTAAGGACAATCGACTTCCCTGCATTATTCGGCCCAACAAAGAAATTTACCCCCGAGAACGGCGCAATGTATTGAGTTTCGGAACCGATGCCCCGGTAGAACTGGACCGCGAGGCCCTGGAGGTAAGTTGGCATGCTCAACCAAGTCAAAATTGCAATCTAAACTATAGCCGCAATCAGTGCTTGAAACGCTCTAGTGCGTCAACACTATTGCAACTAAAGCAGCCCTTACGAACAGGTCGAAAGGGTTGGCTTCGATCAATGATGTCGTTCTGCGAAAGCTCAGTTTGTCCGACGAACTGGGAGTTCATGACTGCTCGAAATACCAAGCGCAGCGAACGGCTGCTTCGAAGGGTTGCACCGCGGCGACGGAACTCCGTGACCAACGGCAGGAAAGGGCCGGCTAGTATCATCGACCATGTCGGGCTGTTACGAGTATTAGGTTGCCCTCCTCAGAACTTGCGGGCAACGTCCAGTTTCGTAAGTTAAGCGCCAGCATCAGAGAGGACATGGAATGAGCTGGACCGAATATCTCGACACACACCAATCGCGCTTTGTCGAAGAGCTGTGCGACTTCATTCGTATCCCATCGGTGTCAGCCAAACCCGAAAACGCGGGCGATGTTCGAAAGGCCGGGCAGTGGGTCGTTGACCGGTTGGTCGCGGCGGGCATGGAAAACGTTCAGATGATGGAGACGGCAGGACATCCGGTGGTCTGTGCCGATTGGCTGCATGCTGGACCGGATGCGCCTACCATTCTGATCTACGGTCATTTTGACGTGCAACCGGCTGAACCTTTTGAGCTATGGTCCTCGCCTCCGTTCGAGCCGACGATCCGCGGGGATCGGATTTACGGGCGTGGGGCAACCGACGACAAGGGTGCCATGTTTATCCCGATCCTGGCCGCCGAGGCTTTGCTGGCGGAGACCGGGAAATTGCCTGTCAATGTGCGGTTTTTCTTTGAAGGCCAGGAAGAGATCGGGTCCCCCGACCTGCCGCCCTTTATCGAGGCAAATCTCGACCGGCTTCAGGCTGATATGATCTTCTCGGCCGATGGCAGTCAGTGGGACACCGAGACGCCGCAACTGGTTCTGGGGCTGAAAGGGCTCACTTCGCTTGAGATCTCGGTTCAAGGTGCGAAATCGGACTTGCACTCTGGTATGCACGGCGGCGGTGTTGCAAACCCGGCGATGGCACTGGCCCAGTTGCTGGCCAGTATGAAATCGACCGATGGTCGGATCACGGTGGATGGCTTCTACGACGATGTCGTCGCGTTGACGGATGAAGACCGCGCGGCAATTGCACGGGTGCCCTGGGATGAGGCGGCCTATCTGGCGCAGACAGGTGCCCCAGCGACGCTGGGTGAACCGGGATACACAACGCGTGAAAACCTGTGGGCACGTCCAACCCTTGAGGTCAACGGGCTGACCAGCGGTTGGCAGGGGGAAGGCACAAAGACCGTTTTGCCCGCAGTTGCTTCGGCCAAGATCACGTGCCGCCTGGTTGCCAATCAGAACCCCGAAAAGGTCTTTGACTTGATCTCGGCCCATGTCGAAGCTCACTGCCCGCCTGGTGTGACGGCACAGGTATCTCGCAATCCCGGTCGTGCGGACCCTTTCCTCGTACCGGCCGGACACAACGCAACCGCGATCGCGGGACAGGTCCTCGAAGAGGTTTATGGCAAACCCGCGTACAAAACCCGCGTTGGAGGCTCGATCCCTGTGATGTCGACCTTGCTGGACGAACTGGGTTTACATGCGGTCATGTTTGCGTTCGGACATGAGGATGAAAACCAACATGCCCCGGACGAGTTCTTTCGTCTGCCGACCTTTCGGCGCGGCCAGACAGCATATGCGAGGTTGATGGAACGGTTGGGTGAATAGGCATCTGCAGCCTCTGTTCACCCGTTTTCACAAGCTTCCGACATCACGGCATGGGTGCGGTCAATGACATGCCGCACCTCTGGAAGAAATCGGTCTTCATGATGTGTGACCAACCACTGATCATGTTCCAGATCATCAATCAGGGGTGAGACTGGTTTCAGACCCGGCTGCGTGTTTCCGATGAAGGTGGGCAGAACCGCCCGGGCCAGCCCTGCATTTGCAAGCTCCAGCGCATTTTTCGGCGCAGTCACTTCGATGGCGTCGTCCTTTTGCGAATGCGCCCTCAGCCATTTTGCCGAAGGTGTATTGGACATGACCCGAGCCCAGGTCAAAACGCTTTCATCCGTGGCGTAGACCGCAAACCGAACGCGCCCGATCTTGCGACCCGCCAGGTTGATCTCTTCTGGTCGGTGGTTTCGAATGCCGATCGCGGCCTCCCGGTGTCCGATCTTCAACACCTCTTCTGACGAGATGAAGCGCAGCCGAACCGGCATTGATCCGGTAAGCCTTCCGACCGCGCTGATCAAAACCCGTGTTACCCACGTCCCGGCCGAGATTTTGACCAAAGGTGGTGCGCTGGCAAGGCTGCTGTCTGTGACAGGTATGACGCGCGCCTCGATGCTTTCTACCTTTTTCAACAGCGTTTGCCCGTCTTCGGTCAGGTCATACCCTCGCGGTTTGCGGTGAAACAGCTCAGTTCCCAGGTTACGCTCAAGCTCGATCATGCGTCGATCCAGGGTGGGTGCGCTCTTGCCGGTCTGTTCGGCCGCTGGCCCAAGCCCGCCTGCTCTGGCGACCGCAAGGAAAAGCCGCAGGTTGTCCCAGTCAAAGTTGCTTTCATTCATGAAATAAAGCTTACATTCTGTGTTGTTGATGAAAAGACTTTGATGGCGTTTTTTCTGAAGGATCAGTCACGGGGTCCAAAGATGAACTTTCTCGAATCCGAAATCTCACCCCTTGGCATGGGATGCTGGCCGATCGGCGGCAAGATGTATTGGGGCGAACAGTCTCTGGGTTATACCCGATCAGACGACGAAACCTCGATTCGTACGATCCACGCCGCATTGGATGGTGGGATCACATTGTTTGACACCGCTGCCGCCTATGGCGCGGGGCATTCGGAACGTTTGTTGGGCAAAGCGCTAATGCACCGGCCCGACGCCCTGATTGTCACAAAGATCGGGGTTGGGATCGATGAGGCAAGCAAGCAGATTTCGTTTGACCCTTTCACCCCGGATCAGGTTGGCCTTGCTGTAGATGGGTGCCTGTCGCGGCTGGAACGGGATCGGATCGATCTCTTGCTGTTGCATGTGAACGATATGCCCATTGCTCAGGCCATGGCGGTGTTTGACGAGTTGGACCGGGTGAAAGAGGCCGGCAAGTTGCGCGCCTATGGTTGAAGCACCGACCATTCACAAAATGCCCGGGCGGCCTCAACCCGAGATGGTTTTGAGGCGGTGGAATACGTGTTGAACGTCTTTTTCGACGCGCCCCGCATGCAACAGATTGTCCGAGAGGAGGGGCTATTATCCCTTATCCGCTCACCTCTTGCGATGGGGTTGCTCTCGGGCAAGTACGATCAGAACAGTGTCATGGCACCGGACGACGTGCGCGCATCAGGTGAAAGCTGGATGGAGTACTATTCGGATGGAAGGGTAAACCCTGATTTCATGCAAAAGCTCGAAGCGGTTCGGGATTTGCTGACCACCAATGGTCGAACGCTTGTTCAAGGGGCTCTCGGGTGGATATGGGGCCAATCAGAAACATACGTACCGATTCCGGGCGCTCGGACAGAAGAACACATGGAGGGCATTTCAGGAGCACTGACCTTTGGTGCCTTGCCGGTTGAAGTGATGAGCGAAATAGAAAACTTGATTACACGCAACCCCAACGAGCCAGACCGCCCCAGGTAACTATAAGAACTGTATCAAAACTGTGCACCCGCAGCGAGTGTCGGCAAAACGGGCTGCTAACGCGGCATTTCAGTTTTCTGTTCAAGGTCTGCTTCGGGCCGTGGATGTGTCGTGGAGAACGAGGCAGGAGCCCATGCTGCGTCTTCTCCGAGGTCTGCATAGAGCCCAGAGTGACCGATGCCGCAAGTTGCATGAACGGCTGTTTTGCTGATCGGTTCGCGCTTCAAAGCTATTGTCCAAAGACTTTTCACTCTTCGTAGTAAAATGAAAAATACGTCATAGTTTGGCCGCTGTACTCTTTCTCAATCTCAGAGAACGCGCCATCAGTGAGCCTGCCGATAGCAGTCCTCCAAAACTGATATGCCGACAAGTTTTCCGGTAAGACCCGCACCTGCCACTGTCCGCTACGTCCTCGAAGTGACAGAGAAAATGCTAGGCGTCCTACACCTTTGCCCCGGAATTTTCTGAGAACGAAAAACTGCCCAACATCCCAAATGCGATGATCGATTGGAGAGGGTCTGACAAGGCAAAAACCTGCGACTTCGTCGTCTGTTAAAATAAAGTATGGGTGGTGGTCTGCATTTTCCCAGTATTGAGCAAGCAAGTCGTCTGGGTAGGCGTACATACCGTTTGTGGAGATCGGCCAACCGGCAAATTCGGACATGTCGTATAGGTAGAACTGGAACATGTGCTCCAACCTATTCCGGTCCTCTTGAGCAATGCTCTTTAGTTCAGTTCCCATGTTGCCTTAGACCCTGAGTTGTTTGATCTATATAACAAGTCAGCGAGCGAGAAGTTGCAACAGGTCTAATCTGTCAGCTTCGAAGAACCTTGATTGCGGTTTCCCTCAGAGCTGACATTTATCTCCGGCCCTTCAAAGGCTGCTTCGTCCCGCATCCTGTGATTTCGCAAACTTCGAGATTTTGCGTTTGCAGCGAATGGCCGGTTCAACGGGCCGCGCCGCAGCATCTCGACCAGGTGGTGGAGGTCTGCTTTGGGCCGCTGTGTGAACAGCAACGAGGTCCGGATTGAGCCGCGGCTGTGTGAAAACGCTGACTGTCTAGCGCAATATGCCGAAAACAACCTCTACCTTTCTGCTCTGGTCTTTGGAATGTCCGGGCTACACGCGCAATCGCTATCAATTGCATCGCATTCTCGGTAACACAGTGTTTGATCTCGGGCGGGGACTACCACGGCTTGAATGTTTATCAGAAACACCCGGCGATCGATCTCAGAATTTCGACAAACAATAGTGCGCTGTGAAAGGCATCAGCGCATCCAGGGGGCACGTATTTTGCATGTGTGTCCCTGGAGGTTTCAACTATTGTGATACAACCCGATTAAGCAATAGGCTGCTTCCGAACCTCGGATAGTGACTATTCAGGACTTGAGCCGAGGGACAAGCCGGCTTCTGCGACTTTGAGACAGTGAGTGACAGTGTGATATGAAGAAAACATGTCCTACATGCTCCTGTTTTGGCCTTTTGAGAAAGGGCTGTATGTCCTGCGGTGGGACGGGCAGGGTTACCGACTATGACACTGATATAACTTTCGCGCATACGCCACGCCGTTCGCTCGGCCAAGGTGTTAGGGAGGCGATACGAACTATGCTCGTTTGGAGTATTACAATTGGGGCGATCTCTTTTGTGTTAAGGTATTTGATTTAATATCAAAAACCAACTTGGTAACCAGAAACGGGAGCGCATGAGATTGTTTTTGTTAGTGAATGGCCGATTGCCGATAGCTTGAAGTGGCCGCGAAATGCAATGCGATTTTTTCTTGCTCTGGTGTTACGTGCGGCGTTAGCCTGCCTGCATTTCAAGTAGCTATTTCCGGGAACCAGCATGATCTTTAGAATCGCTTTCGCACTCTTCTTCACACTGACAACAATCGCAAATGCTGACGACAGACGGATTGACAAAGATCGGCTGGTGGTAATGACCATCAATACTTACTTCATGTGGGACGGGCGTGCGCCGGAAGATGGGTCGAGCCAAATCGACGCGGCGATCCCCTGGAAAAACTCGCCAACAGAGGCCGACGAACATATGGAGGCAATCGCGGAAGTAATCGCGCGACACAATCCAGACATCATCAATCTTGTCGAGGTCGAAAACGAAGCCGCAGTTGCCCACCTTAACTCAGAGTTTTTGGACGGGCGCGGTTACAACGTGTTCTTTGCGCAAGGCGGTGACACGTTTACTGGGCAGGATGTGGCGCTTCTGACAAAGATTGATCCGGTCGACGGTCAAATCCACTTCGACGATCAATTCGGTGAGAGCGGCAATACTCGAAAGCGGCTGACCAAACAGTACAGAGCGCGTATTGATGTCGGCGACCTAAAGCTGTTGATCGTTGGTGTACATTATCTATCCCGCCCTGATGACAGATCGCGTCGATGGGACCGTCAGGCTCAAGCTGATGCGACGAGGCAGATTGTGAGAGCCCATCGATGCGCGGACTGCGAGGCGGTAGTGCTTGGCGACTTCAATGACTACGATGGCGAAACCGGGTTTCGCGACCACATTGACAGCACTCCGATCAGTTCCGTTTTGCCAATTCTGAAAAAGATGCAGCAGAATGACAGCTCTGACAATCTGATCAACTTGAGCGGAGATATTCCGAAAGGTCTGCGATATACCGCTTTCTGGGATCAAGACGAAGACGGCATTGTCGATCGCCCACATGAGCTAACATCGATTGACCACATACTTGTGTCGCCAAACCTGCACGCGAAGTTGGATAGCGTCTCTGTTGATCATGACATGCGAGAAGTGATCGGCTCAGCAGATTTCGTCAGTGACCACTATCCGATAGTCGCGTTTTTTGATCTGTCGGACGGTGCCGGGGCCTCAACCCAGACAATCAATTTGACGAGCATTCTTCCCAACCCGGCAGGAAACGAAAACCAGAACGAGCTGGCGGAAATCACCAATGAAGGTTCGTCGGAGGTTTCGTTAGACGGGTGGCGGCTGGTCGACCGTGGAGGTTCCCATTGGGAACTGAGTGGTACGATTGCTCCTGACAGTTCGATTACGATAAGGCGTGACGGCCAGCGCATGGCGATGACGAATACCGGGGATACGATCGAACTGCGAGACAGTGACAATAGACTAATCGACTCGATCACGTATTCGAGCGCCGTCGAAGGGCAATTCGTGTTTTCGAACTGAACGATCCATATTGGACCCAGCTTTGCGGGTGCCGTGAATGGCGTAAATCGAACTGCGACCGCAGCGATGTGATGAGCGGCGAATGTCTCTCGTGCGCCACTCATGGGGGTGGCCCGGATCGTCGGGTTTCGGTTGCCTTTGTAGAGTCGAGTGAGGTTTCCTGCTCCACCGGACTTACCCAACTGCACTGTCCATCTCTATGCAATCGAGCAAAAGCGGTGCTAGGCGGTAGAATGCGGTTCTCTTGTATGCCGGTGTGACCTACAAGCGCCGCATTGAGTGCATGTTGTATGTGCTCACCCTTCGACCAATTGACATAACGCGATCGTGGGCAAGTCATGCGTTTCACCGGGGGTGTAACGAGAAGCGGCTCACGGAAGCGACCCCGGCAATACACCTGTGACCCAGAGGCTAAATTTACGGATCATTAACCAAAAATTTCGCATGTTTGTGACACAAACAAGTGTCTTGGATGCGGTAATGAAAAACCAATTGGTCAATCATGTAAAACGGGTCATTGCTGGTGACCGAAACCGATACGGCAAACTGGTCAAGTATGACGGACAAAGCGGTTTTTCGGAGGAAGAATTGCGAGGTCTGGAGGAGTTGAACACGCGGATTCCGCCACCTGGTACCATCACCGAACCTGCGTTTTCTCCGCCTTATGTAAGTCGAGATCGACTGTCCCACGAGAACGCGGCTGGTGGTGGATTTGTCAGAGGTGATGACGGGGCCAAGCGGCCTCATTATTGGGGGCACCGAGAACGATTGCGTACCCGCTTCTTGAATGGCGGACATGCGCCCATGCCGGAGTACGAGTTGTTGGAGCTGCTGCTGTTTAACGCAATTCCAAGGATCGACGTGAAACCACTGGCAAAGAGGTTACTCGCGGAGTTCGGCGACTTAAATGGGGTCATCGCCGCATCAAAGCACCGAATTTTAAAAGTGGAAGGGGCCAATGATTGGGTTTTCTACCATCTCAGGGTTGTGGAAGCGTTCGGACACAGAATGGCTCAGGCCAAGGTCATGCAGAGAGATGTTGTGTCGTCGTGGGAGGCCCTGGTGACATACTGTCGAACAGCCATGGCACATCGAGAGGTCGAACAGTTCCGTGTTTTGTACCTGGATCGAAAGAACGTCCTAATATCTGATGATGAACAGGCAAGGGGAACAGTGGATCACGTGCCGGTCTATCCGCGAGAGGTTGTCAAACGTGCGTTGGAGTTAAACGCGAGCTCGCTCATTCTGGTACACAATCATCCTTCTGGTGATCCAACGCCAAGCAAATCGGATATAACTATGACAGAGCGAATTAAAGACGCCTGCGATACCATGGGTATTCTCATTCATGATCATGTCATTGTTGGAAAAGAAGAAGAGTTTTCGTTTAGTGCGAACGGATTGCTCAATGGTTTCTAAACAGCAGCTTAACCGCTTCGACTCCCGGGCGATCGAACATCTATTGGAACCCTTCGTCTCTCCCTGCGGCTTGAGAACTTACTTCCCGACCTGGTCTGTTCAATCCGTGGTCAATCAACACCTTCCAGTGTCTGGCAAACGTCAGGCTATATCCGAATGTAAGAGCACCCAAAATACCCACTAAGATCGTGGCTGCTATCCCCTGGGGCGTAAGAAAGCTGTCTAGATCCTGTGTTTGCAGAAGTTTTGCGTATGCAGCGAACGTGCTGCCAAACATTGTGGTCAGGAGAAACACAATTAGGCCTACGCAAGGTGTCATCAAGTAATGGAAGCCGATGGGCATTTGGTTGAATGGGCGAGATCCATAGATCCGGCGGGCCCCGAGCAAAATGCCGACAATCAGCTGTATGAAATTCATGTGAGTTCTCCAAATTTGTAAGTCACAAGGTGTTCGACGACTGGCTTGGCCGAACTGTTTGCCATTATGTACTATCCTATTGCCTTCAAGGCGCTCCTTTGGTGCAAGAGCGATGCAAATTGCCTTGTGGCGGCGTGAAGGTTTTTCCAAAACGACTTGGCTTTTTTGCGACTGAGCAGCGAGCTGCTGCTGTTCGCAGAGACCTGTGAGATCCGCGCGCGGCGCGCGGCTCACATGATCCGGTAGACAGGGCTGGGGATCGACGCGCCTCGCGCGCTCACCCCGGCCCTGGCATTACACTTACTGTGATCGCAGACCGCGGGGCGGTCTGCTGCGCTTGTTTTCCCGAGCGTTGCGGGGCCGAAAAGCTCTCGTATCTGATCCGGTCCAGGGGGAAGGCGCAAAGAGAGACCCGCGCTAGGCGCGGCTCGCATTTCTCTTTTTTGTACGCCTCAAGCAGAAATCGCGAAAATCCCGGTTCCTCCCACGCGCGCGCGGGCCCCTCCAAAATTTGCCCGATTTCAGCCTGACCCCCAGTCCTCAGATCAGATCCGGATCTTTTCCATCGGCCCCCCTCCTTCGCCGGGAAAAACGCGGTGGGGTGCGGGTGGCTGATGTTCAGGCCATCGGGTCGTTTCCGTGACCCGATGGAACAAACCGAAACAAGGGCGGTGAGGCCGGGCGCAGATCGGCCACCGCATCACCACGAAAGAGAGGCCAAGAATGGCTGCAACCACACAACAGACCGTTGAGCCCGGTCAGGTCGATTATGCCCCTATCGCTCAGCAGAATGACGCTTTCCGTAAGCGTCAACCGGAAGGCGGCGAGGGAATGATTGTTCAAACAACCGCCATCGACAACATGGGTCCAATCTTTGTCGCGGCCTGTCTGGCCCAAATCGCCACCTATGACGATTTCACCGAGGACAACGATCCCCACGGCACCCATGAGATGGGGTTCATGGACATCATGGGTCGCAAAGTCTGGTTCAAAATCGATCTGTACGATGAGACCTATCAGTACGGGACACCGGCCCCCACCGATTTGAGCAAGACGCGCCGCGTCCTGACCATTCTTTTCCCCAGCGATTATTGAGTTCGGTCCCGGCCATGCGGTCGGGGCTGGATGCGCAACCCGCGCAGGAAAGGAGGTGAGAACATGAACCCATACACCCTTGAGCGTCAACGTCAGTTGGCTTGGAAGAACCTCAAGAAGGGCAGCCTTTCGACCAAGATCGCCCGCGCCTTCTTGAAGAAACACGCCGCCGCCTAAGCGGCCTCGCTCTACCCCAACAGGGGTAGGGCACCCTTACCACGAAACTTCACCATGAGAAAAGGGTTACCCCTATGACTAAGCAAACCAATATCACCGCAACCGAAGCCCGCTTTCCACTGGCTTCGCTGACACTTTCCCCGATCAACCCGCGTCAGACCGTATCAGAGGCCGAGGTAGTTGAATTGGCGGAGTCCATCTGGACTGTTGGCCTGATCCAGAGCATCGCCGGTCTGGCCGACGACAAGGGCGGTGCTGAAATCGTGGCCGGTGGGCGTCGCCTGCGCGCGTTGCAATATCTGGCTCAGAAACACGACAACCTTGCCAGCATCCGCCCCGAACTGGCGAACCCGCTGGTGATGATCGCGCCGGATGTCGAAACGGCGCAGACATGGGCGACTGCGGAGAACATCACCCGTAAGAACCTGACCCCCGCCGAGGAAATCCGCGCCTATGGTAAGATGGACAAGGCCGGTGCGCCTGCCGCTGGCATCGCGCGCGCCTTTGCTGTGACCGAAGGGCATGTTTACAAGCGCCTGAAACTGGCGGGCCTGCCGGAACAAGTGATCGACGCACTTGCTGCCACCGAAATCAACCTTGGCGAAGCTGCTGCGTTTACGATCTGCGACGATGCCGACCTGATTTTGCAAGTGCTGGAACAGGCCCGGAAAGGCCACCTGTCGGAATACCAGATCAAGAACATGCTGAAACCGGATGCGGTCAGCGCGTCGGATCGGCGGGCAAAGTATGTCGGTCTGGATGCCTACAAGGAGGCCGGTGGCCGAGTGTCTGGCGACCTCTTTGCCGATAAGACCCTGCTGGACGATGAGGCAATCCTTGACCAATGTTTCGCCGACAAGCTGGCAGTGGCCGCGCGCACGATCCGGCAGGAACAAGGTTGGAAATGGGCTGAGGTTGTCGATGCCAGCTACTTTGGCGGCTACGATATCGACCAGATGAAATGCGCCCGCATCTATGCCGAGCAAGGAGACCTGACCGAGGAACAGGCCGAGCGTTATGACGAACTGGCCGAGCTTGCAGAGGCGGAAG
The DNA here is from genome assembly GCF_056536725.1 of Ruegeria sp. CJ3. Lineage (NCBI taxonomy): Bacteria > Pseudomonadati > Pseudomonadota > Alphaproteobacteria > Rhodobacterales > Roseobacteraceae > Ruegeria > Ruegeria sp. CJ3. The sequence goes on from NZ_JBQFQE010000010.1 coordinate 24,347, forward strand.
TGTTGGACGAGGCAGGCGAGGCTGAGTTGCAGGCGCTGCAAACCATTCTTGATGGAGAATATAGGGACGTTCAAAAAGACTGCGCCGGGATCATCCTGCATGTCAGCAATTCGGGCGAGTTGAGTGTTGTCGAAGGACTGGTCAAGCCCGAGGACAAAGAGGCGGCGATTGCCGTCGGTGTGTTGGCCGTGTCGAAGCACAAAAAATCCGACAGCAGCGCCGACACATCCAGTAAACCGCGCATGTCACAGGCTCTTGTCGATGATCTGAAACGGGTTGTCACGGGCGCACGGCAACATGCGGCGGTCAACAACCCCGATCTGATCCTTGCCCTTCTGGCCTTTCAGGTTTCAGGTGGGGCGAAATACGGTAATCCCATCGGTCTGAACGCAAGCGCTGTACCGAACTGGCCGACCACCGAGGCCAGCGGCTACGCACTGGATGGGCGCTTGACCACACCGACCGAATGGGACGGTGATGCTTTTGACCGCGATTTGGCGAAGGAATTCCGCAAGTTCCGCAAGAAGGGTGACGACCACGTACAGTCTGAGTTGATCCGGCATCTGGCGGCGCTTCTCAGCGGCGGCGACAAGACACTGAAAGCCCTGATCGACAAAGAGGTCAAGACCGACATTCGCGCGGTCTGGACGCCAACTTTCGACAACTTCTTTAGCCGCATCGCAGGGCCTTACCTCAACGACACCTGGAAAACCGTGCTGGGTTTGAAGGCTGGCAACTATCAGGTGAACACCTTCGAAAGCCTTAAGGTTGGCGACAAGCGCAAGAAGCTGCATGCGCTGTTCAATGAGCCTGAGACCCGCGAGGCGATGAAGCTGAGCAAAGCGGTCGAGAAGCGGATCGCCACATGGGTGCCCGAGGGCATGGCCTAAAAACCGCAGGCGGGGCGCGCAAGCGCCCCGCCACACCGATGACTTTTCTGCAGGCGATAATGGGTTGAAAACGAACACGGAAAACAGCCGATAGAGGTGGGCTTCAGGCAGCTTTGCCTTGAATGGAGCGGTAAGATAATATATATTAATGATAGATATCAAGTGAAGGTGACAATGCCAGATACAGCGGTTGCAAAAGTGTTCATGACCGGCCGGTCTCAGGCGGTTCGGTTGCCGAAAGAATTCCGGTTCAAGACCGATGAAGTGCGGATCAGGGCCGAAGGCTCGAAGGTCATTCTTGAACCCATCGAAAACGATTGGGAGTGGTTGGACGAGCTGCACAAGCTGGGTCCGCTCGATGAGGATGCCGCGCGGGCTGCCGAGGAAGATGTGCCGCCGCAGGACCGCCCGGAACTGGATGTGTTCAAGTGAGGTTCTTGCTCGACACCAACGCCGTCATTGGGATCATCGCGGCCAATAGCAGTCTGATTGACCGATTGTCTGAGCATGTGCCTAGCGATTTCGGCGTTCCCTCTGTCGTCATGTATGAACTCTATTGGGGCGCATACAAAAGCGCGAAGGTTGCTGAGAATGTGGCGCGTGTGGATGCGCTCAGGTTTGAAGTGCTTGACCTGTCAGCCGCCGATGCGAAAGCCGCTGGCCTGATCCGCGCTGATCTGAACAAAAAAGGCACGCCGATAGGGGCGTATGATTTGTTGATTGCAGGGCAGGCGGTTTCGCGATCCCTGACGCTCATCACCAACAACGTCAAAGAGTTTCGTCGGGTTGAAAACCTGATCCATGAGGACTGGCAAACATGACCAAAGTCACCACGCCAACCGTCACAGAGAGCGCAATCCGCCGCGTGTGGAAATCTGCGCAGATGTATATCGCGTTCCACAAGGACCAGAAAAAGCGCAAACGCGAGGAGCCGAAACTTTGGCCGCCGAAGAACGGCAGCGCATCTCTGCATGGTGATGTCACCGAGCAGGAGGCCATTGTTGTCGTCAAGGCCGCTGATGCTGAAGACACCCAGGATGTGCAAATCAAGCTGCATCCCAGCCGGATCGTTGTGCGCCGTGATGCGGACAAATGGTGGCAGGGTGTTGCGATGGACGATCATTCAGTGACCGTCCGCATGGCTGACAACACGATCATTGAAATCCGGCATGACGGGTCGATCAAACGCCGGTCCGCCGAGGATGAAACCCATGTTGAAGCGGATGGCAGCATTTTCAAATGGACACCGCACGCAGAGGCCATGATGACCGGCGACGGGGTCGAAATGTCCCGACGTACCGACGACCGCATTGCGGCCATCACGCATGACGGCGTTGTCGATCGCGCGCGTAAGCGTTAGCCTGACTTCAATACCTTGAGACTTTCCTTCGGTTAAACTGGTGGCCCGCATCGTCGGGTCATTCTTTTGCCACTGCGCTAGCGTCGATGTTCCTCTGGTGTCGCTTGGCACCTGGGGCCGTTGCCCCATGTGCCGGCCCGACTGGTCGCTTCGCTGTGACGGCCGTCACTGCGGCCGGAGCATCCCCGAACCGTGTTGCCAGGACAAACACAACCCTTCGCCTCCGCTTATAGAAAAGGGCGACCTGCGCCACCACGCGCGGTGCCATTCTCCTAAATGTCATTCCAATTCGGGAAGGCCACCAACTCGCGGATCTGAACTATGAGAATGTGATAGATCGACTTGGTTTCGCCGCCATCAGAAGTGGATCGGTGTTCTAGCCTTTCGCGCGCATCGTTCCCAATAGTTCGTGCCACTAATCCGGTCTGACAGTCTTCAACCCGTTGCCATGAAGATCCTCGCTCCCCGTGTTTCTTCAAGATGAACATATGCGAGCAGTCGGGTTTGGCGCTGCTGATCTGGCAACAGATCAGCAGCTTCAACGGCTATTTTCCGCAGCCGGGCAAGCCCGGCTTTGCATCGCGAAACAAATTAGCCGCTGACATCCCCTTCGTGCCCGCAAAAGCCATGTTCATCGAAACACTCAAAAGCGAGGATCTAACAATGGCAACTCAAACTCTGAAGCTGAACGTCAAAGCCGGCGAAAAAGATGGCACGAATTACTGGGACCGCTGCGGGGTTCTCTTTGTAAACACCGACGACGTTTCCGGCGAAATCAAGTCGATCACCGTCAAACACAGCATGTTCCCCAGCGTTGAAATGGTGGCTTTCCCAAAACGGAATGACGAGGACGGCGTGACCGAATAACCTGAGGGCAGGGCGGCACAAGTCGCCCTTTCCTGTGCTCCGGCTCCAGTACGGTCGCGGATCTGCCGCATCACTACAGGCGCCGTCTGGTTGAGCCGACACAAAGGTCTGGATTGAGCCCAAACTACCTCTGTGCAAACGCTCTGCTGGACACTTGAACTGAATTTCCCGAAGGGTCCTTGGTGTTGGCAAAAACGTAGCCATCAGCCTGATGAATCTTGCCGAACGTCAAACCATTTCTACTGGCGGCTTCGCAAAAGGCCGCGACGTCCTTCACGTCAAACACAAGTTTCACAAGAACTTGTCCTTCTTTTTGTTTGGCTGAAGCAGGGTGCAAAAGTATCGTAGAACCAGCGGCTTGTGGCTTTAACTCGGTAATGCGGTCGCCTTCGGCACGAGAAACTGAAAAGCCAAAATGCTCAGCATAAAACTCGACCATTTGCTCGATTTTCTTAGTATAGATCACTATTCGTCCGAGTGGTGCCGGCATCGTTGTAGCCTTTGGGCAATTCCTTTTGAAATGCATAGCAAGGAAAACACTTCCATGTCAGCTTTGGTCCACATACCTGACATATTGGTAGTGGGCAAATCCCGCGCTTTAAGCGCGTGACCGCGTGCTAGGCTCCAGCCGGCCTTGCCGGCCTACACCCCGAACCACACATGCCCATTCTCCCTGCGGCCCGGGTGTTGTGAAACCTGTCTCAACCGAGCCAGCTTTCACCGCGGCCGCAAGTCGCCTGGTCAAGTCCGTTTCGGCCCTTCGGGTGACGCCCGTTCGCTTTGCCTTTTGCAAGGACCACGCTCGATAGACATCGAGCAAAGCGCAGACCGACGAGCGGTCTGCGGTGCTTGTTTTCCCGAACGTCAGGGGGCCGAAAAGCTCTCGTATCTGATCCGGTCCAAGGGGAAGGCGCAAAGAGAGACCCACGCCAGGGCGCGGCTCACATTTCTCTGTCCCATGCGCCTCAAGCAGGAAAACGGCTTTCACGCGCAATGCGCGCAAACCTTCCGTTTTTCAGCCTGACCCCCAGTCCTCTGATCAAATCCGGATCTTTTCCATCGGCCCCCCTCCTTCGCCGGGAAAAACGCGGGTGGGCGAGGGTGACTGATGTTCAGGCCATCGGGTCGTTTCCGTGACCCGATGGAACAAACCAAACCACAAGCGGATAGGCCGGGGAGCATCGGTACTCGCTTCGCCACAGAGGAGTTTTCAGATGATTTACAATCGTTATATGCGGGGCATTTCATGCGGCGGACTGGTAACAGGGGAGGCGCTGACCAACGACCAGCTGCACCAAGCTGTCCCGTCAATTTTTGCAACCGAAGGTCACGAAAGCCGCTCTGAGCGCTTTGTGCCGGTTCCGACCGTGAACGTTCTGGACGGGCTGCGGAAAGAGGGGTTTGACCCGTTCTTTGCCCAGCAGGCGAACACCCGTGTTCCGGGCAAGGCCGCGTTCACCAAGCACATGCTGCGGCTTCGTCATCGTTCGATCACCAATAGTGACGGCGAGTCCTTCGAAATTGTTTTGGTCAATGCCAATGACGGGACCAGCAGCTATCAGATGATCCCCGGCTATTTCCGGTTTGTCTGCGCAAATGGCCTGATGGTGGGCGATACCTTTAACGAGGTGAAAGTACGGCACTCAGGAAATGCTGTGTCCGAAGTCATCGAGGGCGCGTTTACTGTTCTGGATGATGCCGAAGAGATCACGGAGCAGGTGCAAGACTTCAAGGCCATCACCGTGAACGACGCTGAACGGAAGATTTTGGCCGAAGCCGCACACCAACTGCGTTTTCCCGATGCTGATAAAGACGACAGAAAACCCGCGCCGATTGATGCGACACGGTTGCTCAGCACGCGCCGAAACGCCGACCGTGCCGCTGATCTGTGGACTGCGTTCAACGTGGTTCAGGAGAATGTCATCCGAGGCGGGATTTGCGGACGCGTCCGGACAGCCGATGGTCGGACCCGCCGTCAGCGGACCCGCGCTGTTGCCGGGATCGACCAAAACAAGACGCTGAACCGCGCCCTTTGGACGCTGACCGAGAAAATGGCCGAATTGAAAGGGGGTGGCGCATGAGCGCCCCTTTACGGTCCATTGCTCGAACTGCGGTGGCCAGAACGTCAAGCGCGAGGCCCACGCAGAATGGAAACCAGAGCTACAACAGTGGGAGTCAACTTCGTCTTTCCTTGGCTTGCTCAATCCTCACAACAAGCACAGACCCAAGAGTTTTGAAACGGCTCCTCCGCTGGCGGGGCCGAGGGTTATCCAGTGAGGTCAATTTCAACCTTGGGTGAAATTGACCTGACCGAAGCAGGCTGTAAGCAGAGACACTAAAAATCTCAGCGTCAGTCTGTAGGTAACCCTCGGCCAGCGCTACCCCTGCCGCCAGCGTGACGATAAGGCTTTGCGCCAACAGACCGAAACAGGTTCAATGCAGTGTTGGATCCTTTATCGTCGTGCGGATCATTTTGGCGATTTCTTTGTCGTTCTCCAACATCACTTGCCGGAACAACCTTCCGACGTTCACACTTGCTCGCAATGCAGGTGGAACATCTTCCAGCAGGTCGAGTATTTCCTTTTCGACGTCACCGCCTTCAAGGGCCGAAATCTGAAATCGGATCGGAGTACGAACGATGTTCCTGACTTCATTCGTAGTTTTTTTGCGCTTGCTCATTGTGCTCCCCCATTCAGGTGGGCTCGGATCAAGGCTGCGATTTCGGCGTCGTTGCCCCGCAAGACCTCTTTGAAAAATGCTCCAAGGTTAAAGTTCTTCTGGAAGGCGGCAGGTATGTTGCTGCGAACCTCTTCCAGCGCGGCGGCAGTCTCGCTGCCATCTGAAGTGGATATCTGAACCCTGATCGGTTGCCCTGCCGCGCCCAACTCTTCAGACCGGACGGGTGCCTCGTGCTCTGGTGCTGTGATGACCGATTTAGACCTTCTAGGTTTTGCGGTTGGTTCCATTTCTACTACCGGCTCAGTCCTTGCCGGTCCGGCGGGCTCGGGCTTTGGCTCGGCTGCAGGTTCGGTTTGTTCCCGCTTGCTCACATCCGTCACCGTCGGCGCGATCTCCGACGCGGAGCCCGCCAGCAGGCTATCTATGCTCTTAGGCCGCGACATGATGCACCTCGCTTTCCTTTATGGCGTTGAGCACATAGCCGGCATTGCTCAGCGCCTTGTTGCAGCGATCCGCCATGCGCCGCGCATTCGACCTGGCCGTTTGCGTTTCCGCGTGTTCCGCAGCCTCTTCGGCAAAGCGCATCAAACGCCCGATTGTGGTTCCCGTCCGCAACGCGTCGTCCATTGCGGCAGAGTCGGCAATGCCACCAATGCAGGTAAACTGCTTTTCCAGCGCCTGCTTACCTTTCTGGATGCCGGCTGACTGCGCGATGGATTGCCGGGTGAACACAATGCGGAATTTGTCCTTAGGGTCTGCCGCGCTGCCAATCTGCTTCAATGCAACTTCGCACGATCTGTATGTGACCATGATCGGATTATACTCTGCCGATGAGCCGTCAGACGGGCACAGCACCATGTCGGCCACAGCCATCGCCATCGCGGCGGTCATGCTGGGTTCGCCTTTGGTGTCGATCAGCAGATAGTCAAAGCCCCCCGCCTTTTCTGCCTCAAGAATGTGGGCATAAGCCAGTTTCGCATTCTCTGCATCTTCTTTGGCAAATTGCCCCGCCTCGATCAGAAGCTCATCGGTTGGAATCGGCTCCAGTCCGTTCCTGGGGTTCAACCATTCCGAGAGTGTACCCTGTGAATCCAGATCGAGGATACGGACACGTTTGCCCTGGTGGTGCAATGCGGAAGCGAAGGCGACGAGCATGGAAGATTTTCCAGCTCCGCCCTTGGAGTCTACGGCTGCATAGATTTTCAATTTGGTCTCCGGGTCTGCGCCCGAAAGTCACGCCGCTCAGCGGTGTGCCAAAACCGGGCTTGCGATTTCTAGTTATCGCGCGATCCGGCACCCGCGCTGAAAATAATGCTATTGCTTTTCTAAGCAATCATCAACCGTCGATCCTCATGAAAGCCAAAAGGGTTTTGGTTCAGACATTTGCAACACGCCAACTGGTCAACGACATTCGGGCAAATGGCTTATGGCAGCGGGTCGGTGCGAGATGGCACATGTGTATGTTAACGAGCCAACTGGCGGCCGAGAAAAGGCGTTTGATGTGAGCCGGATGCCAAGCGGCTGGTGATGGACGGCAAGCGGTAAACGGTGGTGCCTCTCGCTACGGATCGGCTGCATCCTACGCATACTTTGCGGGATTTTGTAGTTTGTGCTATCGACAAATTAAGGACTTGCAGTCGGCTACTTATTCAACTTACAAATGAATCTACATACGCGCGGTCTGCCGGGGCCTCGCACGATTTCTGATCGTGGAGAACCGCCCCGATGCCGTCAGGCGTACCCAAATCTGTCACTACAACTATGCGTTTCGACGAGGACGAACTGGCGTTTCTAAAGGAACGTCGGAAGATCATGCAGCTTCGAAGCGTGACCGGGCTAGTACGTGTTTGTATTCGGATGGCCCTTGGTATTCCCAATCTTCAAGAGCAGCGGCTGCTTCAGCTCCAACAACATCTCATTCAAGTGCGCGGCATGGCTGGCAATCTCAACCAGATGGCCAAAGCGGCGAATGCCGGGAAATTCCGACTGAACAAACGCACCGAGGATCTGATGATCCAAATGGACGAAGAGATCCACGAACTGCGGGGATTGATTGAACACTACATCAAAGTGGCAAAGACCCGGTCTCTGACAGAGGCACTGGAACTGGAAAGAAAAGCCGAAGAAGCACGCGCTCATCGCACATCGCCAAAGGTTCGAGCCTTGTTGGAGCAAAAGAAATGAGCAGTTTTATCGACGCTTACGATCCGGCTTGCGATCAGCTTTTTGGGGTGTTGGACCAGGCCAAAGAACCTGAGCCGAACCTTGAACGGAAGCTTTCCGAAATCGAGCCAGCCTCATCAAAATTCCTTCATGAATATGGGTTGACCCTCTCTGTAATAGCCAGGGGAGGCGTCAGATCCGCTCGCGGTCTATTCGGGTTGCTGTTTAGATTTGTTGAGAGCGAAGCCAGAGAGTTCCTTTGCAGCGATACCTTTCAGACATATCGTGGCAAGGACGCGCTGCGTGAGCGTGCCCGTCTTTGGGCAACGAGCTGGAAGCACGCGCAAACGACTGCAACGAGATTTACCTATCACATTCACCTCAGATACCCGATTGATGCAGATCCTTTTGCTGCCAGTGTGGCCGCTCAGAACTTTGCACGCGAGTTGACTGGTGGTGGTTTCGGCGGGTGTTACGAATTTATTCTGGTGCATCACCACGATACCGGGCGGATGCACTCAGACCTGATTATCAATCGGGTACCGCGTTCAGGAAACCTCTTTCATATAAGCAGGTTTGCAACCAAACCCGATCATTTGCGACGTCTCTTTTTTGTAGCCTGCTGTGAATCGGGTGCGATAACGGACCCAGCTGGCCCTGATATTGGGACTGCACCATGACCAGTCTCATCGCCTCTTATGATCCCGCCTGGGATGCGCTTTTTGGAGAGTTCCAATTGGTGCCGAGCCTTAAACCCCGGCCCGGCGCGCAGCAGGGCACCGGCGGCCGGAAGTCGTCCAGGCCCACCAAAAGCCTGTCCGGTGGTCCAGCGGGCATCATTGCAAACTCACTGCTGACGCAAAAGGCTGTGGTGAAAGTCGTGCCGAGCGGTGGTGTGACTTCTGCGGGTCGGTTGGGCGGTCAGCTGGCCTATATTTCCCGGCAGGGCACAATCACTACGGAACGGGGCGAAACAGGCGAACTGCTGGATGGCATGGATGCGCTGAAAGCCATTCAAAAAGACTGGGCTCAGGACTGGCAACGGATGGATGCGCGCACCACCAGCTATACCTACCATGTTATTGTTTCATACCCGAAGGACACGGATCACTATGCGGCAGAAGCGGCCGCTGAAACCTTTGCACATCGCCTGACGGGTGGAGAGTATGGCGGGCAGTACAAATTCGCCATGGCCCACCATAGGGACACGAACTATCCGCATACACATCTGATCATCAACCGCGCAGCCCAGGACGGCAAGACGCTACATCTCGGGCGCTTTGGGATCACCATGCAGGAGCTGCGCGACCTGCAGGCGGAAACTGCCCGTGATGTCGGAATTGTTCTGAACCCAACCAGCCGCTTTAGCCGGAATCTTGCCCCGGAATATGAAAGCAGCGCCCGCATCCACGCGCGTCGCAACGGCCGGGACTTGCGCGAACGACCAGCCCCCGAGACACGCACCGGCTTTCCTTATCATGGTCGGGGCCGACGGACGCCGATTGCACCGGAACTACTTCAATCGCTCAAAGACCAGCGCAACGCAGAATATTTCGCCCTGGGCGATACCCTCCGGTCACATCAGGCCAGGGTCTCGCAGGGGATTTTCACAACAGCATACCCAGGGCGTGCCGAGACCCTTGGGACCTTTAGCAAAGCTGTACTCGGCGCAGCTGCAATCCTGTTGCCGGACGGGGTTCTTGAGAAAGAGGAAATCGACATGAATACGCAAGTCGCCAACCAGATGGACCCGGCCCGAGCCCCGGCCATTGATGGTGAGATGAAGGCCATTGGAACTGATGTCCGTGAGTTTATCACGAGGATGGACGCCAAGGCCGAGGCCATGGAAGACGAGGACAAACGCGGTCAGACAGAGGCCGCGATTTCGCGTGTCCTGCGGGACTATGAGCCGCTGATGGATGACGAGACCAGGATGTTCTTTGGCAAGCGGCTGGAGCGGGACGATGATATCGAGGTTGGCCGCGATGACGTTGATCCGACGCGCCAGCGCCGGGCAGTTGAACGGGATGCAACAGATCCAACGCGCACTCAGCCCATCGGGCAAGAGCGTGCAGGCTCACAGGGTAGGGCGCGAGCCGATGCAAACGATCCGCGCGCTGCTGCCACCAATGCTGTGCTGAAGGATGCCGACAGGAAGGTGGCCGGGCGGTTCGAAGCCATGGGTATCAATGGCGACCTGGTTCTTTCGCGCATCCGCAATGGCGCCGACGTGGACAAGCAGACCCGCGAAAACTGGTTTGATCGAGATGTTAAGACCTTGGCGAACGCGCATTCGCTCAGCGAGAACCAGGCGCGGATCGACATGAAGGCCGCGTATAAAGATGCTTCTGAGATCTACCGCGATGCACGCGCCGAAATCCGCTCGATCAATCATGCATTCTCCGAGGGTAGGGGAGAAGAGTACCTGAAAGGGCGGGTCAACGAGGCCATTGTCTCCGAGCTGGAACGTCAGGATCAGCGGAAACTGGATGATCCCAGCTACAAGAAAGAAAACCCGTTGGATGTCTCAAATCGCCTGCAGGAGAAGATCACAGGCCGCGCGCACGATCGCGGTGAGGGCGAAGCACGCTCGGGCCCGGCGCGGTCTGGCGAAAGAACCGATACCCGCGCCGCTGGATCAGCGCCGCGGCGTCCCGATCTGGACGTGGGTGTACGCGGTCAAATTATCGGGACCGGTGACGCGCTCTTTAAGGAAGACGAGAAAGACAGCATGTCGCCATACGTCGATCTGAAGGTGGAGGGTCGCGACAAGCCGTTCCGCGTCTGGGGTGTCGATCTGCCCGACCTGATGCAGCGTGACAACTTGTCAGTCGGTGACACGGCCACGCTTGCGCATGACGGCTACAAGAGGGTGACGGTCAGCAAGATAGATCCCGAGACCGGCGAAGAGAAAACCATTGAGGCAAACCGGCGCGCCTGGAAAGCATCTGACATCGAGCGTGCGCCGCGTGAGGAACAACGCGGGCTTGAACCACAGCAAGAGGCCGCACGTATCAAAAGGGATGCACCCCAAGACAGGCCGGAAGAAAAAGGCCAGCAGGACCGTACTGTCCGGCAGGAGGTCTCTGTTGAAACCGGCGTCACAGGTGTCATCGTCGATGCCAAAGAGGCTCTGGTGCGCCCCGACGATCCGAACAGCAAGTCGTTCTATGTCGATATGAAGGTCGAGGGCAAAGACGAGCCGGAACGGATCTGGGGCACCGCCCTGCAAGACCAGATGGCGCGGAACAACATTTCGATCGGTGACTCCGCCACGTTCGTCAAAGCAGGCAAAGAGGAAGTCACCCGGTCACGCCGGAACCCTGAGACCGACGAGCCAGAGCGCGTCAATGTCACCCGCACGGCTTGGGATGTGAAAAACCTCGATCGACAGATTGACCGTGATCCTGTGGTGCAAGAGCAACGGCGTCGGGAGCGAGAAGAACGCGCTAAAGGTGATCGGGGTATCAGCCGATGAGCCGCCATCTGGAAAGCACGTTGAATCGGGTGTTCGGGGAGCAGTTGCTCTCCGATCCCCTTTTGTCTGAAATCGTCCTGAATCCGGATGGCAAAATCTGGATCGAGCGCAGCGGTGAGCCCGCCATGCGCCTGCTGGACGAGCCCATGGGCGAGGATGATGCGGAGGCGCTTGCACATGACCTTGCGGGCAGTAATCCCATTTCTGAAAAAACACCGCTTGCCGGGTCGCAGTTTGAAATCGACGGGTCATTGTGGCGGGCGCAGGTCGCGGTCAAACCTGCCGTTGAGGCTGGCGTAGCGTTTGCTTTGCGTCGAGCGGTGGCAAAGCAACTTTCGCTCGATGATCTGATGCTGGGTTTGCCGAATCTGGACGCCAACATGGATGATCTGAAATCCGGCGTTGATCCTGCGGATGCGGCCGTGTTCGAGGCATACGAGAACAACGTTTTTGGGGATTTCCTGCGCGCGGCCGTAAAGGCCAAATGGAACATCCTTTTGTCGGGGGGTACATCCTCGGGCAAGACGACCTGGTTGCGCGCCTGTCTTGGCGAAGTCGATCCCTCAGAGCGGATCATGACCATTGAGGATGTGCTGGAGATCCGACCCAGCCAGCCCAATGCGGTGTCTTTGGTGGTGAACAAGAACGCATCAAGCAGCGACCTACTGAAAGCGTGCCTGCGATTCCGGCCGGAGCGGATCATCATGGGTGAGCTGCGCGGCGCGGAAGCCTATGACTTTCTGTCTGCCATCAACTCAGGTCATCCGGGCGGGATTTCCACGCTTCACGCGGCATCACCGGAAGCCGCACTATCGCGCCTGGCCCTGATGGTTCTTCAGGCGGATACCGGCCTGACCTATTCAGAGATCCTTGAATACTGCCGCTCGATGATTGACGTCATTATCCAGTTTCGGAAGACAGGTGATCAGAGGCGACCGGTTGCCGTCCGGGTATTGCGGCAGAAGTGATTACAACCCAACGAGCATAGGAAAAAAACATGGCATTGAATTGTGGATTTTGTGGAACCGAAATCAAAGGCGGCTATCGCGGTTGCTCAGCGTGCGGTGCCGTCCTGCGCCGACCGCCGCTGAGAAGACTGGTACTCAATCTATTCCTGTTGCTTATTGCGGTGGGCGTTTTAACCCAGATCGGAATTGCCGTGAGGAGCGCCATACTACCCTATTCGGAACTTCTCGCCAGCCTTGTTGGAATCTGTATCCTGACGCTGCTTCCATTAGCAGCTGTCTGGTTCCTGGTGAAGTATCACGTTCAACGCCGATGGTACAATGTGAGCGTTCGGCGCTGAACTTGATTGGCATTGCAGCAAGTCGGCCCAGCTATAACATTGATCCTGGCCCGTTTGCGTTTTTTTACAATGTGCATCCATGTCCAGAACCTTTTCTTATTCTCGGGTCTCAATCGTGGAGCAGACTCCGGGAACGCGTACGCGTACCCTCAATGGAACGCTTTGGTGCAAAATCGAGCAGTGGTATCCCGGTCTGAACCTCACGAAAAAACGTAAATGGCGACCTGATTGCCCCGCACTTTAAGGGACTCTCCGAAAAAGAAACAAAAACCCGCGGAAAATGAGAAGTTCACTAGTATATTGGTTTTCTGACAATAAAAATTTTCATGTAGTAGATGTCATCTCGCACTGTGACATCCATCCCAAGTGATTGAAACACTGACAACAGCTCATTTTCCGTGATCGCACGCATCAATACAGGTCCTTGGTTTATGCCGTTGACATGCCATGTTGCTTTGTATACCTCGTCGTCGATCCATTCCCAAGTTTGATAGTAGTTCATTTCAGGCGACCAGTTCTGGGGGCTGCCGGTTGGCTTTAAGGGTTTTAACTCGTCATAGTGCCTCATGCTAAAGAAGAGATGACCGCCAGCTCGAAGGCACTCTGCCATGTTTTTGACAGCGAAATGTAGATCGGCATTTGTCAATAGATGTGCCAACGAGTTCTCAAAACAAATTACAGTGTCGTACTTTTGCTGGTTTAATGCGCGCGGCAACTCGTTCCACGAGCATGGGAAATTTGGAATCGCCAACCCTTTTGAATTCGCTTCTTTAGAAAGTACTTCGAGAGCAGATTCCGAAACATCTGTAGCAGTAACCTCGTAACCCATTTCGGCAAGAAGGAGCGCCTGTGTTCCTATTCCAGCGGCACAATCAAGAATGGATGTAGCCCTAGGCGCGTACTCGTCAAAAACCTGAGTCAGCATGTACCTAGACGTTTCAAGCCAGCCGTTCCAATCGTCGTCGATCAATTTGTAGTACGCGGCCATGGCATCGTAGAATTGCGAAGCTGGCAGAGAGTGCTCTTTGTTTTTGTTCATTTTTGGGATCTCCTTATGGTCAATTGCAGCGCGGGGATCAGCACTGATGTTTGCTATTCCGAATTACGAGCAATTCTAGATGCAGCCTCGGCGACAACAGTCTTGTAGGACCCGAAAGTTATTCGGAAGAAATTTGGCGAAGGAGGATAAAATTCTTCGCCTCCTAGTACGTCGATGCCGTAGGATTCCTTCATAAATTCGCGGGCAGAGTTATGCGCCGGGTCTACGCCACACCACAAGAATATACCGCCGTCCGGCATCTGCGGGTTTAAAGCCGGATTGGCGTCCATCGCCGGGTAGATCAGACTCAAGCCATCGTTGACGCGCCTGCGAATATCAGGCATTCGACACATCTGATGAGCGCATCCGAAAAGCATGAGTTGCGAGAACGTCGATGTCATCAGTATCGGGCCACCGTAAAAGCGATTTATTTCCGCGCTCAACCGGGGATGACAGATCATGAAAGATGCCGTTACGCCTGCTGCGTTTAAACACTTGCCGTAGCCGGAAAAGGTGATGGAATTGGCGGCGGTGTATTCGCTTGCTGAATAAACTGGTGTATATTGTTGGTCTTCTAAGAACCCCGAATACACATCATCGGAAAGTAGCAATGCACCCGACTGTTCACACAAGGACGCAATCTGATTGACATCAAGTCGGGATAAGGCTTTTCCGGTAGGGGAATGTGGGTTTACCAAAAAGAGACAGCATCTTTTGGCCTCAAGTTCGCCGCGCAATTGTTCCAACCAACTTGAACCGAAATCCAAGTAAGTGCAGCTTCCGCCATGAGATTGAATGCTAGCCAAAAGAGGGCGGTAGACGGGTGCGCCGAGAAAGATGAAATGATCTATCCATTTCGAAGCGAGAAACCCGGTAACCAAGGCGCATGCCAAGCTTATCGAAGGAATGAAATGTATTTGGTTTGCGTCTACACGTCTACCTCCCCTCTGCGATTCCAAACGAGCTATTTTTTCCTTGACCTCATAGAAGCCTTCTGTGGGCCCATATGCAGATCTTTTCTCGGAAACTGCATCGTTGACGTACCTGAAAATAGCATCATCTGGCTCGAAGTCGTGTTCTCCGCTTGCCATAGGAAGAATGTGAGGATCGGATGAGCACCACTTCAATTCCTGCGTTCGCCGGTTCCAAGACAATTGGTCTAAATATGTCTCACTAGTCTGCAGAGGATGCTGCAACTGAGGCACCTCGGGAGATAGGGTCATGACCCAGTGCATCCTTGTAGGATTGACGATGCCAATCCATGTAGACCCATTCCGAAGTCACGTCCTGTGGGCGCTCGATTTCTATTGGAGCCAAGCTAGCCGATTGTATTTCTTGAGAATACTCAGCCAGCCAATCGACATTGAAGACCGTATCTGCGTATCTAAACCCGTGATCCGGAGTGATGCACAGTACTCTGGCCTTTGGGGTTATCGACTTGATGTGAGATCCAACAAGATAGGTTGCTCCACCAGTAGGACCGATTAAAACACCCGCTTCGCGGTGCAACCGGTGCACGGCTTGCACCATATTTGACATCGGCACCCAGTGGACTTGATCGACAAGACTATGTCGTAAGTTTGAAGCGACAACGTCAGCCCCCATGCCCAGAACGGCGTTGTAGGCATCTGTGCAAAGACGGTTCACTTGGCCGGTAGTTGGACCGAAGAGAATAGAAGAATTGTGGTCTACAGCTACTATTTTAGCGTCTGTGTTCTTTTGCCGAAGCGCCGACCCAAGACCAGAAATTGACCCACCCGTACCGACGGAACATACAAGAACGTCAATCGGTCCGGAGGCGTCGAAGATTGTGTCGGCGACTTCCCCGCTGTAGGATAATGGATTGTCAGGATTTGTATGTTGCTGAGGCCAGAAGCTGTCGGGATTTTTGTCTAGAAGATCGAGCAGAACCTTCTTGCGATCAGCTTGAATACCACCCTCCTCCCCAGTTGGCTTTTCGAGAATCTGAATAGCAACGTCGAGGTTTTCTAACCTCCAACGAACAGACGGACTAAGTGGCCCGGTTACCAGGCTGAGATTGACGTCGAAGTGTTTGCACACGATAGCTAGAGCTAATCCAAAGGTCCCAGAACTGCTTTCGATTACGAGGCCGTTGGGTTTGAGCGCTCCCGTTTCGAGGGCTTTGCGAACCAAGGCATAGGCGGGAACGAGCTTCATGATGTCAAATTGGCACAACACCAAGCCGGGAGAAAACTCAATAACCGATGGGCGCATGAGTGAATCAAGTGCAGTCTTCATTTTAATGTCCCATCGAAACGTGTCGGGGTTTAGGAAAATTCGTATTCGTCAATGTTGTGGTAAGAAATAAAGAGCTCTTCGCCAGCGTAGATCTCCCTAGAGCTGAAAAGTTCAACATAAGCGTCTACCTTTCCGATTTTACACCACCGCAATTCCGAGTTTGGATTCGCATCGTGGTTGATGATTGAGATCGGGCCTATCGCGGCGTGTATCGGAGAGTTTTTTGTGCCACATTTGTAGGATCCCCTGTCTACAAAATAGAGATGGTATGCGGAGGTTTGTCTGATCAGCGACGCATCTTTGCCTGAGAACGTCCGAACTGGGTCGCGCAGGATGGAAACACCTCTGTCGATGTTAGTGCTGGCGCGTACACCTAAACCCATATCAGGCGTTTCAAAATAGCTGACTAAGTCGTTAACTTTCCACAGATCTCGTAGCTTGAGCAATTCCCCCATCTCAGTTAACCGGAACCAGTTTGAGGTCTTCTCTTTCCCCGAGAAACTTCTCAGATTCAAAGACGTGCTCGGGATCGGCCGAGCTAAGTAGAATGCGGGCCACCGGTAAATCCGACGCCGCGATTCCGGTATTGTAGCCTATGATGATTTCCTCCTGGGATTTCCGGCCGGACCCACCGTCGCTAATGTAATTGGCAAGCTCGCCGCGAATATCAAAACTTATGCCCTCCGCTGCGCTTGCGTCCTTGAACATTCCCATTTGCGGAATGTTCGTTGTGACTATGGGGAAGTTGGCGGCATAAACACTTTTGCTAATGCCGCCACCCGCGGCTATCACCGACGAGCCAGGCTTTAGCCAGTCAGCCTGTAGAGGCTCCGGCCCATGGCCCGCGCACCCGAAAACGAATTCAGACGCCCGCACGGCGTCCTCGAAGCCACTTTCTGTATCCACAATCTCAAAGCTGGTGGCGGGAAATAATCGAGATAGATCATCGAGAAAGGCTTGCAATTCCGTTCTTTTTCGCTGGCTAATAATATAGAGTTTCTTGATTGTTGTTTGGTCCAGGAGAAGGGACACAATGGTCGATTCTGCAACGGCACCAGATCCGATCACAGTTGATGTCATGGGGTCTTTGGGTTGGGTAGCCGAAGCCAACAGTGTATTGATGATCCCAGTGCGAATTGCGGTGACTGCCCCACAGTCCATGAAAGTGACAAAGTCATCTTCGGTTCGATCTACGATCAACAACGAGGATAAACTACCTGTGTAGTGTTCCCCGCCTAGCTCGATGAATGACTTTGAAGCAGAAACATAAGGTGCAAGCTCGGCGGCCAGCATGCTTATGGTGACATCGCCTTTGTCACTCGACGTGGCTATTTTCGCAGGATTGTCCATCCTACCGTCAGCAACCATGATCATGGTTTCTCTTATCGCACCAATAGATTTCTTGTAGGTATCGAGCGTGACGTTCAAAGCTTCGCAACCGACAAATTTTACCTTCATGTCAAAACCTTTCTTTTTCAACAGCGTGTTAGGATTCTTCAATTTGATTGTTTCGAATGACTACTCTTGGAGGAGAGGCTTGTTGGTGTAGGTTGGACTCGATGAAATCCATTTCATAAGCGGCCGTATTGGCATACAGAAGGAGATCACCGTGCTTAGGGGTTTGGGGGAATTCAATGCGCCGCCACGAAAAGGCGTCTGTTTGACTGCACGTGGAACCCATAACGTGCGCGCGTAGGACAACTTCGTCGCTATCTGACGTTTGGGGGATAAGGTAGGGATCAACTAGAAAATCCATGCCGAACCATCGGCTACAGAAGCTCAAGCTATTTCCGTCAACCACAACAATGGGCTCACGGTCACTGCACTGCTTCACGCCGTTTACCTGAAAGACACTTACTCCTGCCTGATCTAATAATGAACGACCCGGTTCAGCGATGACGCGGATGCCATTCGTCCTCAAGGTGTCGCAAAGACTGCTGGGCTGACCATCACCACGTTCAAGGATTTTAGACAGAAACAAGTGACCGGGGCACCGTGTCCAATGCTCATAGTATTCCGAAGCTACGCGCCGTTCATGATAAAGCCCCGCTTTTTCTTGGTCAGAGAGGTTCTTGAAATCAGACCATGTTGCCTCGGGCAAATAGGAACATGGAAAACCACCACCGATATCAATGGTGTCCATGTGTGAGTGCTCTGAGCGCCAGCGTTTGATGTACCCTAGGCAGTTCAAAATCATCTTTGTTCGACTGGAACTGTCGGGCGAGAAGAGATGGAAATGAAAGCCTCTCAGTCGCAAAGGCCCATTAAGACATGCGTTGACTGCGGAAGGGACATCCTTCTCAACAAACCCAAATCTAGATCTGGCATTTTTAGGCCCGCTAAGTCTGATAAGCACGTCAAGAGAGGTGCAATCGACGCTCTTCAAGACCTCCTTAATGAAGGAAATCTCGGAAGGAGAATCGAGAGAGATCGTGGCCATACAACTAGCTGCTTTTTTCACCAGCGGTTTAGATTTGTACGCTCCGCTAACCAAAATTCTCGACCCGGAAATTCCAGCCTCTAGAGCTATGTCCAGTTCCTCTAGGCTTGAAACGTCAGCACCTATGCCTGCTTTTGCACATTCGCGCACAAAGATGGGCGCTTTGTTCACTTTCAAAGCATAGCATAGGAGAGATTTACTACCGGCATTGCATAACGCCTCTTTGTGCCTCTTGATGTTTCCGGCGAATGTGTCAGGAAACAAAATGTGAAAGCTCCTACCGAGACGGCTTGAGACAGAACGCAACAAGTCACTTCCAGGTTGCGATAACAAAAAAGCCGCCTCTGAGTTCATCAGTGGCCGAAACTTCAATGGACTGCCTCCAAGGCTTCGCCCAAGACGGTTTCAACAATTGAAATACCGTCCGCCATTTGTTGGGCGCTAATCGTCAGCGGTGGAAGGATTTTTATAACATCGTCTTTCGGCCCACATAGCTCCAGTAAAAGACCGTCTTGAAAGCAATTATGTTGCATTTTTTTCGCGAAACCGGGATTGCCGGTTTTGAGACCCTGGATAAGCCCTTTCCCAACTACAGACATATTAAACCGAGTTGCGATCTTTTCCAGATGACCCTTCAGGAGCAAAGACTTGTTTTCAATTGCAGTTGAAAAATCGGCTGTACGCCAAAACTCATCTATCGCGGCTCTTGCGGTTATAAATGCATGTGAGTTCCCTCGAAATGTTCCATTGTGTTCGCCCGGTTTAAGAACATCGAACTCGGGTCGTACTAGAACCATCGACAAAGGTAGGCCGAACCCGGAGAGGGACTTTGAAAGCGTAACAATGTCTGGCTTTAGGCCCGCTTCCTCGAAAGAGAAAAAATTTCCGGTTCGCCCGCACCCCACCTGAATATCATCGACTATCAGGAGGGCCCCTATGTCTACTGACAGTTCGGCAATAGACCTTAACCATTCCAGAGATGCGCAGTTAATACCACCTTCTGCTTGCACTGTTTCAAGAACTATCGCTGCGGGTAGATCGACGCCCGACGAAGGGTCGTTGAGGAGTTTTCGAAGCGCAAAAGCAGTGTCAATGTCTTGGCCCAGATAACCGTCGAACGGCATTCGCGTAACACTGGCGTTCAACCCGGCCCAGCTTCCTCTATGGTGACTACTTCCTGTTAAGGATAGCGCACCCGCTGTGCAGCCGTGGAACGCGTTGGTAAATGCAATGATGTTTGGTCTTTGTGTTACGTTGCGCGCGATTCTCAATGCAGCTTCAACTGCGCTCGCTCCGGTTGGTCCTGGAAACATCATCTTGTAGTTGAGGTTCCGGGGTTTGAGTATGTGTTCGTGGAATGCATCCATGAAGTCTCGTCTTGCAACGGTGGCCATATCAAGCGACATCGCAACGCCGTCGTTTTGTATGTATTCTATCAGCTTCGATTTTAAGAAGTTTGGGTTGTGGCCGTAATTTAAAGCGCCACATCCGCTTAGAAAGTCGAAGTACTGTCTTCCGTCTTTACACTTCAAAAACGGGCCGCAGGCCGTGTCGAATATTTCCGGAAACACTCTGGAATAATATCTGACTTCAGATTCTGACGCCAATGAGTCGCTCATATTATCACCTAATTATGATTGGTCAGTCATTTCCTTATTGTTAGTAACCAGGACACTCAAAATACAACGTGAAGTTGATTTTTTATTTAGAAAATTACAAAGTAAGTTTACATTTTAATGTTTTCATATTTAGCGTGCTCTAGCGGGCTGTATGGTGGTCTTTTGGCTTAGTGATACACCGCCGGCCAATATCAAAATTCCGCCCACTAAAGTTGCTAACCCCGGCTCCTCTCCAAAGAATACAGCCCCAATCAACACTGCAAAAACAATCCAGGAATAATCTACCGGCCCAACCACTGACAGAGGGGCGGAGCGATATCCTATTATCGTCGTATACTGAGCGATGATCGCGACTGGGCCGAGAAATATGCAAAATAGAAGCTGATAAATCGTTATGGGTTGCCAGCTCAGGAAAGATGGGATGCACATTAGCGCAATTCCGAAGAAGCAAACATAGAGCATGACGCTTAGCGCTTTTTCTGCCTGACCCAAAATCCGGATTAACAATCCTTCGACAGCAAAGAGTAATGCGCTTCCGAAAGCAGCTATAGACGGCCAAAAGGGGAGGGTACTTTGGAAAGCTCCTCTTTGCAGAACGATTAGAAGAGCGCCAGCCAAAGAGAGAATTATGGCGAGCCAAATGCGTGGGCCAACATGCTCTTGCAGAAAGAGCGCGCCTAGAATAACGACCAGCACACCGTACAACATCCCGAACGCAGTTGCGTCGGCTATATCCATATGAGCGGAGGACCAAGTTATGGCAACGGCTGCAGCAGAACCCGACAATGCTCGCAAAAAGTGGGTGAATACTTGGTCACTTTTGTATGTAGAGAGACCGCCATTAAGGTGAGCAACTAGTGCGACAGTTGCGAATGCACCAATGTATCGTAGAAAGGTAATTTGGAAAGTGCCGATCATGCCGTCAGCGAACTTTGCCGCCGCGTAAATCAGTGACCAAAGGAAAGTGCTCAATAGCACCCAAAGTATCGCAGGAAGATAGTTGATCTTACTCAATTTAGTTGGCCCTGATAAACTGGTTAGGGCAAGAAAGCCATTATAAAATGCCATAAGCAAACGAGTTTTTTTGACTTTGAATGAGGAAAATTGATGCCCGACATTGGACGTATCTCATTGAATGCGGTCAGAGTGTTTCTAACTGCCGCGAGACATAGAAGCATCAAACTGGCAGCGGCTGAGCTTGGTGTCACAGCTGGGGCTGTAAGCCATCAGGTCAAAGGACTTGAAGCGGCGATGGGTGTTCAACTTGTGATCAGAAAAAACAACGCTATCGATTTGACCGATGTTGGCGACAGGCTTGTGAGTCACGCTGCGCCCGAGCTTCACAAACTAGAACAAGCCGTGAAATCTGCGTTGCCCGGTCACTCTGAAATTATGGTTCAAGCTCCGGTTACTTTCGCGACGAGATGGTTGATTCCAAGGCTTCAGGACTTCCGAAGAGTCCAGCCCGATATGCGGATAAGTGTCGAAACAACTACTAGCATAGGATTGAATTTTTCCGACCGCTGCGACGTCTGTATCGCTTATCATTCGATTACCGCCATGCCCAAACACGCCGACGTATTATTGTTGGATGCGTGCCGACCATATTTGTCTCCTAATATGTTGAAGGGGTTAGGTGCCGATTGCTCGGTGGAGAGTGTGCCAGCAATTCAAAGTTCCAGCGGAAATTGGGATTGGCATCTTTGGTTGCAGCAAAGCTATTCCGAAGAGATGGAGCTAAACTTTGTGGGCCAGTTTGATTTAGACGACGCAGCGCTGCGCGCTGCTTCGGCCGGTATTGGGATGGTCTTAGCACCAGAGTTTATGGTCAGAGATGACGTAAAGCTTGGTGCTTTGGTGGCTTTGCCCTCCTCGAAAGAAGTCCAACTGGGTATCTACTCGATCCACCGAAACGGTCCTCCACGTCGGGAGGTAGAGCTATTCTGCAAATGGTTAACAGAAGCGGTGAAAGTCTAGTGTCCATGCTTTGGAGAGTTTTGTTGCCTAATCATCCAGTGGAATTTATTGTGCGAATCCAGCGCGATATCTGGCAGGCATGAGCACATGGTTCCTAAAAGGTACAAGACCACGACTTCTCAGTTAGGAGTTAAAGCATTTCGGGGCCCTTTCGATCTGCTTCGATCCGGAGATGATTTGGACACTCCAACCATGCGGGCCGGGCGATTTGGCAAAGAACTTGACTGGAATAGCTCCGTTACCGAAGTTATGACGCTAGCATTTCCAAGGGCCACGGGCGAATTGCAGGCATCTCTCGTCGCAAGATGTGGCGGGTAGACTTCGGAGGAAAGAGTTGGCCCGATAAGCCTCGGGCAACGACTTCTTGCGGGTTTATTGGACCGCCATCTTGCCATGCCTCAAGGCGTACATCTGTATAATAGTTAACTAATAGACATGGAACTCGAGCAAAGCGCGCTTGCAACGCTGAAGCCAGACGATGGTGGCCGTCCATAACTACTCTGGTAGAGCTTTCCACCAGGATAGGTACGGTCCATTCGCCAGCGATCCTGATCATCTCTGATACGACTCGCAGTCGATCAGAAGAATATTCTTCCGTGGGCAAAAGTGTATCCGGATTAAGAAGAGCGAGCCTCATAAGTCTAGATCCTCCATGAAAATCTGCTCCTTAGATATAACCTGCAAATGACGTTAGACACCGTTGGAATTCAAAGGGTCGATATTAAAAATTATTTGAAACTATTTGGCAAAGCCAGCAATAGAGCCTCAAGTACAAATTAGTATCGAACAGCAATCAAATGAATAAGAAGAGTTTCATCCTGCCTACATATCAGTGTCTACCTGTATTTGGAATATTTTCTATTTGCTTAATTGCCATCCCGATCTAAGTTTTTCTTCTAAGGATAATTCGGAATTTATTAGTCTTGGCAGAAAGGTCACGATGACAGGGCAAACATCGTGACCTGAGCCCCAGGTTTCCTCCACCTTGCGGAGAGTCCTTGAGTTTGAGTGCTCTGCTACCCAACCTTCTGCCACCTGGGCATAGAGTTTTCCGCAACGAGTCCCTCGCTGCTTTCATCGCTTCCGCTCCTTCTCCCAGCCAGGGACTCGTTGCGGAAAACTCTAATCAAAAATGGCCGG
This sequence comes from Ruegeria sp. CJ3, assembly GCF_056536725.1. Taxonomy (NCBI): domain Bacteria; kingdom Pseudomonadati; phylum Pseudomonadota; class Alphaproteobacteria; order Rhodobacterales; family Roseobacteraceae; genus Ruegeria; species Ruegeria sp. CJ3. The sequence goes on from NZ_JBQFQE010000010.1 coordinate 47,564, forward strand.
AAAATCGGGGTTCAGAGCAGGCGAATGCGCCGAGCATCCGGCAAGATTAGCGGAAGCCAGTAGTAGCCTCCAAAAGCCGCCAAATGACGCCCTTTGTTTGATCTAGTAATACAGTCGCGAAAAATGACACGAGTCCTCAATGGTGAGTTTTCCGCTTTGGGTCGATATGAACGGCTTTTCCCATTTGCCAACTATCGGGAGCAATGTCAGCCTTATTGCATATCGCGCTCATCCGTTGCGATGTAGGGGTCGCGAAGAGTATTTCAGCATCAAACGGCAGAGTTAACCAAGCATCGCTTTGGAGTTCCTGTTCAAGTTGACCTGGAGCCCAGCTGGCGCATCCCGCAAAGAACAGACAGTTCTTCGGGCCAGTTCCTGCTGCAACGGCCTCTAAAATATCACCTGACAGCGTTAGCTGGGTGTCGTCGGTAACACGAACACTGTGGTTCCAGCATTGCGACCCCGCTTTATGAAGAACGTAACCAGATTGCGGCTCGGTAGGGCCGCCATCTAGCACCGTTTGCGTTGCAAGAGTTGAATCGCCGAAATTAACATTCCCAAAAACCTCGGAAAGCGTCCGTACGGTGCTACGATTGACGACAAGACCGACTGAGCCTTCGGAGGAGTGATCTACAATTAGTATTAGTGTGCCGCCAAGTGGGCAATGACGAATGCTGGGGAGTGCAAGAAGATATTTTCCGAGTAGCATTATGAGTTCTCCTGCGTTATCGGTTCTGCTTGGAAACGTCCCGCTGGAGAAAGAGCCAACAATATTGCCGAGACCGTTATCCCAAAAGCGGCAAACCAAGTGGTGAACTCCACACCCGCGTTTTCGCCAAGCCATCCTCCGACCAACGCACCAAACGGTAGTGCCATACTATGAAACACTGAAGAACTGGAGGTGACACGGCCCATTAATTCAGTTGGCGTAACAATCTGCATAATACTGATGCTAGCACCATTGAATATGCCTTGACCCAAGCCGAAACAAAAACTCGCTAACATCAAAATAGAGGATATCCAAACATCAGTATAGCTAGACACCGCGACCAAGGCGGCCCAAGCAGCCGTACAGCATATACCGTACACTGCGGTCATCCCTAATCCCAACCGTGAGCTTACAGTTTTCAACGTCATTCCGGCAAGCAATACGCCAATCCCGCCTGGAAAAAGAACGATACCGATATCGAGCGGCTTTATTCCGAGCGTATTTGACAAATAAAAAATATAAACAGCCATCATTGCCGCGTAGAAGAAATTCCAAATAGCAGCCGAGAAAAGTATATACCGACGAATTGGATGCCTCAGTACCTCCATGATACCCTGATGGATTTCGAGAAATACAGATGTATGTTCTATCTTCGGCTGTTTGCGTTGTTTTGACCGCAATCCCCAAAGCGCAAAAATAGAAACCAAATAACTTGCTGCACCCACAAGCACGGCACCCGCAGCTGAAAGTAGTTGTACGAGGAACCCGGACAACGGAACGCCGCCAACTTCTGCGAAGGCGCGTGAAATCCCGAATTTGCCATTTGCATCTACAAGATGCTCTCGCGCGACAGTCTGCTGAACAAAAGGCGTTAGAGCCATCGCATGGAAAGATTTTGCGGCTCCAAATAATGCAACTAAGGCAATGAGTAAGTGCAATGACAAAAAGTCAAATGCGGAGAAGATGGTTGTCGTAACCAGAATCGTCGTGCACAAAATTCCGGTCAAGATCAGCACCTTCCAAGCACCGATACGGTCTATTGCTACGCCGACAAACAGACCGAGCGCTACCATCGGGAGGAATTCAGCAGCAATCAGCACACCCATGCTGCTAGGCGTAGCATTGAGTTGAAGAACAGCTAAAAGCGGAATTGCAATAATAGTAATCTCGCTGCCAAGCAGCGCAGTTGATTGTGATAGCCACAGGAGGTGAAACCAATTACCAGGTCTTATTGAGTCCACAGATTCAATGTCTGAACTGTTGCGAAAGATACGACTACACACTTGATCGCCCGTTTTCGATTGACGCTGCAAAAATGATGTCGCCCATCGTCGTGTTGTCGATCGGCAAAAAGTTTAGTTTCCGCATCAATGCAATTGACGCCTGATTGTTAATATCCACAGTGGACCGCAACTCTTGAATGCCATGATCCAGCTTGAGCCGATCAATCATCATTTCGACCGAACGCTTCCCTATACCCATGCACCAGAATTTTTTAAACACAACATATGCGATCTGCGCCTGGTGGGAATCCTTGTAAATCGTTGCTTGGACGTATCCGAGATATTGTTTCATCGTCGGGGCAAAGATCATCCAATTTAGCCAAAGTTGGTGCCCGTCTGGTGAACACCCTAGGGCGCGTCGCTGATATATTTTGCGCAACTCCAATAAACTATCTGGTGGAGTATCGTCGATATAAGTATATAGTTCCGGGTCGTTTAACCCGGCAAACATAACTTCCGCATGGCTTATCTTGAGAGGTTCCAGAATTAGTGGGGGAAATTCTGTCATTTTATTGCGATGGGCAGAATTCGAGCATGCCAAGATCAAATGCTCGGATTACGGCTTCTTTGCCCTGTTTCAAATTCTGATTAAACCTTCTGAGAAAATCTGAGAGTTGTACGGGGCTTGAAAGTTCAAGAAACTCGACTGCAATGTCCCGAGATAGCGGAAGAGATCGGTGGTGGTTAATCACTACGAACATTCGTTTCCCTGCCGCTCCGTAGGCGGTGGAAACAATAGTGCCAGGGGTAACTTGAATCGTGCGTTGTGTCGTGGCTTCATCAAGGAAGGGATTCAAATTTCGCTCGTAGGCCATGTCATCGAGCAATAGAACATCTATATCATCTTTTTCTCGAAAGAAATGTATCGCCTGCTCATAGGTTTGCAGAATCGGTTCACCTCGTCCGTTCAACGAAGTGTTAACTAAAATTGGATAACCTGTTAGGTCGCCAAACGCGCCAATGATCTCATGCAAAAATGGATCTTCCTTCTGGTCCAATGTTTGCGCGCGGGTTGAACTATCGGGATGATACAGCGCCGGTAATGCGTCTTGATGCTCGGTATGAATATGGTGGACGAAGTTCATATATGGGCTGATGGTCGGTCCTTTAAGAAACTTTTTGACTGCGCTTGCATGGATTATCGGAGCAACTGGTCGCCAGTCTTGTCTTTCCTTTATCAGATTGAGCCGTGTTTTCGATGATGAGAGAAGAGGTGACGCGAGCAGGCTACGGCCACCAAGTGCACGCGGGCCAAACTCAGAACGCCCGGAACAGCGGGCTATCACAGCCCCGTTTTGTAACCGCTTGGCTATTTCTACTGCTTTCATCTTCCCAATGGACTTAATGAAGGGAGAATGTAGACGCACGGCTGCATTAGGGTTCTGATCCGCACAATCAGGACCTAACCGGTCAGAGACAGGATTCACTCTATAGAGTTGATTTGGAGACGACCAAATGGATTGACCGTAGAAGGCACAACCTACAGAGATTCCCGCATCGTGCGGGGCACTGGGAAAAAAATATTGGTCAAAGAGTTGACTGGCGCCAATCTTTGAATTCACCAAAATATTAAGAAATGTACCGCCCGCAACTGTAAAGTTTCGCGATAAATCATGATGTTGTGCGCGCCGCGCATACGCGAGACAGGCCCGTTCGAGTGCGTCCTGAACGCATTGTGCTAGCCCAATGTGTGCAAGCGGGTCGTTGGAAACTTGCAGCAGCGCTTGCCAATCATTGTAGAAAGTGACGCGATCTTCCTTATCTACTACCAGAGGAACAATACTGTCTTGACCGGATTGTTGGTGACCATTTGTCAGCGAAGCAAGGGCCATTAATTGACCGTGAGCATTCTCTGATCCAAAAACGAAGCGTGCAACATTATCGTACATACTGGAAACGCTATCGACAAAGATCTCCGGTGCGGGATGGGGTTTCGTGAATTCGCGCTCTAACAATTGTGGGCCGTTTCCGTCAATCCTGTAGATTGACATGCATTCAGTCTTCAACTCTGACAGTGCTGCCTGGGTCGATAAGCGGGCGCTAAAAGCTTCCATTCCGAGTGCAAAATCTAACCCGTCGTAGGTGGAAGAACCTGCACGATCAAGAACCAAGACAGTTGCATTGTCAAATCCAGAGCACCCAAAGCTCGAAACCGCATGAGCAAGATGGTGTGAGATAAACTGCAAGCGAGGATCTTGTAGGGAAAATGCCTCGAAACTGTCGTCGATCAGAGGTAAGTGCATTCCCACGCCACCGGGAGCAGCAGATTGTATGCAAATGACAATATCTGTCACGTCTGTCATCTGTAATCCCGCAGATGCGACACATTCTGATATCGGAATGCTGGAGTTCAAAACAGCGCGACCATCGTGCTTTTTACGCGATAGGCGCTCTTGCTGCACTGCGCTGCGCAATTCTCCATCGACAACCAACGCACAGGATGCATTGTGGCCGAGATGCAAACCCAAACTTATTCTATGCATGATCCGATCAACCGAGCGGATGGAAGCCGAAAGTGAGGATGGTGACAGCTTCGTTTTTCGCGATTGGTTCGCGACCGTGGGTTATGCTACCAGCGAACATGATGATAATGTCGCCGGGATTGAGGTCAAAGCGCTCTGGACTCGCCTCACTAGGATAGAGCACAAGATGCGAGCAAGAAGTATCAACGCGAGTATGCTCCAACATTAGCAAAACATTGAGCGAAAAAATGTCAGTGTCGATATGCGGCGCGATACCCTGACCTGTTCGATCATAGAAAATATAACTCGCAATGCCAGTGGGTTGAACATCCCCCGCGTAGGTGCGAACAAATTCTTGAAGTGCTTCTGACAAAGCTAGAGTGTTCGCAATTTCACCACCGTAACCAAGGAAATGGTCCGTGTTGTCTCGGGCTGATTGGCGGGTTTCCCTTGCTTCTGCTTGTAGTGAGTTAAGCAAGTCGTCGGTTATGAAATCTGGGCGCCCAAGCCAAGCTACGCCATTCCTTGATATCCGGTGGCTGTATGGCTGGAGGCCCGTTATGCAATTTCCAACTATATCAAAAACCGCACGGTTTTCCACTTCGTCGGCGACAGCGCTGTCTGGAGCCAAACCACCGGCAGCCAAGCCCAACAGCATCTTATAGTTAGCTCGCTCTCCCTCATCAAGTGTATTGTTGAAATCCAGCAGTTTAGCAGTAATACTTTGTGACATTTTGTAATCTCCGAGCAAAAGTCGATCTGTGGTCGTGTTCAAACTGGTTTGAATCCGAAAGCCACGATTCTAACGATTTCGTTTTTCTTCATTTTCTCGCGAGCATGCATCACGCTATCGGCGTAAAAAATTATTAGCTCGCCGCGCTTCAGGTCAAGCCGAATTGGTTCTCGGTCTTTGGGATAAAGCACCAGGCAGGACGGTTGATCTATATGTTTATGGTCCAACATCAAAATGGTGTTGAGCGGGAATTCGTGGTTATCAATATGGGGTTCAATCCCCATACCTTCAGTGTCGTAGTACAGATAGTTTGTCTTGCCGGTGGGCACCACCGCGCCAGCCCCGTCAGACACCAGATCCCTAAGTTGCTCAGAAAAAGCAACCAATTTTGCCGCTTTCTGGCCGGTTGATACAAGGTGGTCTGTAAATCGTTCGGACTCGGGGTATAAATGACGCGACTCGGCATCAAGCATATCCAGAAGTTCGTCGGTCATAAATTCGGGGCGACCTCGGTATATTATTCCATCAGGTCTCATTTCTTTTCTATTTGGCTGCAAGTTTGAAATGGCAGCTAATGATGCTTTGTAGGCGCCGGAGCTAGCAGTATTCTCGGCGGTGTCAGAGCTAGAAAGAAATCCACCGCATGCAAGCGACAGCAGCAGCTTGTAGTGTTCTCGATCCTCATTAGAAAGATTATTTGACAGATCTGAAAGTTTTGCCTCTAAACACATATTGGGCCTTTTAATGAATCTGGTATATTTGTAGAAGCAACGCAATAATATCGCGTTGCTTCGTCGTTTTTAGATTACCGTATATTCAGCGCCTTCGGTAACGCCAATATTTCGCTGCGGATTTTCGAAGTAGCCGCCGCAGAAATTGGCTTCACATACGCAAGCTTTTCCTCGACATTGGCATCGTGCTGAAGATTGGAAAGATGCCCTGCGGCTGAATTGATAATTTCATCGAAAACGGCCCGCTCTTCTTCCCCCAGGTCTTCCTTGAGGGCTGCAAGCTTCCCTGTCAGCGTGGATAGAGACTGCTCCAAGTCTTCTCCGGTCAGCTCTGAGCGATAAAGTGAATCAGACATCACGTAGTACCTTTCTTGGCTAAAATGTGGTCAGCAAAAAAATTGTTTTGCTAACCCTAAGATAGCGCCATTTCCAAACCGCGCAACCTAGAGTAACCTCAAGTGATGGGAGTTTGGAATTCCCTAAAGTATCAAAGTGATAGTTGCGTGCGCGCGCGGGCAGACCGCAAATTTTACATGCCCACCAGCAAGTATCCGCCTACAAAATCACCTCTATCTATATAGTGCGGTTGGGTCTTTTCTTACTTGTGTAATCAGTTGATTCGAACGTGCTCCGTTTGCCAAAAAGCGTGGGCCGATGAGGCATCAGCTTGATCGTGTAGCCGTCTATATTGAACAGATTCTACCACTGATGTGGCACAGCAACCCGCCACCCGAGAACGCAAGCCACCCTTCACCTAAGAAGGTTTTCGGGCTTACCCCTCATCCCTTATGATACAATCCTGCCCCCTACCGGAATCGGCCCCATTAAGCCTATCTGTCACTAACTGGTATCGGAATTCTCACGTTTGGATCGACCCTGCGACTGCCTTCCAGCACTGCCACTGCCGTCTCGTTCAACAGATTGGCAACCTCCATCGCGTCCTCTGGCGAGAAGAAGTGAACCTGTTCCCGCTCGCCGTCATTGACGAACAGTGTCACAAGTTTACCGGCTCTGGGTGTTTCTGTTCCTGTTGCTGAGACGGTTCGTGGTTTGGATTTTGCTGTTGTGAGCGGGTCGTTATCAGGCATGTTGTTCGGCGTTTTCATCGGGCTTGGCCTCTTTTTGAAGAATGTCGGAGAGATGGAACAACAGCAGCCGGACTAGGCCAGCTGCGCGCTTTCTCCGGTAAACAGAGGCATCAACCTGTTGACTAGCTCGTCAGGTGAGAGGCGATGTGCCAGATCCGCAAGTTCGGGCTCACTGTCTGGGTTGACCGGTGCCAGATTCAAGAGGCTGCCGAGGTTGTCCGCAAAGCTCGGCGCCTTCACCGTTTCGATTGCCTGCGTCAGCTGGCGGTCTTCGGCTGTTTCTCCGGCATCGGCAGCCTCGCGCGGATCTTCGAAATACCCATAGCCGGCCACACCCTGATCAAGATACCCGTTATACTCAGGCGGATCAAAAACACGTTGTCCAGTGACGGCCGCACGCTGCGACAAGGACGGTTTGGCGACAGGCTCAGGCTCCGGTTCTTCGGCATTGGCCGAGTTTGAGGAACCGGCATCCTTCAGGAACTCATCATATCGGGTCACAACGCCATCTTTGACCACGGGAACATCCGGCCAGGGCTTGCCCTTCTGACTGTCATTCAGCGCTTTGAATCGATGGTCTTTATAGTAGGACACCCGGTTCGTGCGGATCGGGAACATGCCCTTGCCGGTGATAATGACCTCTTCCTTGCCGAGACGGCCGATTTCTTCGGGGGTGAGCAAAGCCCGGCTTTTCTCGGACCAGCTCTCAGACCGGCCGGGCTCTTTCGACCAGTTGCGCCCTGAGACGGATTTTTGCGTCACCGTCTTGTTGCCAAGTGCGTTGGACAGCTTTTTCTTGGTCTCTTCGGAATTCGGTGTCAGCCAAACATGCAGATGCGAGCTTTCCGTCAATATCTCTTCACCTGCAGGTCCATAGTGTTCACGCAGTGAGGCCGGCGATTGCACAATCAGACACAAGCGACCACCATAGCCGGGCAGGGTAGTCACAGCATCGAGCACGCCTTGCATTTTCCCCAACGAATGAAACTCATCGATCAGAAACAGGACGGGTAGGAAATCCTCACCCGAAGCCATGAGACGCCGACGCAGCGCGTTGATGGCGCATTGGATGAACAGACGCACCAAAGGCCGCGACACCTGCTTGTGCGCCTCCGGAATCGAGATGTAGCAGGTCCGCGGTTCCCAACGCATCGATTCAAAGTCGAAGTCATTGGCCTTTGTCGCGCGCGCGATCGCAGGGTTGCGCCAGGCATTCAGCCCCCCGCCCATCAACACCGACAGGTAAATCCCCAGCTGTTTGTTGTCTTGGCCGGCCATGCGCAGCATCGCGCCTTTGGAGACCGGATCTGGCGCGCGTGGGGCGAGGGCGGCAAACATGCCCTTGTAATCCGGTATCTCATCATCGCCCGCCACTTCCGGCGTCAACACCTGAAGAACCCGGCCGAGCGACGGTTCAGGTTCGTTGCAGACGATGGCGGCCGCGGCCTCGAAGATTTCCTGCGCATCTTCCATCAATGACGCCTCAGCGCCGGTTGAACTTTTGGGCGAGAGCAGCGCGGCGCTGATTTCCGAGATCCGCACAAGCCGGTCTTCCAGATCTCCCATTGCCGCAATCTCAACCAGCGGGTTGAAGCTGTGCGATCGGCCGACAAGTGACCCGTCCGGGTTATTCGGAAACTGCACATCGAAAGGCGATAGGACCCGCACCTTGTCGCCCTTTGCCAACCGCCGCCGCGACGTGGTTTCAAAAAGCTCGCCTTTCACATCGTAGACGATGAGAGAGCCTGGGTAGTCGAGCAGGGTGGGGACAACGATACCGACACCTTTACCGGATCGAGGCGGACCCGAGACAAGCACCGTGCCCTGGTCATCCGTTTGGGCGCGCAGGTGAGGGGCTTTCTTCTCCGGTTTGCCCAGTTTGCCCAGCACCAGGCCCCAATCACTGATCAGACGCGCTGCGCGGATCTCTTTGGTCGTCGCCCAGCGTGCATCCCCATGCGCATCAGTCGCGGTCACCCCAAACACCATGCCGCCGAAGAGATAAGCAAGGCCGGCCCCGGTCATCAACCCGAGGGTGATGCCACCCCAAAGCACCAGGTCCCAATCCTTTTGGTGCAGACTATTGCGCTGGCTGAGCAGGAGCCAAGGTCGCCATGTTTCAATATCGCCATTCACCTTCCAGGCTATCAACAGCGCGGCCCAGAGCGGGATGCTGAGGACGCCAACTGCTATCGTATAGGGAAGGTGGGTCTTTGCCTGTATGGTGCTCATGGCATTCTCCTTCAGGACAAGAATGTTAAGGGGTGGAGAGTTCGAAAACGCTGCGGGGCACAACCATGTTGCGCCCCGCCTGGAATGACGCTCAAGGGGTCACATATAGAGGTCTCGCGATACGAACACGTTGATGTGCTCGCCCTGATTCACCCAGATTGTCGGCGGGATCGACAGGTACTCCTCAAAGGCATCCTGACCGGAATTCGCAAAGCCATCGGTGCCGGTGGACAGATCGTTCTCGCTCAGAGTGCGATTTCCGAAGCTCGATATGCCCGAGAAGATCGAGATGAAGAACGCCGCTTCAAACTTGAGGCCAAAGTGGTGCTGCACATTGCCCGTCAGACCAGCCCGGCCGAGACCATCGACGCCGCGTGACCCGATCATGATGGAGCGCTTGTCCGTTGTCATCACCCGGTTCCAGGCCACCAGAACCCGGCGCTGACCAAGGGAGATATCCGACGAATATTCACCAATCAGCGTTGAGCCTTTGGGTATCAGGATCGTGGTTGCATCCGCTGACCACACATCCCGGCTTATGGTGGCTTTCAGTTCACCGGGAAGATCGGACGATATTGCTGTATCCAGAACGCCCGGAATCATGGTGCCTTGTGTGATCAGACGATGGACATCCTGCAGCTGCGTGGCCCGCGACGTCTGGACGGTACGAGATGCAGCGGCATCGAGGAAGTCGTTGCCCGTGCTGTTATTCGAGCCGCCGCCAGCACCGGCCCCAGCAGCACTGCGCCCAAGGCTATTGGTCAAAGGCTGGGTCAACCGATCTTCTTCAGCCGCAACGGCATCCTGTATCGCATCGCCCTGCTGTGCCGGTTCAGACGTTTGGCCCGGTTCTGTAATCGGCCGGTTGGCTTGAATCCGCGCAATCAGCTCCCGTTGACGCCGTTCCGCCGCTAATCGATCCTCTTCCAGCTTTTTTAGGAACGCCTCGAGGGCCTGTTCTTGCCGTTCGGTGCGTTTTTCCAGCGCCGCGAGGGCCGCTGCATCAAGATCCGGGGTAGGGGTTTCTGTTGCCGTTTCTTCAACGGGTGCCTCGGTCTGTGCAGCTGCAATCAGTTCGCGCAATTCCGCCAGCTCAGCCTCCAGAATGGCAACGCGCGGGTCAGGCTCTTGTTCAACCTGGGGCAATGGTTCCGTTGGCACGGTTCCAAACAGGGTGCCCCCCTGATTACGCTGATCCGGCGTCTGGTTGACCTCGGGAATGATGCTGCCGCGTCGGCCGCTTTCATCCCCGCCGCTGTTGATCCAGAGGAACAAGCCAACAAAGGCAACCAAGGCACCGATGCCGAGGATCATGGGCAGGTTCAGACCGTTTTTTTCTTCCTCAGAGCCTACGATGCGGTTTTCAAGCAGTTTGTTTTTCTCAGACATCAGCGGTTCTCCCCACCTTGACGTGAATTGCGCTGTGACGTTGATGACGAAACCCTGCGCGGCTTATTCGGGTCGCGGTTCTGGTCGATTTCATAGAGGGGGATGTTGAACACGCAGACGACATACGGCCCGTCGCGCAGGACAAGGCGCGGATAAACACCGGTCACGACAATGGTCCCGTCTGTCAGATCCGTTGAGTTGACCAGACGTTCGCGCCCTTTTGCGTCCATGGCAAAGACAGCAGGCCGCACGCTTTGCTGTTTCAGGCGCAGGTAGGTCTTGCGCCCATCATCAAAGGCCACTTCTGGTCGCAACAACCTGTCACCGCTGGCGCTGTATTGGAGATTGGCAGGCCGCCCGGTGGTGTTAAATGCCGTCTGGATGTTCCCGGCTTGTCGCGGTTTGAAGCCCTTTTTCTGATCCGGATAGCTGAACCGATAGAGAAACCCGACATTATCAGGTGGACCGGCTTCATGCGCCTGAAGGAGAAATACATAGCTGCGCAGGTTGGTTTGCAGAATGAGGTTGCTCGCCTGCGTGGTGGCATGTTTGGCCTTCAGGACAAAGCCGTTGCCAGCGGTCAGAGGGATAAAGTCCCAGGTCTTTGGATCGCCCCGAACCTCATCGACCATCTGTTCATCGTCTTGAAGGTGAATGCTGAGCGCATATCCCCGCGAAACATCGATCTTGTAGACCTCGTCGGGGTGATACACAAGTGTCCGGACCCGCGCGTCCGTGCGTGTGCCCCGTCCTTTCTGTTCAGCTGAGACAGAGGCCGCGCCAAGCGCCAGCATCACAGCCACAGTGCAAATCAAACGCAGCATTATCGCGCCTCCTCATCCAGTCGGTAGTTGGCGACACAAAAGCCGGTTGGGTTGTTCCAACGCTCTTCCAGTGTCATGTTTCCGGTGCGGTCGAACTCGTACCCAATCGTGACTACGAAATTCCGTGTCGTAACCGGGGCGCCCTGTTGTTGGCGCGCGCTTTTCGTGACGCGCAGCGTGGCCGAGTTTGAGCTGTTCAGCGTGACAGACCGAATACGGACATCAACGCGGCCGTAGTTGCCGTAGATGTTCATGGGGCTGTTCGGATTTTCCTCATCATAGAGAGCAGCCAGATCCTCGGCGGCCCCGCCACAGGTTCGCCCATACACATCGGTCAGCCGCTCACGCTGATCGTGCGCGTCATAGGTTTCCCGATCACGGGCATACTGGAACAACAACGCCTGCGTGACATATTCGTCATCGTCCAGCGTCAGATCGCCCAGACGGGATTCCACGTTGACCAAGCCGGTATGCTTGTCGACAGTCATTGTGATGGGCACGACCTGTTTGAGCGGAGCGAGGCCCATAACGGCCGCAACGCCCATGACGCCGATCAGTGCGCCGATCCCGCCGATGACATAGGCAATCCGCGCTCTGCGCCGCATCGACAGATACATCTCATCTTCCCAGAGGTCGTGGCCGTCGTGAATGTTGGTGGTATCGGGCAGGGGAGAGCCCTGATACTGCCCGTCAGGATTGAGCGGATCGGGCCTCAAATCTGCTGTTGCATGTTGCATCTGGTGACTCCTCGTCTGTCGCGGGGCCAGCCCGACAGTGTTTTCAATGAGTTCTGATCAGTTTCCGCGCTGTCTTGCGTCTTCGGCCATACGTTCGGCACCGCGCCTCACCGAGTCGCGAATGCGCTGGTTATTGGCCTCAGTCCCTGATGGTTTGTCGGCTTCATTCACCGCACTTGCGCGCTGATTGGAGACGTCGCCCAAGTTGTTGCCGCCAGAGTTTACGCCAGTCAGCTGGCCACCCAGAAGTTTCATACCGGCCTGACCAGTACCTTTGATCTGAGATTCACCGAGGTTGAGAGCTGCGCCGCCGATCCGCTGTGCGATCATCGGACAGATCAGCAACAGCCCGGCTGTAATCCCGCTGATTCCTGCCAGTTTGAACATCTCAAGAGGGATGTCTGCTCCGGAAAGAACGCCACTTGAAACAGATTCCGAAACATCCTCTGTGGCGGCCAGAGCAATACCCATCACGCCAAAGAGCAAAACCTGGAACAAAATCAGCATGGTTATTCCACGCACCCAGCCATTAAATATCTCGGCGGAGCTGCGGAGGTAGGCCCAGACGGCCAGTACAGGGAAAATGGCCAACAATATCGCCAGAAGGACCTTGGAAGAAACGAGCAAAGCCAGAGCAACAATGATCATCACAAGGATGAAAAACGACGCAAGCAAAGCCATAAGAACTACGCCCAGTGCATCACCACCAAGGTAATCTGTCACCCCATACGACCCTAATGCAGTCGTGATGTTTCTGAACGATGTGTCAGCAACATCAGCAAAAGCAGAGGCGACGCCACCCGCATCGCCGCGCCCTCCGAAGCTGCCGATGATTGTGTTGCCGACATTGACGGGGAATTGCGTGACAAAGGGATAAATGTACTGGGTCCAGAGCGCCCCACCCGAAACAGCCAGATAAAACAATGTGAACCGAAATGCGAAGGTAATAAAGCCGTCGAGGGAAAAACTGCCCCGGAATCCGGCCGTAACCGCCCAGACCGCAAGTGCTCCGCCGGCGAGCAGGGTCAGGAATTCAGCGCTTGGGGTAGCAAGCGCCTGAAACACTTGCTGCGATCCACCGTTTATAAGTCTGTCAAAGCTCTGATCAGTACCGACAAGGAAATCTCTGATGCTCATGACCCATCATTCCTTTTTCTGTATTTCAGGATGCAGTCTTTCATGGCTCGCTCTGCTTCTGAGAAGGCATTCGATGCGAGTCCGTACTGTTCAGAAATCTCTTCGACGGACATGCTCATCAGATCGTCGTCGATTTCGATTTCTTCTGTGATACGCACGTCCAGTTCCGGCATGGGTTCACCGGCTTCAAAAGCGGCTTCGCACTTTTCAGCGAATGCGAACCTGACCTCGCCTGCCTTGCGAGTGAGAGATGCGCGACGAGCATCCGACAACCGCGACTTTTCCCGCTTTTCATCCGCCGTCAAAGCAAGTGCTGGCTGCACCGTTGCAAGAGGAGCGGCGACGAAAGCAGCGATGAGTAGGGCGTGAGTGGGAATGCGCATCAGTTTGATCCTTCAGGTCTGTACGCCTGACGCGCGACGATATCCTGACCGCGCAGACGCTGGTTTACGATTGCGGCGTCCAGCTGACCTTGTGCAGAGAGGGTCTGCAACAAACTGGCGAGCATCATGCCGTTCTCAATCGCTATGCGTGTATTCAGATCGATGCTAGCTTTCAGATCACCGGTCGCGGAAATCTGCTCACGATACCCGTCATAGCGTTCCATCGCTTCACCAGCCCCGGCAAAGCCTTCCTCGGCAATTGCCAGCCCGGCCATGCTCGATCCGGAAACCAGATCATGTGACCTTGTTGCTGGATCTTCCGCCGAACGTCCCAACGCCTGCAGCCCGCTCAACGGCTGAAAGTCCACCCGCAACTCTTCCATGTGATTGCTCAGGCGGCGGTTCACCGAATTGCCGGTCATAGAGAGTGTGGAAAGGGACGAGGACAGCTTGCGCGGGGTTATGTCGCCACTGAACAGGTTGCTGATCGTTTCACGCGCGCCGGTGATGGCACTGTGCGTCGCCCGCGCCTGGCGCAACTGTTCCTGAAGCTCGTTCAGCTGCAACAGGGCGTTGTCCAGAATCTCAGTGTTCAGACCGACCATTTCGCCACTGGAATTCAGCAATGCGATCAATTCCGCATGTTCTGTGACACTATAGGTTGGCACACCCTGGGCTTTGGCTGGGCCGGAGGCTCCGACAAATCCGGCAAGTGCAAGGGCAACAACCGCGGCGGTGCTTTTGAGAATGGTCTTCATTGTCTTGTCCTTTCAGGGGAGGGGTCAGATTTTGCCCGCGCTGAGCGGCAGGGTGGTGGAAAGGCCGGTTTGGGGGACCGGCTCTGCGTCTGAGATGTTGCAATTGGCCTTCAGCTCGCGGGGCGGATCGAGTGCATCACCGGTAATGGTGCAGGCTCCGAGAAGCGGCAGGCCAAGGGCAACGAAAACAAGTTTGCGGATCATTGGGAGGGCTCCTGTGGGGCTTTGGGGGTCATGTAGGCATCGAGCCAGCCGTCTTCGCCGTGTTCAGCGCGCAGCTGGTCCATCTCGGCAACGCTGTCGCCGGTGGCTGACAACACCCGGTAGAATTGCTCGGGAAGCTCAAGCCGCGTTGACACAACGGCGGACCCGTCTCCGTCATTGATCAGCACAAGACGGGATTTGGGTGGCATGGACGATACAGCGTTGAACTCGGCATCAGTGAGCCGGAATGCATCCACATAGGTTTTGTGGTCCGCTTTGGGGTTGGCAAAGAAGATGCGGTTTTCTGTCGATTGGATCAGCGTGTCCGAGATTGAAGATTTGGCGGCATCTGACGTTTCCTGCGTCATGAAGACCAGAATGCCATCCAGCTTCCGGATGGTTTTGATCCAATCCTGAATTCGGGGGCCAAACCGGGGGTCATCAAACAAAGCCCATGCCTCATCAACACTGATGATCAGCGGTTTGCCTTCTGCCAGTTTGCGCTCGATCCGGTAGAACAGGTAATCCAGCAGGGGCAGGCGAATGTCTGAGGCTTTGAGCAGGGCCGTCATGTCAAATGCGGTCACGGCCTGATCGAGGCTGAAACTGTCCTCATTGTTGTCGAATAGCCATGCGCGACTACCGGACCCATACCATTTGCTCAGCGCATCGAGCAGCTGCACAGGCGCGTCAGCATCGTCAACAGAGCGCAGCGTGTCGGCAAAATCCGAAAATGTGCGCAGCGCGGGATCACCCGATGCAAGGCGGCGCAGGCCAGTGGCAATCCGACGTTCCTGTTCCGGGGTGAGTTTTTCTGTGCCTGTCAGGCGTTGAATGAAACCCTCAAGCCATTCGATCCCAACCTCATCGGTGGCGACAGCAAACGGATTGAAGCCGAGGTTCATGCCGGATTTCAGATGAAGGTATGTGCCGCCAATCGCCCGGATGAATGTCTCGGACCCACGATCCTTGTCAAAGGCGATGACATGCGGGTGTTCGGGCAACCGGTAGCAGCTGGACATGAGGAAGTTCGCCAGCAGGGTTTTGCCTTCACCGGTCGCCCCAAAGATTGCTGTGGTTCCTGGCCCCTTGGACTTGTCAGAGCCTTCACGGTGGAAAGAGAACCAATAGGGCGTACCGCCCAGCGTCCGGAACGCCGCCACAGGCCCACCCCAGCGCAGTTTTTTCCGCGATCCCGTCGGCCAGGAATGCAGGTTGGCGAAATCGGCAAAGTTCTTGTCGGACACAAGGCGTTTCTTGCTTCGGGTCTGATAGGCAAAGTTGCCGGGCAGCTGCGCCCACCAGGCCGCCTCCAAGCCTATGTCTTCGCGCCGAGTGCGCAGATCCGCGCCAGTAAGACAGGAATTCACCCGCGTGGCTGCGTCTTCTAACTCCTCGCGCGTGTCGCCCAAAACAGACACCGTGAAGTGATGCCGTCCAATGGACATGGCACGGGAGGCAACCGCATCGCGCGCCTCATTCAGATCCTTTTGTAGCGACTCCGCCTCATCGCCTGCATCTGCCATGCCTCGCTTGGCGTCACGGATCTTTGTGCCGCCTGACACGCGATCCATCGGCGCATAGCATTGGGTGGCAATGAACTCGCAGCGTTCCCCCAGAAGCTCATCGAACATGTAGTATTTTGACCGTTCCGGGTAGGCATTGACCGCAAAGACAGCCGCAAACCGATCCTTGTCCCCGCCCGGCGACAAGCTTTGAACATGGTCTTTGCGGAAAGTGATACGCCCGTTTGGCACGGCATCCGCCAGATGGGTCCAGACGGATGGGGCCTTTTGCCAAATCCCGCTTTGCAGCATCGAGAGAAATGACAAAGTGCGGCTGCGATCTGCCTCTGACCCGGTGAGCCGGCGCGCGCCAAACACTGACAGATCGCGCTTCGCCTGTTCTGCCGCCACATGCAGGGCCTTGCGGTTCTTTTCGCGGGCGGCACTTGCGGCTGGATCTGTTGTTGCAGAGCGCAGAGACCGCAGCCCGGCATCCAGCAACCGTTTGCCGCTGGTATAAGGACGGCGAACGATTGTTAGGAAGTGGAGCAGCTCATAGGTCTCGTCCTGGTTCAGCTGAGCGCGATAGTGGCGGTCCAGGTCTTCGGAAAAGCCGGGGCCGTTCACAGGGGGCAGCGTGTCGGACAGCTTCACTTTTGTGCGAATGATATGGCTATAGAATGCTGTCCGGTTGTCTTCAAAGCTGGACGCAAGCCGGGCGAGCGTATCATTCGCGGCTTTGATTGCCGCTCGGTCAGCGGTTTCGTGGATGAACCCGGTTAGTTCCAATACCGCCACCAGATCACCGTTGCTCGTCGTGAATGTTCCGTCCGACAGGAAGCGAACAAACGGGATATGCGTGGTCGCTGGCACCTCTCGCGCGGCGCGGTGCGCTGACGGCATGGCCTTTTGAATCTCCGGGTGCATATTCATATCAGTCTCCGGCGTAAGAATTGCCGCCCCAGTAGGGCTTGTTCGGGGTGAACAGTTTGCAGTCAGCCATGGTGGCGACATGATCCGGTAGGTACGGATCGACGCTCACGACCCAGCGGGCAGCGGCATAAGACGGGGCAACGGCCAGCAATCCCCAGAAGCCCAAAAAGCCCTGTGTCATGATGAACGTCATCAGGGGAATGCTGAGCGCCACGATGTGAAACGTCATCGGCATCCCGGCCCTCTCAGAAGGCCGGGTAATCGCCTGGAATATACGGTTATCGTCGCCCATCAGGTCGCAAATCCCTGAATGGCTTCGGCAATGCCAAATGCACCGTAGAAGATGCCCAGCACGACGAGGATCACAAAGAAATGGCCCCATGTGACCGGCACGCGGGGGCTGGCGGCCGAGATCCCAGCCAGCGCAATGGCGGCACCACCGAGCAGAATACCATTGGCGCCGGTCACAAAGGTGCGGATTTGGGTCAGGATAGACACCGGGGCGTCAAACAGCGATTGCGCCATGGCCGGGCTGCTGAGTGCCATGAACGCCAGCAATGTCAGCACGGCGACGTTTTGAGGGTTCCGGTTCATTTATAGTAGTCTCCTTGGACTGGGGTGTTCAGGCGTCGGGCGGAAGCCCGGCCCCTTCAAGAACGGTTGCGACGTAGTGGGTGGTTTCCGAGTAAGGCGGGACGCCCTCATAGCGTTCCACGGCTCCGGGTCCGGCGTTGTAGGCGGCGAGCGCCAGACGCCATGTGCCGAACTTCAGGAACATGGCTTTGAGATACCGCGCGCCGCCATCTAGGTTCTGAACCGGGTCATGCGGATCTACCCCAAGGGCGGCGGCAGTGGGCGGCATCAGCTGGGCTAAACCGAGCGCACCTTTTGGGCTGACCGCGTTGGTATTCCAGCGGCTTTCCTGATGAACCAGCGCATGAAACAGCGGCACCGGAACACCGTGGCGTTTGGCGGCGCGCTCCGCTTCATCGGCCCATTCGCCCTTGGCACGCGGGGTTGCGATCCTTGATACGACCTGTTCAGAGTTGCCGCCATCCTCATATATGAGGCAAACCATTGCACCTGCCCGGAATGCCGGTTCCAGGCAGGTGCGGGCGGGGGCGGTCGCACACAGCAAGCGCCTTCCACTCAACAGCGGGCCATCACGGCTCGCGCAAA
The DNA here is from genome assembly GCF_056536725.1 of Ruegeria sp. CJ3. Lineage (NCBI taxonomy): Bacteria > Pseudomonadati > Pseudomonadota > Alphaproteobacteria > Rhodobacterales > Roseobacteraceae > Ruegeria > Ruegeria sp. CJ3. Next base: position 65,851 of record NZ_JBQFQE010000010.1, read on the forward strand.
TCGCGGCCTCGTCATTCTGAGCAAATGCCGGGGCTGCTGCTGTCCATAGAAAAGCAAGAGTTACGAATGCGGCTTTAGCCATGGTCGCCTGCTCCTTTAGGAAGAATGGGGCTATCCCAGATCGTGTCGCGCTCATCGCCCGATGCGCGGCGCTCGTTTGCCGGTGATGGCCGCACACTCTGACCGGCAGCGCCCCCCTCCGGTGGTCGTGAGTGATGGCTGGAGGGGGACGCGCCACGATGCGGGAACGGGCTCATCGGCCCATCGTCAAACCAGCACCAACTCGCATAACGGCCTTCCTCAGAGGCTTTGGTGAGAAGTGCCAGCGCCCCTGCATCTTCGGGATTGTCGGCAACAAAGACGGCAACCGGATCTGTGGTATCCAGCAGCACGGCCGATGCGATCGGTGCGTCCACCGGCAGGTTGAACCGCAATTGCTTTTGAAACGCGCGGCTCTGTTCGGTCAGCGCATTCAGCACGTCCAGTTCGCGTAGGCCTTCAAACGGGATCCAGTTGTCCGTCACCAGCATCATGCTGATTTCATGCAGAACCGGATAACCCGCCTTGGCGATGGAGAAGCTGGCGATCAGGATGGCATGGCCGGACCCCATCGCTTCGATGAGGTGCAACTGGTCGGCAAACACCTTCTCGAACTTTTGTGCCAGATCCACGTCAGCGAAAAATGAACAGTCAGGCGCGTGTTTGAAGATGAACCGCGCGCCATGCGCCGTTGGTTCCATGGCCTTGTATTCTGCCACCACCAAACCAAACGGAGTTGCACCGCGCCCATCTGGTCGGAGGTTGGCAAAGATCCGGTTCCGCCTGGCAACAATCTCAGCCTTGTCATCGACCCTGAAGTATTCCGGCACATAGAGGAAGCGAAACAGGTCCTGGCCCTTGACGATCTTTCCTACCGCCGCTCGGCACAGCGCGTGATAGATCACACCCCAGAACCGCTTGCTCTGCATCCTAGGATACCACTTTCCCAAGTCAGCCTCATGCCACAGGAAGTGAAGAACGCTGGTGATCGTCAGTTTGCGTGGGGCAACCTTGGCCTCGGTTGGCTTTGCGCCGGTCTGTTCCGGCGCGATGCGGCTCTTGCTGTTTTTGCGCAGCGGAAATCCAAGTTTGAGCGTGGTTGTCCCAGCGTCAGGATCTTCAGTTATGGCCGACGTCTGGACCTGCGCCAGTCCGGATAGTTCGTCTGGAGGCAGGAATGACGGGCAACCGACTGCGTGATCGGGCCCGGTGCCGGGCATACGTTTGACGATGAACCTGCGGCCAACGGCAGCGACATACATGGGTGGCGCCGGAACCCGACAGCGGCATTCAACGCGATCACCGGCTTGGTGCGCCTGTGACAGGCAGGTTTGACCTGTTGCGCTATCGGGGTTAAGCGGCTTCTGCCAGAGATAGAGAGTCAAGGGCTTGGCCTTTCATCTCTTTGGTGCGGCGGCTTCTCGGCTTTGGTCTGAACATTGAGTGAGCAGCCGCCGCTTCCATCTTTCTGCACTGCGCGCGAACGGGGCTGGCGGACATTCGCAGGCTCTTGGGACAGCCACTGCCGGGTCGCTGCCGGTCGGCATCTTTCGGTTGGACCAACGCGCAGTACAGCTGTGTTCAGAATTTCTGGAAGGTCAGTACTACTGACATAGTTAACATAAAACGGATTACGCGGAATGCAACTGCGGCGCTTGCAGGCGTCTGACAGCCTGCAGGCTATTAGATCCACGAATGGTTCAAAAACCAGCCAAAGCTGAGGTCTCACGGTCGAAGTCATTTTGATTGACTCCGCCGCATAGCTGTCCTTTTTAGGAACAGCGTCGGGGTTTGCTGTTTGCTTCATTGTTACGGTTTTCTCTTGATGCGCGAGAATTGCCCCGGATGGCTTTGGGGCGTCTCTGGCCCTGTCAGTTGTTGGCGCAACCGACAGGGCCGTTAACTGCTCGATTTAGTTCTCTTCCTCCTGCTGCATTTTAGTTTCCAGTCTTTCAGCTCTTGCGCACCAGGACTGACGTTTGCCGCCCCAGTATTCGCGCGCGAGACCCTCAGAAATCAAAGTGACCCCAACATCGTGCCCGTCCACACGACCAACCGCTAGGAAGCGGCCATGCCTGTCGACGTCGTCTTCGACTTCAAGGTCGATGTACCCGGCCGTTTGGATGAGTTCTGTGAGCCGTTTCGTGGCTTTCAAACCCAACGCTTTTTCGGCGTCACATTGGGGTCGGTAAGTTTCGGGGGTATCGAAACCAACAAGCCGGTAGCTGTCACCGCCATGGTCAATCGTATCGCCGTCAATGACGGTCGCGTCAGCGGCGGGCACCCTCAACGTCGATTTCCGATGCCCGATCAGATCTGCGAGCAACGCTGCACAGAGTAGTATAGCCGTGAGAGAAAGAAGCTTTTTCACCTGGCTTGCCCTCCTACTGGAGTAGCAAAGCCAATCCCGTGAAAGACTCGGTCCAAAACATCGATTAGTGAAAACTGCTTACTGCGCCTTTCGGACTGTCCCGAAAGCGGTGCGACCTCAATCCTCGTCTTCTTCCTTATCGAAATCCAGGTTGATCTGCCCCCGCACACCATCTGTCGTAATGGTAAGATCTTTGTGGAGAGTAATGTCGCTGCCCTGTCTGAAGCGACTGTGAAAATTGAAGAGGCCCGGAAACAGTGACAGTCTTCGCGGAACAACCCCTTGGGACGTTGCCCTCTCTGAGATGAGGACGTTGTCCTTACCGTCGTAGCGGTAGATGCAAATGTATTGCGGACGTCCATTTTGCCCCAGCTCGACTAGGTCATACCGAAACTCATAGTCCTTACCTGATGCATCAAGGTCTCGTGCTTCACCTTGGGTGATCAATGGAAAGTTCTTTCTGTGCGGCATGGTCGTCCCCCTATAGGACGACTTCTTGCATTCTTTCGAATTCTCCGAAAGTTCTGATCTGGTAAAATCAATAATGCAAAATTTTAAATTTGCAAAACAGAAAATATGATGATCTAACTTTCTTGCAGAAATCAGCGCAAACGATCCTCGAACTCATTGCTGCCGAAAGGACAATACCATGTTTCGACTGAAGCTACTGGGATGCACATCAGCTATCGCTCTTGGATTCACCGCTCCGGCTTACGCCTACCCAATCGACTGTGCGATTTTCTTATGCCTTGCTGGAGGGTGGCCGAGTTCACCAGATTGTAATGCCGCTCGGGCCGAGTTCATACGGCGTATCACCCCCCTGCCGGTTGAACCGCCGCTTCAGCTCTGGCGTTGCCCAATGGGCGTAACCACTGGTTCTGCCGACAAGTCACCCATGCTGCGTCTCGACGCTATCAAATCGTTAAGTGCCAATCCCCTTCCTGAATTTCCCGGGACATATGGCAATACCCCTCAAGTTGTAGATGTCACTTACTCTCGGGACTCTTGGTCAATGCTCGATGTCTCTGATGCCTTGGAATGGGTACCGCTTGGAACAAGGGAAACACCATTGGCAACTGTCGGCGCCGGTTCCCCTGCCCTCTCTGAGCCCACGTTGGCCAACGTGAATCTATCAGCTCCTGATTTCGATGTAGTCCGATCCATACGGGTGTGGCACGTCCGTCACTACAGCTACAAAGTGCGTGAACGCGAAGGGCCTTGTGAAACGCGTTTGGATATGGATGTCGGATCCTATGACGAAAGCGCCAGTTTCGGTTGGTCCGATCGCGCACCTGGTCCGCGCCCTTCGTGGCTACCTCTCCGGCGACAATGTCCAAGCTACTACCGCGGCGTGGGTGTCGAATGGTCGGACATTTTTGGCCGCTACGACTATGTGCTCGTGCCATACTAGCGAATACAAACAGTGGCTATCTGAGCGCGGCCAGAACACGGCTGGCCTACGTGCTCGACGCTATCGGCATGTCTTTGTGCGTTGAGCCGAAAAGCTCACAAATCTGAGCCAACACGTTTTCGCGAACACTTGGCACCTCATACAAGACGTCGTGTCTCGCGTTTTGCATCAGCTCGAATTTCCCGTTTGGCCAACGTGTCATCCTGTCCTTGATTGCCGGAATTGCGACGATTTCATCCTCAGCGCCGCAAAACGTAAGACACGGGATGTCGGGAGATTTCAGTTTGGAAAGTACTCGAGTTTCTTTGAGGGCCTGAAACAACCAGGACATACTGGGCCCGCCAATCTGCTGGTCAGGCAAGGATACCGAAACGTTCTGATAATACTGGTACATATCAGGGTCATGTGTCAGTCGGTTGTCGTCGAAATCCGTTGTCAGCACATAGCTCTCGCCACGGGTACCAGGAGCATAGGTGGCGCCTTTTCCAAGAGCTTGAAACGCGCCTGATAGAGGCCATGCTCCGAGTCGTTGCAATGTCGGTAAGTTAATGTCCCAAAGGGGGGCCGTGAACGCGCATGCTGCGATTGGCATGCCTTCGATTATTGCACGCAGACCGACACACGCGCCCAGAGAGTGCCCAATGAGATACCAAGGCTGTGGCAGATTGAGAGACTTGGCCGCTTCTGCCGCGGCCGCAACGTCCTTCTGGTAATCAGAGAACCTGACGACATGGCCCATCATCGGATCTTCGGCGATCCTGTCGGAAAGTCCCTGGCCGCGCCAATCAACGGCGAAGGCAGTATAGCCAGCGCTATGGAGATATTCGACAGTACGTCCGTATTTTTCGATGTTTTCCGTTCTCCCCTGAAACAGGAATACAGTGCCCTTGGAGGATTTCTCCGTTGGCCAATAAGCCACCCGGAGGCGCACATTGTCATCGGCAAGTACCCAATAGGCGCACACATCGGATGGGCCTTCCGCGACATCGGGATGAATGGGGGCTTTATCCAGAGGAATCGTCTTAAGCATCTAGTTCTCTCGTTTTTGTTGCGTTCAGCCGACCTAAAGTGGGACGTGCAAGGAAACATGCAGCCAAGACTAGGGCCATAACCAAAAGGATCGTGAAGCCGGGAAACACACCAATGAGCATATAGGTCACCGTCAACAAGAGCAGGACCCCATACATCGCCATCAAGGACAATCTTTCCGCGTTCTCGCCGTTCAGCAGGCCCAGGCTGGTGACCGCTTTACGTATTCTGGCTGTGCAGATCACAAACACTGCGAAAATCACAAGCAGACAGAAGAAGCTGTAGTAGAAACCTGGCACATTCTGATGGAAGCCGTATCCGTTAGAATGCGGGCCACTACTCCGAATAGGGGCTTGCAGATCGGCTGCTAGCCAACCAACGATGTCCCTGCTGCCAGAGAGCAGGAAGCTGGCTTGAAGCTTCATCAAGATGGTGATCATCAAGCCCAATGAACAACACCGGAATACCCCAATCATCAACTCGTCGCCGATCCTTGCCAGACGTCGCCGCTGTTCTACAGCCCCATCGTGGGCGAGACCCGCAGAAAAATCGATGAAATCGTCGGTGAGTGTATAGAGGACGATCAAGCCGGCAAAGAACAGATAGGACCCAAAAGCATTCAGCAGAAAGACGAGCCCGGAGAAAACAATGGCGTTCGGAACCGAAACCAGATCATGTTGGAAGATCGCAATTCTTCCCCAGTCTACCGGCCAGTTCCCTGCGTTTCCAGTTAGCAATGGGATCAGGTATGTTTCCACCCAGTTGAAAGCTGAGGCTATCAAAACGGTCACAACAAACACTGCCCAATAGACATAGGACATCGTTGTAACCCTGCTTGCCCAGCTTGTTCGTGGCGACTTGGAGCTCAAATTCGTTACTACGTCAGTTCGCCATTCTTCTTTCCACTGCTTTAACAGATTAATCAACACGGCGAGATAGATTGGTAGAAGTACAAGGAAAACGACTGTCCAATTCGGGGCCCACAAAAAACCGACTTGCTTTGTCGTACCGGTTGGAAGTGCGAAAAGAACGTTGTGAATGTTCAATGAAAACGACATCAGCCCCAAAGCGGTGGCGGCGGCGAACACGACGGCAGGCAAGCCCAATGAAGAACGAGCACTAAATATCGCCTCCGTTCGCCCGGCCAACCCCGGGATTTTCGTCGGCTCCACCCTCTTGTCGCCTTTCGTTGTGCTCGTGCGAGCATTTTGCTCTCCGTCTTTGGTCGCGCCGGCAGAAAGCTTCAAATCGCGTTTTTGAATGCTCCGCCTCTCTCGTCGCTTTGTTGCTAATCGTCTGTTGGCAGCATTGAGTTCCGCCCTCCACGCCGTGATGGCGTCAGGATCGTCACAGCCGAATACACGTGCCAGCCAATGAATGTTGTCGGCGCTAATACCCTTGTCATTGTCCTGAAACCAATGCTGGACGGTCCGAAGGTCTACGCCCATTTTGTTGGACTCGAATTGCGAGACTGTGCTGGCAAGAAGTTCTGGCGTCCAAGAGCCGACTGGTAGTCCGATTTCATCGGTCGGAAGACCAGCGCCGACAGACATCAAGTACTTAAAGAGCTCTTTGATGTCGCTGCCGTTGTTCGGCGGAGGAACAAAGTATTTCCCGCGCTTGATCAATGGCTTCCACGCTTTTGTTTCGTTCCATTTCGTCCTGTGTCGTTTCGTTTCGTGCGATTGTCAACGAGCCGAGATACTCAGCTAAAAGTTGAGCAATTTCCTGCCTCATTCCAGAAGTGGAACGCAAAAGTCGAACAGTGAAAAGTCCCCTGCCCTCCGGTTGACGTTGGATTTTGAGGAATGGACTTGTAGGACACCAAGGAACGAAAATGCAGACACAGCAACCAAACGAGCGTGCAAAGAGAGCCGAACCGATCATTGAGGTGCAGGATGCCCGTACCGGCAAAACAATGGTGCTTGTCTATGCTTGGAACAACGGACAGGTAAGCGTCGCATCTAACAGCGAGTTAAAGGTGGTCGAGCTTTCTCCGTCAGCGCGACTTCGTCTTTGAGAAAGTGATCCTCATGTTTCGTCGAATGCCTCGCGATCACTGATCTTAACATAATACAGTATGGCAACTATGAGATTAGACCAGTTTCCCTACCCTGGAATGAATTGGTGCCGCAGTTCAAGTATCTTTGACCCGAATGCTGGTATCGCACAACCGGCAACCAACTGGACAAGGTTAAGGCGGCAGGTTAACAAGCCGTGAACCCAGCGAGAGTGCAAGGTCTCATTGCAACTTGAATTTGGGGGCCACACACATGGCAAGAGTTATCTCCCGCGCGCCCAACGGCGTGCTTGTTGGTGATCAACGCAAAGATCAGATCCTTCTGCTTCAGGATGTCGACGGCGACGGCACCGCATCCGGCGCTGGTGAAACGACCGTTTTCTTGGATGGAGAAAATGCATCGGGACTAGCTGATCCGACCGCCAATATCTTCACGATCCATCAGGCGTCAGACAAATCCGTCTATGCCGGTGACGGCACCACCGATACAGTCTATCGTCTGCAGGACCTCAACAATGACGGTGACGCGCAGGACACAGGAGAAGCCAATGTCTGGTTTTCAGCGGATAACGCAGCCGGATTTTCGACGGTTACGCCAAACGGCATCCACGAAGGCAGCGACGGCGCGATATATATTGCAAATGCCGGTGTAAGATCAGCGCCGCAGGACGCGATTTACAGCACTGTTGATCTGAACGGTGACGGTGATGCGAATGACGAAGGTGAAGCGACCCTCTGGCTGGATGTGAAGACCATCGTCGACACCGCTGTACCGTTTGATCTGAGTTTTGATGGCGATGTTGCCTATCTGAGCGATCTGGCCGGGGCCGCGGCGGACGTGATCTATCGCATCGAGGATGTGAACGGGGATGGCACGATCCAGTTGGATGAAGTGACGACATTCATCACGGATGACATGAGTTTCGGCGCGCCGGTTGATATTGCCAATGCAACGGCGATCGACGGGTCCGTCTACACGCTCACATGGTTCGCAACCGGAGGGGATATCCTCAAGCTGTATCGTCTAACGGATCAGGACGGATCAGGCCAGATTGACGACGCAAGCGAAGCGGTCGAGGTGTGGAACGCTGATGCCCTGTCCGAGGGTTTCGATGCCGCGATCGGATTTTCCGTTGCGGCGGATGAGGATGGCAATGTCGTCCTGACCGGCAATGACTTTGGCGGTAACAGCCATGTGATCTCGCTGAGCGATCTGAACGGGGATGGCGATTTTCTGGATGAGGGCGAGACGCTGGTCTTCGGCTCGAACACCTATGACGATCAACTCGACCGCGCCCGCGCCGTCGAGTATTTCGAGGGCACCGCGCAGGTGACCGCCGCGACTGTCGGCGCGGGCAATCACTTCTCGGTCTTTTTGGATACCGAAACCAACACGCTTTATACCAGCGGTGAGAATGTTGTTGGTCAGTTGGGCAATGGCGCGACGGGGTTTGATGTGAAAACCCCTCTGGCCGTGCAGATGCCCGAAGGGTTCGATGCCAAGATTGTCTCGGTTTCCGCCGGTCTGCTGCACACGACCTTTCTGACCGAAGATGGCGATGTCTATGCCTTTGGCTTCAACAATCGCGGGCCGCTTGGCACCGGTGACGAAGACACCCGGACCACTGCTGTGAAGGTTGAGGCGCTGGATGACGTCAACATCGTGGCCATCGAAAACGGCAATGGCGTTTCTTATGCGATGTCTGACACCGGTCAGCTTTATGCCTGGGGATCCAATTCAAACGGTCAACTGGGTCTGGGCGATCAGGACACGCGTCTGGAACCCACCGTTGTCGAAGCACTGGCGAATGAAACCGTGGTTTCGGTGTCATCCGGCACATCTTTCACGCTGGCGCTGACCGCAGATGGTCAGGTCTGGGCGTTCGGCAGCAACACCGACGGTCAGCTCGGCTCGCCCGATGCGCTGGAAGAAGACGGAAGCCCCGCGCGGCGTGCAACAAGCCCTGTTCTGGTGGACGGCCTGCCGGATAACCTGACATCGGTGACAGCCGAAACCAAAACCTCGTTTGCCGTTACCGAGGACGGCCGGGTCTTTGGCTGGGGTGAATCGCGGTTCGGTCAGTTGCTGCAAGGCACGGACAACGGCGACGGCACCTTTGCCGTGGATCAGGCCGATGTGCTTACGCCAGTTGAGTTGACCGATTTCCTGCCCGATGGCGTTGTCGAGATCAAAGGCGGCGCGCGCTGGTTCATGGCGCTGACCGAGGATGGCGACGTTTACGCCTGGGGCCCGAATGACGAAGGCCCCACTGGTGGCCTCGACGGCGATCCGGCAGCGGAAACCGATGCGACCTTCTATCCGACTCTGGTGGCAGAGTTGGACGATGTGAACGTGGTTGAGCTGCATACCGGTCCGAATTCGATCATCGCGGTGACCGATACGGGTGAGATCTTCACCTGGGGCTCGAACTCGGACGGGCGGTTGGGCTTCTCGTCAGAGGGCTCTGTCTATGCGCCGACGCAGATTGAGTTGGGCGGTGAGGCCGATCCGTTCCTTGTTTCCGCCGATCCCGGCGACAACGGGCGTGATATCTCGAACGACGCTGAACTGACCTTGACCTTCACTGAAGAGGTGAATACGTGCGAAGGCACTCTGACGTTGGTCAACCGCGACACGGGCGAGCGGGTTGAAATCGACGTGACCGACACCCGGCTTGTCTCATTCGATGGCGAAAAGGTTGTCGTGACACCGCCCGAGCATCTGGACACCGATGCGCGCTATTATGTCGAGATAACCGAAGGGGCCTTTGTCGATCTGGACGGCAACGCGTACGAAGGCATTGCCGCAGGTGACACATCCACCTTCAACTTCACCACCAGCGAGATCGCAGCAGACTCCGAGCCTGCTAGGGGCACGCGCAAGGACGATCTGCTGCGTGGCGGCTCTGATGATGACTACCTCAATGGCGGGCGCGGTGACGACATCGTGTCGGGGGCCGGTGGGGATGACCGACTAAAAGGCGGTCGGGGCAACGACACCTTGCTGGGCGGGGACGGCGATGACCGTCTGAGCGGCGGCTGGGGCCATGATGATCTGGTCGGCGATACCGGCGACGACAGGCTCAGCGGTGGCTGGGGCAATGACTCACTTGACGGCGGAGACGGTGACGACAACCTGAACGGCGGCTGGGGGAACGACACTCTTGCTGGTGGCGCTGGCGATGACCAACTGACCGGTGGTTGGGGTGTCGACAACTTCGTCTTTAACGGAGGTCACGACACAATCCGTGACTTTGATGCGGGCTTTGACTGGTGGTTCTGGTCCCGTCCAGGCGATCAGGTCACCATCGACATTGACGGAATCGACAGCTTTGACGACCTCATCGCCGCCGCCGATCAACAGGGCCGAAACACCGTGTTTGACCTTGGCGAGGAAGACAGCCTGACCCTGCGCAACACCTGGATCTGCGATCTGGACAGCGACGCGTTCAACTTTGTCTAAACCCCAAGCTGACCGCGCGGCCTGAAAGTCGCGGGATCAGGCGCGTGACGCTCGGACCCAAGCTGGTGCAGGCGTCGCGCCACACCGCCGCACCGGCGACATCTCTCCTTGCCCCACAAATACCTTACAGCTATTGTCAGCTTTTGAGTGGGTGCATAATTTACTGTTCAGTAGCTTAGAGTTGGTACATTTTAGTGTAGGCTCGGGGCTCTTCTTTGACGGCGGCACAGTTCGGCAATGCTGTCTTCACCACGAAGACCGTCTAAAATAATACGGATCTTCTCCTCTGCCGAAAGCTGGCGTCGTGCCTTCCTGCTGATTTCTTTAATGACCCACTCTGCAGAGGCTTTCTGTTTCCCGGATTTTATTCTCATCTCCACTCTCTGATGGTTATGATGAGCCTGAAATCCTCTGCTACGCAATCAACCTATTCTGTTCCAGGGGTGCTGATGGCAGACAGCTGGCCCAGAATGATATTCAGGGGCTGATCGGTTCAGGCATTCTGAATCCCGCAAAGTCGCGATTGCTGTTGGCGGCGGGTATTATGGCTGGCCTGTCGTGGAATGATCTGAACGGTGTTTTTCAACGGTATGCTTGATATCGGCGATCAGGCGTCGGGCAAGCCTGGATTTGTAGTCTGAAGGCTTTCGCGCGGTGCTACCCTATCCCACCATCTGGCTAGCGCAGGATAGCTACCGAGCGCATATTGACCTTCCGGTGCTTGGACAAAACAAGCAATCATTGGAGCAAGGTGACAATCGGCAATTGTAGTTCTTTCCTTATTAAGGACGTACCCTTCATCCGCGATTGTGTTCAAAGCGCGAAGCACCGTCATTGATGTTTCCATCCCGGATGTGATCTCGGTTTCATCACCCGCCTCGCCTATCGCTGGCCGAAAAACCCGATGGGCAAAAACCTGTCGAACCATGGAGCGGTAGCCATAACTGTCCAGTATTGAGATAACCTGAGTTGCCCGTGTCAGCGGTTTAGCCGAGGTTGGAACAAGGGAAGGGCCATCGAATGCGGCATCGACATACCGCACGATCGCCGATGTCTCATAAACATCAAATGCGCCATGGCTTAGGACCGGCACGCGGCCAAAGGGGTGTCGTTTGAGATAGTCTTCAGGGATGTCGTTGGCGAATGGATTAACTTCTTCGGTATCGTATTTCACGCCTTTTTCGTGCAGCGCGACACGGGCAATGCGATTGTAGACACTGTATCTATATCCACGAAGAACTACCGGCTTTGGCATGAGTGCTTTGTCCCCAAAAAGTTCGCGACCAGTCTTAGTCGGGTCTTTTCATGAACTCATAGCAGAGAATATGGATCCTGCGTCACTCTTCTCTCATTGCGTATTGCCAATAGTCACGGATCGGTTTGAGCAGGAAAGACGCCGGCGTTCTGGCATCTGTTTGCAGGAACGCGCTGACTGGCATACCGGGGCGGAGTTCTTGCCCATCAATGATAGCATCAAAACCGTCGTTAAGGGTGAGTTCGGCCGTATAGTAGCGCCGACTTGTCGCTTCATCGACCAGCGCATCAGCCGAGACACGGCTCACCTGCCCGTCTAGCTCCGGTGTCAAATTCGTATCGAAATTCGGAAACGTGATTGTGGCCGACTGACCGACAAACACCCTGTCGATTTCACTGGGATCAACCTCGACTGTCAGGGTCAGCGGCACATCGTCAGGAACAACGTAGGCCAGTTCGGTGCCAGCCGGTGCCACACCACCTACGGTATTGGCGCGTAGATCAAAGATCCGTCCGGACATTGGGGCGCGAAGCACGAGCCTCGCAATATCCGTCTCGATCACGCGCAGCCGCTCGCGCAACTCCGCTGCTCCTGGCTGAATATCTCGCAGTTCTGCTTGCGCAGCTTCAAGAAAAGCGGCTTCTTGCGTCAGGCGTTCAACCTCAAAACCAGCGATCCCGCTGCGCGCCTCGGCAATGCCGGCTTCCAGTTCACCGATCTCACCTTCCAACTGTGCGACCCCACGGCGAAGCTCGCTGACGCGGCGGGCGTCCGTCAGACCACGCTCAAGCAGGTTCTCCTGAGTGCCCAGGTCGCTTTGCAGAAGGTCCAATCGACGCCGTGCGGCCTCGAGCTGTGTTGTCCGGCCCCGTATGATGGCCTCGGTTTGGGTCTGTCTTTCGAGGAGTTGCGCGTTTGTTTGGGTCAGCGTCAACCGACGCGCGGCAAACAGGGCCGCTTCGTCATTCAGTACTTGCAAAAAGCCTGGAAGATCGCCGAACAGTTCCTCTAACCCGTCTCGGAACGTGACTTCTTGGGCCTGTCGCAGCTCTGAACTCAAACGATCAAGTCGGGCGACGCTTTCCAATAGCTCACGGCGGGTGAGCGCGCGTTGCGCCTGAAGTTCTGTGTCATCGAGTGTCAGGATGGCGTCGCCTGCTGCGATGCCGTCCCCTTCTCTGACATGCAAAGCTGTGATGAGACCGCCGGTCCGGTGTTGGATCGCTTGCTGGCGCGCTTCGACACCCACCTGCCCGGATGCCACGACCGCACCTGAAACCTCAGTCAGACCTGACCAGACTGCGATACCACCAAACCCCAAGCCCATCACAATCAGGCCGCGCAGCAAGTATCCGCGAGGAGACCAATCAGACATGGTGTTTATCCTCCGTTGCTCTGTGCGGGATCGCTGGTTTGCGCAGCCACAATAGCCGGACGGTTCTTGACGAAACGTTCCAGCATTTCGTCGCGAGGGCCAAAGCCACGCATCCGGCCTTTGTCGAGAAAAAGCACCTTGTTGCATTCCAGCAAAGCTGCCGGGCGATGTGACATCACAAGAGTGATTTTGCCCGCATCGCGTGCCTGACCAATGGCATGGTTCAGCGCCTTGGCCCCTTCTTCATCGAGGTTGGCGTTGGGCTCATCGAGCACGAGCAAGACCGGATTATCATAAAAGGCACGCGCAAGGCCGATGCGCTGTCGTTGCCCGCCGGACAAGCGAGATGAGCCATCTGTCAATTCAGTGTCGTACCCATCGGGCAGCGCCAGAATAAGGTCATGGGCCGCTGCGAGCCGCGCGGCAGCCACAACGTCGTTAGCGGTCGCATCTGGATCGAACCTTGCCACGTTCTGCGCAATAGTGCCGGGGAACAGAACCGCATCCTGTGGCAGATAACCCAGATAACGGCCGAGGCGATCCCGGTCATACTGAGACAACTCCGCGCCATCGAGGCGAACTTCGCCGCGTGCGGCGGGCCAGAGCCCCACCAGCGCCCGCGCAAGACTTGACTTGCCGGAGCCCGATGGACCGATGACCGCGATACTGTCTCCGGGTTCTGCTGAAAAGCTTACCCCTTGCAAGGTGGGCGCATTTCCACCCGGCGGCACGACTGCGAGATCTTTGACAGCCAGACGCGCTTTCGGGTTTGGCAGGGCCGTCTTTTCTTTCGCCGGTGGAATGCGGCTGAGAAGCTCCGCCAAAGACGTCCATGCCCGAGATGCGCGCTGGATCGCGGGCCATTGCCCCATAGTCTGTTCAACAGGTGCCAGTGCGCGGCCCAAAAGGATCGACCCGGCAATCATCGCGCCCGGCGTGAGCTGGTCAAGCAGCACAAGATATGCCCCCAAACCAAGGATGGCTGATTGTAAGAGCAGTCGAATGGCCTTTGTTGTGGCAGCAAGCGCACCACCGGTGTCCGATGCTTTCATGCTAGCCGCTATGGCCGCATCCTGCGCAGTTTGCCAGTTCGCCCTGAGTGGCGCAGCCATACCAAGGCCGACGACTGTTTCAATTGACCGGCGTGTTGTGTCCGAACTTGTCTCGGCCATTCGAGACATCCGCGCGGCCTCAGACTGCGCCGCCCGTGTGCGCCATTGGTTCAGTAGTGCAAGGCCGAACACAAGTAATACGCCGACAATCGCAAAATATCCGAGCCATGGGTGAAACAGAAAAAGGATCAGGACAAAGAGAGGCGTCCAGGGCAGGTCAAACACAGCACCCGTGTTGGGGGCAGCCAGGGTTGATTGGACAGATGACAGGTCGCGCAACCCGATCGCCGGCGCATTGCGATAGCCTGGCATCTCTGCCTGACGCAACACGGCGCGAAACACGCGGTCAGACAGAGCCTCGAAAAACCCTGCTCCGATCCGTGCCAGCATCCTGCCGCGGACATGATCCAGCAAGCCAAGTAGGCCATAGAGGAATACGACGATGGAGAACAGCACCAGAAGCGTTGCCGATGATCCGCTTGCAATCACCCGGTCATAGACCTGCAACATGAACATCGGCCCGGTCAGCATGAGGATATTGACCGCAGAACTGAACAGCGCCACGCCGAAAAACGCACCACGCCATCTGAACAGAGCGGTCCTCAGTTCCCGGCGACCGGATGAGAGATCAACTGGACGGGACATTCAGGTTCCTATTCCACGAGTGCCGTTTCTGGCCAGACCTGCCGCATTTAACAGGTAAGCATTAAGAAGCTGTTCACACATCGAAGCGTCCGGCCTTCTGGTTCTTTTCAAGATCCTGGGCGTTAAAAACGCATCCGTTCATGACGCCATAGATTCCCGCGGGCAAGGTTTGCGCAGCAACAATTGAACCGCCGAGATTGAAATCAGCGTCCGAATTGCCCAACGAGAAAGGGCGCATGGCCCCGGTCAGCACGATGGTCTTGCCGCGGGTCTTCCCATCCAGGTATCTTGCGGTTTCCTCCATCGTGCTGGTCCCGTGGGTGATCACAATGCGCGTCTCAGTTTGCTCGCTGATGGCCTTGAGGATGTCTTGCCGGTCTTCCTCGGTGAAATCGAGGCTATCTTTCTGACAGATTTGCCGGACTACCGGAAAATAACATCTGCCAACTTTGAGAACTTTCTCGACCTGATTTTCACCGGAGCTTGGAAAGGAAAGTGCTTCTTCAAACTCGTTATGCACCTTTTCGAGAGTGCCACCGGTTGCCAGAATTGCCAAAGAGTTGTCCAACTATATTTTTCCTCTTTCCAGAAGACACACGACCTGCTCTGCCACGAGGACAAATTGCTCTCCCGCGGAAGTCAGCCTGATCGGGTGTTCAGAACGATCCAGCAACTCCACCCCTGCCCAGCCCTCAAGAGATTTTATGCGCCGAGACAGCGCTGATTTTGTAATCAGGCGCTTGTCTGCGGATTGGCCGAAATACCCAGTTTCCGCTATTGCAATAAAATCCTCTAACCAGGCCAAATGCATGGTTGCAATCCTCATTTCTTTGGGACGTCCCCAGGTCAGGTATTCTTGCTCCAGCTTACGCTGAGCGCCCAAAAAGAAGGGGCGAGCTACATCCAGCCCGCCCCATCGTTTCAAGTAGGCTGTTAGACCGTGGGTTGATCAGCCAAAGAAGTCCCAGAAAGCGTCAAAGTCGAAGGAGCCGAAATCAAAGCTCTGGTCGCCATCGTTGAAGCCCTGGAAGTTGATGCTCTGATCACCATCATTGGTGCCACCAAAGTTCACGCTCTGGTCACCGGTGTTCACGTTGAAATCATCGTCACCACCGCCGAAGTTCGCATTCTGGTCGCCAGTGTTGAAGCTGAAATTGTCATCACCGAAGGTGACCGACTGAGTGCCGGTGTTACCTTCCGCGTCACCGAAAGTGACGGACTGGGTGCCGGTGTTGCCCGACGCGTCACCGAAATTTACGCTTTGGGTGCCGGAGTTGACGTTGTTGCCTTCGTTGCTTCCAAAGACGATGTTTTGTGTTCCTGTGCTCATTTTAAGCTCCTATTTGGATATGGATAAGAGCGCTGCGCATCTTATCGGGAAGTGAATTCTGTTAGCCAGTTCGCTTGTGCCTCGCTGGCGATGTCCGATCACCTAAGACCGCCGGATTTGTAAGGCAATTGAGAAATCAGCAAGTTGCGTTGACGAACACGCAACGCTTTGAAATAACGAACTAAATCGGGATTCTACCTTGAATTATTGTCGAAATATAACGGAGGCATCGGCGGCTCTGTGAGTTGAAAACACTCTGATGCGATGTTCGAAGATCCCTGAATGGTGCAAAACAGGAGAAACCGATCTCGTTCAGGGATGAAAACGTGTTTTGTCCCGAATCGAATGGCTCTTACGGTAGTTCCGGATTTGAGTAAGGTGCCCAAAAAATATAGTGACACAGACTCGAATCGGGATCGCCGTAGGCTCGAATTCTGGCATGCAGAGCTTGAACTTTGGCGGGGCGTCGGGAGGAACGGGAGCGAACATGATCGTTGTGGTGGAGGGTATAAGCGCGGCAGGCAAGACGACTTGGTGCCGGAGCCACGCTGGCGAGCACTTGATCCCCGAAACCTTTCCATCCGATCGCGGCAACCAACCGGCGCAAGGTCTGGCGACCGCACGCTACTGGACCGACTGGAACGTGAAGCGGTGGCGCGACGCCCTGGCGATGGAAGCTGCTCGGGGACTTGCGGTATGTGACACCGATCCACTAAAGCTTCACTACTCATGGACGCTGTTCCAAGCTGGCGCTGGCGAGCGCGCCCAGTGGGAGTTGCAGACTCAAACGACACGCGAAGCTATCCGAGATAGAAGGATCGGCTTCGCGGACGCGTACTTAGTGAAGATTATCGACCCTGATACGGCTCGCAGGCAAAGTGATAGAGATAAGACAAGAGTTCGGACGCGGTTCAACCTTCACGTCCGCCTCCAAGAATCGCTCGTGCGTTGGTATCGTGCCCTAGACGCGGTTTTATCTGGACGCGTCCAACGGCAACTGCCGCATGGAGGTCTGTCGATCGACGAACTGCGTTCGAACGAGCTCCGCTATAACTGGGAAGCGTTCGATGCATTCATCGCCTCGCTGGAGGATGCGTAACAGTTTCAACCTATCTCCTTAGGCCACGGACTTTCTAGCATAGCGCAGCGAACGGCAGTAAAACCCGCGTCTTAACGGTTCATGCGACGCACAGGTAAAATCGATCCAACCCAGACCGGCTCTTGATGCAGATCGCTGCAAAGGTGCCTGGAGCGCCCAAATCGACGGCATTGCGATTTGCAATTTGATATTGCATACGACGGTGTACTGAATATTGTGGCCTGTGTAAGTCGGAAGATCGGTCAGGATGATTGAAGAACTGCATCATATCCAAATTGCTATGCCCATTGGTAAAGAAGACGACGCCCGCGATTTCTATTCTGGCGTATTGGGGTTTTTTGAAGTTGAAAAACCGAACGAATTGAGCGGTCGCGGAGGTGTTTGGTTTGAAAGTCAAAATGTGCGCTTGCATCTAGGGGTAGAAGAGCCTTTTGCACCTGCAAGGAAAGCTCATCCGGGCTTTAGGGTTGGTTCACTGGAGAATGCAGTCGCACTTTTTAAGGCGGCATGTATTGAGTTTCGACCCGACATTGATCTACCCGACATCAAGCGAATATATGTAAGCGATCCGTTCGGAAATCGCATAGAAATACTAGAAGTAGCCACCACGTAGCGTTCCGCTTCAAGGGCAACTAAGTCTGCATAGCTGTCACAAGCCACTGAAAATCGGGCGCTGCAGCGCCACAAGGCCGCTCTGAGCCCAAAGTGCCGAATGCTGCAGAGTGTTCGAAGGTCCGTTTCTGTAGAATTAGTGCTTGATCTCAACTTAGGTTGAGGTTGTAGACGTTCGATTTGTCTCAAATTGGAGGACGATTGATGCAGGTATTCATATTGGGCGGCACAGGTACAATCGGA
Organism: Ruegeria sp. CJ3; assembly: GCF_056536725.1. Taxonomy (NCBI): domain Bacteria; kingdom Pseudomonadati; phylum Pseudomonadota; class Alphaproteobacteria; order Rhodobacterales; family Roseobacteraceae; genus Ruegeria; species Ruegeria sp. CJ3. The sequence continues at coordinate 83,855 of NZ_JBQFQE010000010.1, forward strand.
ACTGCTGTTGTTGCGGAACTGGTGCGCCGAAACCATCAAGTCTTGGCTTTAAGCCGTTCGGAAAAGTCTGACGGACTACTCATGTCCGCTGGCGCGAAACCTTTCAGAGGCAATCTTACGGAACCGGACAGTTGGACAAATGCAGCTGTCTCATCCGATGCGATCATTCAAGCTGCTGCGACGTTTGGTAAAGATATGGGAGATGTGGACGCCAAAGCGATGAAGGCCTTGGCGCTGGCGGCGGAAACAAAAAGCGACCCGACCCGCCTGATCTATACTGGGGGATGCTGGCTCTACGGCGAAACTGGCGATGAGATCGCACTGGAAGATCGGCCATTTGATCCACTGCCCTCGTTTTCTTGGATGGTTACGCATGCCCAGATGCTCCTGGGCGCCCCTAATTTGCGCACGGCTGTTGTCCATCCGGCAATGGTGTATGACATGCGTGACGGTGGCGTGTTTCACCGCTTTTTGTCCGCTGCGAAGACTGGTCAAAGAATTGAAATCTGGGGAAGTAGGGCGACACGTTGGCCGCTGATCGAAAGCTCTGATTTGGCCCGAGCTTATTGCGACCTCGTGGAACGCTCTGACCTTGTGGGGTATTTCAATGCAGTTGCCGAGGAAGGCGTCACTGTAGGCAAGATCACTTCCGAGATATCCGGAGCCTACAGGTCTCCAGCAGAACCGATCATCCACTCTGTAGATGATGTCGTGAAAGAGAATGGTGCCTGGGCGAAAGGCCCGACCCTCGATCAACAGATGTCAGCGCGGAAATTACGGTCAACTGTTGGCTGGCAACCGCGCTTCATTGACTTCGCCGAACCCATCTCCCGGTGGATAGCAGACCTTCGGGCTTAGCCTACGTAAGGCAACATCGTCCGCTTTGCAGTCGTTCTCGCTGTTCAAACCAATCGAAACTGCTCAATGACCGCCCTGAGCCCACACCTACAATTTTTGGCAATGCGGCAAAGGTCTGCTTTTCTCATCGAGCCGCTTGCTGAGACGGGAATTGTTTTTTAAAGTCTGAGCACACAGTCACAATCTACAACGGGAGGGCACAAGCTGAACATGCGTATCATCCGCCGACTTCAGCATGGTCCCCGTTTCGCCCTGTAAATGCGTTTGCAGGGCGGGCCCGAGAAACAACCCTTCTATCGGTCTGCCCTAAGCCGCACCGCGGCACCTCTTTCTATGTGCAGAGACTCCGATGACTGTGATGAACATCAACGCTTTAAGCGTAATCCGTGGCAACGTCCTTTTCGATGAACTGAACCTGACAATTTCCAAGGGTGATCGTATGGGATTGGTTGCCGCAAATGGGCGCGGCAAGACAACACTTTTGGAATGCATCGCCGGTCAATCCGAACAGACCAACGGGAGTATCGTCCGGGCGCGCGGTTTGCGGGTGGGATATGTGACCCAATATGTGCCGGAACGCGCTTATACCAAAACGCTCTATGAGTGGGTGCTTGGCGCCCTTCCTGCCGAGCAGGCAGAATACGAAAGCTGGCGTGTAGACGTTGTGCTTGGTGATCTGAGTGTTCCGTATGAGTTGCAGCATCGTCTGCTCAACGAATTGAGCGGCGGATGGCAAAGGACTGCATTGTTGGCTGCCGCCTGGAGTCAGGAGCCAGACATCCTATTGCTGGATGAACCAACCAATCATTTGGATTTGCATCGTATAGGTTTGCTTCAGAATTGGCTGTCTGCCTTGCCACGTGAGGTGCCCGTCGTGGTGACGTCTCATGATCGAGCATTTCTTGACGCGACCACCAACAAAACTCTGTTTTTGCGCGCGAAAAGGTCACGTGTTTTTTCACTCCCATTTTCGGCAGCGCGGGTGGCGCTTGATGAAGCGGATGCTGCTGACCAACGGCGTTTTGCCAATGACTTGAACAAAGCGCAGCAGCTGCGCAAGCAGGCGGCGAAGCTGAAAAACATCGGCATCAACTCGGGGTCTGATCTTCTGGTGACCAAGACCAAACAGCTAAATGATCGCGCGGCGCAGATTGAGGCGGGTGCCAAACCTGCCCACCACGAACGCAGCGCCGGTGATATCAGACTGGTGAACAGCGGAACTCATGCCAAAGCTCTGGTCACTTTGGATGACGCAAAGGTCGAAACACCAGACGGTCGCTTGTTGTACAAGACCGGGCGGAAGTGGATTTTGCCCGGAGACCGCATCGTGCTTTTGGGGGCCAACGGCACCGGCAAAACCCGATTGGTAAAGATGGTGCAAAGCGCACTCTCAGGGAATGATGGGACGGTCAAATGTGCCCCTTCGGTAGTGCCAGCCTATTCAGACCAGCATCTGAGCCAGCTTTCGGACAGCGACACACCGATGGTTGCTGTTACGGGGCAGTTTGACATTGGTGATCAACGTGCGCGTGGCGTTTTGGCAGGCGCGGGTGTGAACATACAGATGCAAGACACCAAAATCGGTGCGCTGTCCGGGGGGCAAAAGGCGCGCTTGGCAATGCTGATACTGCGGCTCAAAAATCCGAATTTCTATTTGCTTGATGAGCCGACGAACCATCTTGACATTGAAGGGCAAGAGGCGCTTGAGGATGAATTGATCACACACGGCGCTTCATGTTTGCTTGTTAGTCACGACCGCAGCTTCTTGCGAAATGTCGGCAATCGGTTTTGGCTGATCACAGATAAGGGTCTGGAAGAAACGGACAGCCCCGAGCCGTTTTTGGCGAGAGAGATGAGTTTATAGCGATCATTTTGGTCCAACATTTTGTGCAGGGCAGTCGCATCGAAACGGACTTTCGTGTGTTTTTAACTAAAGCTCACTTTGTCCGCGTCTTGCCAGTTCATGCGGCGCGCGGCGAAAGCCGATCCATTCCAGAACGGCCCTTGCTGCAGATCGCGGCGAAGGTGTCAGGGGAGCCCATTCTGCCGGATGCTGCGATGTAGACGAATGACAGGTTTTCATTCTAAAATCGAGAATCTAGCGAGGCCAATGCCATCTATGACAGATCGTCATTCTGCCCATTGGCCGACCAGCTTGTCTATCTTGCTACCATAAGCTATTCGTATCATCACGGTCGGCAGACACCGAGGCGTCGCTGCTCCTTTGGAAGAGCTAAACCTGCCATCCTGACCAACGGCATCGCATCTATTCACTCTGATATGAGCGCCGCGTCATAAAGCCAGCGACCGATGATAGCGACTGGCGCTCGCCGTGGATGAACTATGCCGAAGACTCCTTTGCCGCTTCGAGCGGACGACTTGACGACTTTTGTGCGTGCCCTCTCAGAACAGTTGGGTGACGCGGGCCCATCGCACCTGACGCTCATGAATATGGCCGCGCGAGCGGCAGGCTACCAGAATGTGCAGCATATGCGCTCTGCATATGCAGCGGAGCAAAGACTGGAGCGCGTATCGCAGGAAATTCCTGCCGACGCCCGAACAGTTGAGCGTGCTTTGCATCAATTCGATAACTTGGCTCGTCTCAAACGATGGCCTTCCAAGCGCAGTATCCAGACACTTACTCTTTGGGCACTGTGGGCAACGCTGCCAACTGGCCGCCCCATGAAAGAGCAAGAAATCAATGAGCGCTTAAATGAAGAACACTTGTTCAACGATCCAGCCACGCTTCGGCGGACCATGATTTGCTGTGAGCTTCTATCGCGCCGTAAAGATGGTTCAGACTATCGACGGATCGAAAAAGAACCGCCCGCCGATGCCAAGGCGCTCATCCGTGCGCTCGGACCGCGCCGCCGGACGCGCGCTGAAGAAGTGGTGGAGCGGACCGATGCATAGAGGGTCCTGCTTGTGCGGTGCGGTTCGGATCACAGTCGAAGGCGATCTTCCGCAGCCGAATGCCTGCCATTGCTTCGCGTGTCGAAAGCAAACAGGTCACTTCGGAGCTTCGCTGGATGTTCCACGCTCGGCGCTAAAGATCGAGGGTGAGGAGGCGGTCCTCTGGTACCGTTCGTCCGAGAAGGTTCGGAGAGGTTTCTGTGTTACCTGCGGGTCGACGCTGTTCTGGGACCCGATCCACCACGACTGGACAGCGATTGCGATGGGCCTCTTTGATGGGCCAACCCAAACCTCGTTGTCGATGCATATCTTTGTCTCGGAGAAAGGTGACTACTATCAGATTGGCGATGGTTTGCCACAGAACGCCCAGTAAGCGCGTCACCCTTGAGGCGAAGGTCACCCCCTTAGTCTAGCGCTTGTGCGCAGTCAGACATTTCAAAAGCGGCCATTCGCGCAACCGCAGTAATAGTCCCGCTGGTCCCGCGTCGTCCCAGTTTATGCGCCATGCAGTGAAAGTCGATCCATAACAGACCAGCCCTTGTTGTAGAACGCGGCGAAGGTGTCAGGAGAGCCCCACCTGATCATCTGTCAGACCGCAGCGAAGGTCCGGTTTTCCCTTTTGCGGGCCAGTTGATCAATGCGACTCCCGCTATTGACGCACAGAGCCCTACCGCCACCGGGAGCGTGAATGTCTCGCCTAGGAACACGAGGCCAAGGATAACGCCAATGCCTGCCCGCAGATAGCTTTGGCTCGCAACCCCCATGGAACCGAGTGTGCGCAACAGCCGGAAGTAGATCAGGAGCGCAACCCCGGTGCAGAGGATTGACAAGATCGCCGTTGCGGCCATAGCCGTTAGGCTTGGAGCCAACGTCCACGGTCGATCCAGCAAGAGCGCAAGAGGCACTAGAACAACCGAAGCCCAGATCATCGTGCCGGTGGCTGTGGTGACGGCGCTGATATGGCCAAAGCGCTTGCCATAGATCGCCGCACCAGCGTAAAGCGCGGCCCCGATGAGGCAGGCGATTTGCTCGGCGACCTGATCACCGAGACCGCGCAGGACATCCACGCCGACGATTAACGCGACACCGACGAGACCGAGAACCGCCCCGGCCAATTTTCGCCCACCGAGCGCTTCGTGCCGCGTGACGAGCCCGGTTATGAGAAAAACGAAAATTGGGGAGGTCGAGTTCAGCACACTGGCAAGGCCGGTCTCGACGTATTGTTGCCCCCAGGCGAGAACGGTCCAAGCTCCGATGCTGTTGAGCACGGATTGCAACAAAAGCATCCGCCAAGTGCGGGCATCGCGCGGCAACTTTTCGGATCGTGCGCCCATCACCAGAAGCAGGAAGAGGGCCGCGCCCAGCACGCGGAGCGCGATCAGTGTGACAGGAGGAGTCTCCGCTACGGCCACTTTGATGAAGAGATAGGATGATCCCCAGAGCAACGCCAGAAGGGCCAACAGTGGCAGTTCTGTCCGTAAGTTGGCCGATCTCATGCTGTGTGTGCCTTTCGGCTATCAGTCGGCGCCTGTGCCCGGTCGAACATGCCGTAGTCCCGGATCACGCTGGCGATCCGCAAGCGGTAGTGGTCGAAAATCCCACTACGCCCTTTTGCCTGCGCGCCTCGATGAGCGTTGAGGTTGCGCCAGCGGGCTATTGTGTCTTCATCCTCGAAGAAAGATAGGGACAGAATTTTGCGCGGGTCGGTGAGGCTTTGGAACCGCTCCACGGAAATGAATCCGTCGATCTCATCGAGCATTGGGCGCATCTCGGCGGCGATGTCGAAATAGTCATCCTTTCGGCCCTCTGCCGGTTCAACTTCGAAGATCACTGCGATCATGTGCTGTCTCCGTGCGGTGCAGAGACGAGCTTGAGCCAGGTTCGATCCTCGCGGAGCAAGAACTTCTCGTTCTTAGCGAATTCGTAGTTTTTGCGCCCGAGTGGATCGGCGGCGAGACGCGCGCGATAGGCTTCGTAGTCAGCTAGGCTTGCCACATTGTAGATGCCATAAGCGAGGGTCGATGACCCCTCGTGGGGCGCGTAGTAGCCGATCAGATCGGCACCGCAGCGTGGGATCGCCTGGCCCCAGTTTCGGGCGTATTCCTCGTACTGGGCCTTCTTTGTCGGGTCGATATGGTAGCGAATTATACAGGTAAGCATAACGGATTCCTTCCAGTGGTTTCCACGATCCTAGAGGTTTGCTATCCGTAGATGCTTCGACTAAGGTCGAACTATGAAAGAAGGTCCAGATATCGCCCATATCGCTGCTTTGATCGGCGATCCTGCTCGTGCCAACATGCTGACCGCGCTGATGAGCGGGAAGGCCTTGACGGTCAGTGAGTTGGCTGAGGAATCAGGGGTGACAATCCAGACGGCGAGCTCGCATCTGTCGAAACTCGATGAAGGGGGCCTGCTAAGGCCCCGGAAACAGGGCCGGCACAAGTATTTTTCGCTGGCCAGCGATGATGTTGCGCATGTCCTGGAGGGTCTGATGGGCCTCGCGGCTGGTTCGGGATACTTGCGAAAGCGGACGGGCCCCAGAGACGCAGAGCTGCGCGAGGCGCGCGTATGTTACAACCATCTGGCCGGAGACATGGGCACGCGGATGTTCGACAGCTTAATGGCGCAAGGGCACCTGGTTTTGGATGGCCAAGAACTGGAATTGACCGATTCAGGCGCTGCATTTGCCTCAGAATTTGAGATCGACGTAGATACCCTGCGCAAGGCGCGTGCGCCGGTTTGCCGGGAGTGTCTCGACTGGAGCGAGCGCAGATCGCATCTGGCGGGCAGCTTGGGGCGCGCGTTTCTGAGCCGCTTTGAGGAGCTGTCTTGGGCAAAACGGGATCAGAAAACGCGGGTGGTGACCTTTTCTCGAAGCGGCGCAGCCTCGTTCAACGAGATGTTTCCTTTGGGCTGAGAGTATTCTGCGTTGCCGATAGGGCGCGCAATGGAGCCTTAAGTAGGCGGCTTCTGCGCGTGGCACAAATGTCATCTTTCAGACTTTGCAGCGATAGCTGTAATCTCAATCAGAGTAACTTCATCTCCCAAGTCAGCCCCCACGCAGGCTCTTTGAGACCAATTCTCTTTTGGTCCGATCCAATCACACCAGACCTCATCCATTGCTGGTTTCATCGCCATGTCGCTCAAGAACACAGTGACCTGAAGAAGTGTCTGTTTTCCGCTACCTACTTCTGACAGCTTGCGATCCAGAAAGCGCAGGCAGTTGCGTGTTTGGTCAGTAATCCCCTCTGCCGCTTCAGGGTCGTAGGCAACCACGTAGGCCATGCCATTGAACGCGACCGCATCACTTCGTCCGCGTGCACTGCTAAGAACCCGTTTGATTTGCATTGTTTTGATCTCACTGGATCGTTTCCTTGATCTCTGAATAGCAGACATTCCACTTGAGAAAACTGGCATCGGCTTTGTCCGCGTCTGCTCAGTTCGTGCTCCGCGCCGCTAAAGGTATTCCACCCCGGAACGATCGTTCATGGATCTCGCGGCAAAGGTGCTGGGAGATACTCCAGCGCCGTGAGCTGATGTACCGCGTCGCGCTTAAACCCGGCGCTGCAATTACTTGCCCCCATGTCGAACGCCTTGCCTCAAAGCTAGGGACAGTTCGACTAGTTTCAGATACTTGGAGGCTCAGGTGGCATTCTGTCATCAACGGAAGACCCGTTCATGCTCTCAAGGTAACGAGATTCAGTTCGACAGCGAAAGTCGTTCCCGGGCCAGCGTTTTTGGTATAAGTTATGGTACCATGATGGGCATTCATGATTTGTCTGGAAATGTTCATGCCCAGGCCTGTACCACCAGTTTTGCGCGTATCTGATGAATCCACCTGCGTAAACCGGTCAAACACTTTTGCCTCGTGCTCTTCCGACAGCCCAATTCCTTCATCCCGAAACAGAACCTTTGCTCGCGTGTCCGAAACCTGAAGCGATACACGTATTTCGCTCTTGGCTGGCGAGAACTTGATCGCATTTGACAGTACATTCAGGAAGACCTGTTGCAGTCTTTGTTGATCCCCTCGCACAATGACTTCGCAGTCAGGGAGATCAGAGCTTAAGACAATCCCCGCATCGCTCGCCAACAGGCGGTTGTCGGCGAGCGTCTCAGCAACCAATGCAACCAGATCCAGGTTTTCATGGGAATAGGCCATGCGGCCAGACTCGATACTCTGTAGATCAAGTATCTCTTCAATCAGTTTTAGCAACCTCATGCAGTTCCGATGTGCTACCTCCAGCACCTCCGATACTCTGTTGGGGAGTTCTCCAAGCTTACCCGTCCGAGCCAGATCGACTGATCCCCGTATTGAAGCAAGCGGTGTTCGCAACTCGTGGCTCATCGTCGCGATGAATTCAGATTTGGCTTTATATGCTATTTTTGATTTCTCATGCTCAGCCTTCAGAAGGTCGAACTGTTTGACCTGATCACGGTATTTCCGAAGGTAGCCGAGCGAACTATCGATGATAAATGTCAGAACAAAGATGCTTGTGAACAGTTGGGCCCAAGCCTCCGAATGAAGTGGCGCACCGGTAATAACGATATCTCGGATTGGTATGAACAAAAATGCCGCGCAGAAGCAAACAAGTCGTGTTACGAGGACATGCAGGACATAATGGCTATTCATAGCTGCAAATAGTGCAGCAGCAAACAGGAAGAAGGAGGACATAAAATGGGTCGTTGGCCCTTGGATTATAGCGATGCCAACTGAGTAGGTAATGATCAATGAGGTGCTAAACAGCGTGCTCAAATACAGATAGGGAAGCAATTTTCGCGCGGCCGCGTCGCTGAGATCCATACACGCCATAACACGGTTGAAGAACCAGAAATCGTACAATTCAGAAAGCACAAGAAACACGAGCATGATGCCAGCGAATTTTGCGTCATAGTAGTAACCAGCCAAAGCGAGGGCTGCGGCAAATATGAATATCCTTTGCCAAGTCAAGTCCAAGCCAGCTTGGGCGTAGTCCTTCATTTGTCGCATGAGAAGCGACATTGGTCTGGTTGGTACTTCACCCACCTCTAAGTCTGATGGGTCATTCAAGTCCTTACGCCCCGTTCTTACCCGAATATGAGCAATCAATAAGAAATTTATGACATCGAAAATCTACTTTGGGTAGAGTTTTTTGCGAGGAGTTCATTTAGTTGATCTGCAAGGGTAAGAGGATCAAAAGGCTTTGTTAAACAAGCCAGCGCACCACCGCATGTAGGTGATTCCTGAAAGCTGCTTTCGGCTTTTGCAGTCATGAATACAACAGGGGTGTTTTTGTACTCATCGAGTTTTCGCAGTTCAGCCAGAAGCTGGGGTCCATCCATTTCCGGCATCATCACATCAAGCAAGAACAGATCTGGTTGAAGCCCACTCAAGTTCTCAAGTGCCTCATGTGCGGAGCTGAACTGAGTTACTTGGAAATCTCCGACGAGTTCGAGCGACATGCGCGTAATTGTGAGCATGTCTTCATCATCGTCTACATGCACCACTCGTTTTGGATGGCTCATAACAATAGTCTTTCATCACAATATCTCACGAGCCTAGCTCACCAGTATTGTCATTTCCAGAAGTAACAGCAGCCCGCTCGTTTGAAAGCGTGAAGTCAACCATGAGGATTACTTCAAATTTGCTGCCCTGGCCGAGTGTACTGGAGACCGATATCTGCCCGCCATGCAACTCCACCAGGTTCTTTGTTATGGCAAGGCCAAGCCCGGTTCCGGATTGACCTTGCTGCTGTTTGCCCGCAACCTGTTTGAAGCGATCGAAAACCAAACCCAGTTGATCCTCAGGGATACCTTGTCCGCTGTCCTCGACCACGACCTTGACCGACGTTGTGCCGTTCAGAACGGAGATATTGATGAAACCGCTATCCGTAAACTTGATCGCGTTGTTGAGGAGATTCACAAAAATTTGTCTTAAGCGCATGGGATCGCCATGAATCGAAACCGGATCCGCCTCGACGCGCAGTTGCAAACCTTTTTCATCGGCCGCGACGCCAAATTCATCAGCTAGACTGTTGAGCAATTTGTCGAGTTCAACGGTTTCCGTATTCAGTACAACGCTCTCTGAATTGAGTTTGGCCCAGTCAAGCACCGAGTTGATGAGGCCGAGCAAGTGTTTACCCGAGGCTTCGGATTTGGCCGCTTGCCCAACAACCACGTCCGTAAAGTCATCTAGTAGCTTTGTAAGATCAGCGTCGTTACCAAGTTCCCTCCGCAAGGTTTGGTATTGAGGATACAACGCGACGTTCTTGAGAAATGCAATATAGCCAAGCACCACAGACAGGGGTGCACGTAACTCGTGGTTCATGTTGTTAATGAATTCGGTTTTTGCTGTGATGGCCTGTTCGGCAGCATGAAGCGCCCGTTTTAGCTCGGTGATGTCCGTTCGGATTCCGACGGTACTACCGTCACTGGTTTTTGACTCTGACGCTTTGATCCAGCTGCCATTTGCAAGTTCAACTTCTGTTTGACCAGTTGGGTTAGCGTGCAGCGCGAGCCGCTCCGCAATCCACTCCTCTTCGCATCCGTTTGCCTCAGGATACTGACCCCGTTCGACGCCATCGCGTAGAATGGCCTCAAATGAAACGCCCGGCACAATTTTCTCACGCGAAGCTCTAAAGAGCTCTCGAAACTTATCGTTGCACATGACAAGTCGGTCATTTCGGTCAAAAATGACAAAACCATCGTGAATTGAGTCGATGGCATTCATAAGCTGGCGCCTTGCCTGCGCCCTTTCTATGATCAGGCGCCGCGCATAATTGACGCCAAATAGCGCGATCACAACAATTAACGTGGTTGTCATTATCAGAACAAAGCGATGAGACTTGTCGATTTTCCAGCCATTGGTGGGCATCTTTGCAAGTTCCAGCACCACATCACCCAGCAGAACTTCCGTGAGAACGGGATCGGTTGCCCAAACAGACGGTGATCCAAACAACAGGGCATTGTTCTCGTCATTCTTTATTCGCGCAGAGGACATGAACACATTTGGTTCAGCATTCATCCCGGCCTCCTTAAGAAGCCAATCAAAATCCAGAACAATGTTTCCGACGATGTTTCCGGGTCCGGGTTGCGCATTTCTGAGCAAAAGCCCACGGCCTCCCTGAAACAACTCAATCGGTCCCACGATGACAGTCTCTTGTGTGTCAATTGCCTTCTGGACTGACTCTAGTTGCTTGGCATCGTCCCGATAATCGTAGCCAAGCGCGGCGCGGTTGGGCTCAATCGGGTGCACATCCGTGATTACGAAGTTCTGCGACCGGGCGATATTGACGACGCCGGGGTTATTGTTTCGAAGCAGCTGGGCCAAGGTCTGAAAATCGGAGTCTGTCTCAAATGCTTGCGCTACCGCGAGGCTGCGGGACATATGGCTATAACTCTCGATCAGACGGTCAAGACGGAATTTGACCGAATTGAGAGTTCTTTGGACATTCGCACGCTCTGCCTCTAGCTTTTGAGCGACGATAACATGATCCATGAATGCGACGCTCAATACGCCGAGCAAGATGATCGAGGCATATATCAGTGAAACTGTCCGCCGGTGCCGCCGCCTTCGCTCCTTCAGTGTTTCCCTTCGGTCCTGCAAACCAGCTTCCTATCGTTCAAAATCAACCTGTGTCCTCTGTCTACGAAATGCGCCTTTGTTCGCACACAGCAAAGGGGGAAATCTCTAAAGAGACTCACCTATTCGTTGAGGTCTTTTAAGCTCGCCATGAGTTCTTCGAGTTTCGGGCCGAGATCCACCCAGCCCACCTGGCCTTCTTTCAGACTGATGTCGATATGCTCTGCCAGGTCGCCGATAGCAGGAAACCCAATAGATCCAGACAAACCCGCAAGCTTGTGGCATTCGCGCCGAATACTCTCGAGTGCCGCAGTGTTAGTTGGTTCGGCCTTGAGGTCCGTTGCCGCAAGCGAAATAACGTCCAGACGCTCCTGACACGAAGTCAAAAACTTGGAGCGCAAACGTAATAGAGCATCATCAAAGCTGTTAGTGCTCAACGCGCTGTCCTCTCATGCCGGCAATTACATTCCATCGGTCTGGTTCTGCGCTTCAAGTGCCGCTGACAGATTTACCCCCGACTCCGCTCCAACAATTGCTTTCGACGCATTTGCATTCTCCAGTGCTGTCTCAAGAACTTCCGTCGCCGACGATAGATTGACAATCCCGCGCGTGATCGGAGATCCGATTTTCATCAGCGTCGGCATCTGACCAAGGTTGGCATACCATTCGTTCAGTGTCAGAAGTTTTACTTCGAGCTGATCCGTGAGATCTTCGACAGAAATTTCCGGAACCCGCTTGGCCAGCGCCACAAAGGTTCCTGACCCGGCATATGAAAGGATTGCATCATTGGCGATCAGTGCCTCCGCAATGATCTCGGCGATGTCAGACATCGAGTCTTGGAACGTTGAGTTGTCCAGCGTCATGAACAATTGCCGCGCGTTTGCAACCTGAAACCCAATCGCGACTTGGCTGAACATGCTCATTGCACCCAGTTTCAGCACATAGTTTTGCAGGGCAAGATAATCTAAACAGGAGTAGTCCATTTCAAGTCTAAAGGTATCTGCGAAATGCAACCTCCGGGTATCGTCCTTCTGTAACAAGGCGGCTTGGCGCGCGGCACGTTCGCGCGCAATACCCGAGGCCATTGTCATCCGGCCCTGCAGTTCTCGCCTGTTGAGCGGCTTGGTCAGATAATCGGTCGCGCCGGCTGCAAATGCTTCGTCTACGCTTTCTATCTCGGAACGTGCCGTGACCATGACAATCGGGATATCGGATGTATTGACTTCAGCCCGCAGGGCACGGCAGAGCTCAATACCATTCATACCTGGCATATCAATATCCAACAAAGCACAGCTAAACAGACGAGAGGGTTCTCGGACCAGGTCTATCGCTTCTGCCCCAGAGTTTACGATGTGAACATCGGTGTATCCGCACGCCGCCAATTCCATGGACATCAGGTCACAAAATAGAGGGTCATCATCGACAACCAGGATTCTCATTCAGAACTCCCCGGCAAAAGAGAAAATGCATTGGATAATTTCCCGTATAGATTGCGCTTTATCTTGAGCTGACGTCAAGTCAGTGAAATAACAATGGCTTCAGATGTGATGTCGTCTAAGTCTGGGCTGTCTTTTGTTGTTTCAATTCGTGCAATCAGCCCGTTCAAATCATCACAGCTGGCGCGCAAGCAATGACAAGTAGCGTTCCTTTCCCACTGAAAGCCTTTAGAATAAGAACCTTAACCCGACGGTACCGTTGAAGTTTTCGGTTTTGATGTCTGCGGTCCGATCGAATCCGGTGCTATATGCAACTTCGCCGTACAGATTAGCGTTGCCAAACAACCCAACTTCGCCACCAAGGCTGAGCTCTACACGTTTACTATTCGACGCCACATTAGATAGCTGCGTGCCTGCAACCGTAACCGCGTCACCGTCATAAACGAAATCACGGATCAGGCTGCCCACAACGTAGGCCTGGAGCCGGTCGTCTATCGCATATTCATAGGCCACGCCAATCCGACCGCTGGATGACTCCTGCGTGCCCAAATCGATAGAGTTATCTTGGCGATCGACAAAGTTGCCCATGTCAACGCGACCCCATGTGAACTGGAACTGAGGCACGATACTGGTATTCTCGCTCAGAGCGAAGCGCTGGCCGAACTCCAGGCTCGCGGCAAATAGTGTTGAACGCTCGCCCGAAGCTGTCTCACCAAGTATTGAAGAAGATATATCCGTCTCGAGCCAATTGGCCTGAACCTGGGCATCCACATACCCCCCGGAAATGCCGTAGTAGGTCGCCGTTGCGCCCAGACCATAACCGCTGGCGTCAATACCCCCGGTGAACACGCTGGTTCTGTTTGTGATTGTCGCCGATAGTTTACCATATTGAGCCGTCAAACCCAGAACCCACTGGCCCAAATCACCTTCTTCAACCGCAAAGTCCGCCCCCAACTGTACACCCCAGAAGTCGCCGTCACTCCTGATACCAGTATTGAAGCCACGTTTGGCGTTGTCGCCATAAAACCTCACCCAAGTAGGTCGGCCTGCCACCTGCGATCTTGCGCCGACGCGTTCGCGCAAGGTCGGCAGATTGTTGAACGCCCCACCTAGGACCGATCCGGTCACACCATAGGTCGCTCCCGCCGGACCGAGTTCCCCCACCAGCACAACAGTGTTACCCACTATTTCAAACTCATAACGATAAGCCCCGACCTCATAAGAGCTTTGGCCGGCAAAGACAAAAGCGTCTGCAGAGATGGTGCCATCCACCTGTACGAGCACGACATCAAAACCGTTGGCTGCGCCTGAGGAGACATCCGCAACCTCAATAGTACTGCGACCTAGAGCTGATCCCGCGATATAAAGCGTGTCAGCGCTGTTGGTGGCATAGTCGACATCGAAGCGCAGTCGCCCAGAACTCGAATAATCTCCTGCGAATTCGACACGGTCTCCTACCGATCCATTCCCCAGGTCGATCAAACCATTATTGATGACATCACCAGAAAACCGAGTTGTGCCGCCAAAGACCTGGATCGCCGCTCCGGCCTGAATTGTGGTAAGCGTAGAAGAAACGCGTTCCCCAAAACGTAATGTCGAGCCAGACTGAACGTCGATGGTCTCCCAATTACTAACAGCACCATTCACTGTGCCGCTGGTCCCGCCAGAAAACGTCAAAATATCGCCAGTATCTGCGCCGCCATCAAGATCGGAGATCGTCTCGAGACTTACGGCATCCAGTGTCAGCACGTCGCTGCCACCGCCCAGCCTCGCGCCGCCGGACCAGTTCCCCAAAATCGCGATACTTGACGCTCCAGCACCATTCTGGATATCGCCGGTTAATCTCGCGCCGTCATTTAATGTGAAAACATCATCTCCGACACCCAGCAATACATCTCCTATCACGACACCACCTGAGTTCACGGTGAATTGGTCATCATTTGCTCCAAGCACACTGGTGCCCAAAACGGTCCCGTCAACAGTCACCTGCGCGCTGCCGTCTTCATCCCGTATGGCGAAGCGCCCCGCATCGATACGACCAGTTGTGCCAATACTGATAATCGCTGTTTTCGTCGCGCCGCCCTGCGAGATCGTATATATACCGTCCCGACCAGCATTAATTGCCCCATCAATCGTTATCGATGAATTTGACGTAGTGTTCAAAACTCTGATCGCGTCGGCATTGGTTGCCGTCGTCGTGACATTGGAGCCAGCCGCGAGAACGACCGTGTTTTGATTGGATACAAGGCTTTGGCTACCGTCCCCCAGAGCAACGAGCGCTTCATCCGAATTCACCTGAACTGCATGTGCAGCGCTTCCGGTTGTTCGGATATTCGTCACGCCCGAAGATTTCATCTCAACCCCAACGCCATTGGTAAAGATGCCCCGAGCGGAATTTGCGGCAACTGATAAATCCAGGGTATCGTTGAATGTAGCAGAACTGTTGAGCAGGGTCAGCCCATTACCTGCTGTTAGATCAATCGTCGAAGCACCATCAAATGTAGCATCGCTTCTGTTCGTAAGGCGCAGGCCGCCAACTCCTGTAAAGAGACTCGTGTCTCCAAACGTCAACGAACCGCGGTCAGCGTTGACGTGCTGTGAGCCGCTGCCAGTTGCTGAGAAAATGGCCGCACCTTCGAAATTTACGGTACCACCGTCGGTCGGCGTGACAAGGCGGGTGTTAGCCGCCGTCGACTGAACAGTAGTTTGCCCTCGCACAGTAGCGATGTTGCCGGCTCCGGCGACATCCAAACCAACCCCAAGCCGGTTAAGTCCAGCGATCGTTAGATTGCCACCATCAATTGTGAATTCATTATTGCTCGACCCATCAGCCCCTAGTCGGATTGCATAACCTCTGGCGCCAGCGCTTGGCGGATTTCTTGAGTTGATAACAGTAACATCTCCTCCGGAAATCGTTAGACTCGAGTCTTCAACAACTGTAACCGTGGAAACCCCGTTGGAGTCAAAAGTGACAGGTGCTGATGCAACACAATCCGAGCCGCCATCTGCTGTGTAGGTACTTCCCGGAGTGCTGCAGGCCGCCCGAATTGAGGTCACGGTCAAAGGCACTAACGCCGTTGAGCATAAAATCGCAGCAAGAAATCTAACAGGACTGTTCATTGTTTTTTCACACAAAGAAACAGTTGCATCAAATTCAGGTAGACTAGCATGAGAACCGCTGTCAAAGTATCGTAATGATACCTGAAAAAAGGAGACTAAATGTGTTATTTTGGTAACATCAGTCCCTTTGCGACCGCAACTCAGCATGCGTACACCAGCAGATAAATCGCTTCCGCTGTTTTGGGAGCAACGAAGGCCACATACATGGTCCAAAGGTGCCGCTTCCGAGCGTTTTGCACCTGTAATTGATGCCTGGTGGTGCGATCCATACGATGGAACTGTAAGATCGCGACGTGATTGTCTCAAATAAAGCAGACCCGCCGGGAAGTTGGAGGATCTGCTCAAATGTACTGGTACTAAACAGTGGGAATCGCTACGTAATACCGCTAAGAAAGCTTGTGTGGATTAACCCGGAGGTTGCTCACAACAGTGTGCTAACGCGCCTCAACTATCTGGGGTAGGTTCGCTTCAGACGGAATACCGAAATGGCCTTCATCTCTGAAATTCACTACCGGACCGCTGATGTAGAGGTCAGTGACAGCACAACCCACGAGTTTGTAGAAATCACTCTAGGGCCAGACGATGATCCCGCCGACTTTGTTGTTTCCTTTTATGGAAACGATGGTGCCCTCATGGATGATGCAGGGGACAACATTCAGGCAACGGGAGTGGCTAATGGCGAAGTCCGGCTCAGCGATCTCGTTGGCGTCCCTGATCCGGACAATCCTGACTTCACGATCTACACGATCACCGCCACGAGCCCTGACCGCGAGTTGATCAACGCTACTCCAAGCCAGGTAGCTGATGAAGCCAACTATGTTGCGCTGACCAATACATCAACAGGCGTGGTCGACGACGCGATTGGCATTGGAAGCAACGGTCCAACTACATTGACCGGCGGGGCCGCAGACGGTGCAACGACAACAAATGCTCCGACGGTTGGGCCCGGCGAGTCGGTTCAATTCGACGAAGAAGGCAACAACGTTTCAGGGCCACGTACCCCGGGCAATTCGGATGTGCCATGCTTCACCGCTGGCACATACATCACAGTTCCCGGAGGGTTGCGATTGGTCGAAGACCTCGCAGTCGGTGATGAGGTCATCACTCTGAACCATGGTCCGCAACCCATTCGTTGGGTGGGTCGTCGGCACCTGTCGGTTGCACAGCTCAACGCGAACCCCAAACTCAAACCAATTCGGATCCGCAACGGCAGCCTCGGTAACGGCTTACCAAATCGAGACCTACTGGTTTCCCGGCAGCACCGGATGCTTGCATCATCGCGTATTTCCATGCGCATGTTCGGCGATACGCTCTCACTGATCGCGGCGATCAACCTTACACAACTGTCGGAGGTTTCCGTAGTAACCAAGCCGCGCGATGTGATGTATTTTCATCTGATGTTTGATCAACACGAGATTATCTTTGCCGAAGGCGCCCCTACGGAAAGCCTGTTTCTTGGTGCGCAAGCTCTTGAAGCCTTGGGGGCGCAAAGCCGGGAAGAGATATTGACGCTCTTTCCTGAAGTCGCGCGGGCAGATTTTAGACCGCGTCCTGCTGCGCACTTGCCTGTTCAGAAGAGACAGAAAAAGTTGGCAGCGCGGCATATCAAGAATGGTGTCCCCTTATTGGACACAGATTGGCAACACACTTAGCCATAGATACAGTCAATGGTACGATCTTGAGATCTTTGACGGCGGGAGCACTTCTTCGTCAGCGAAACCGTATAAAACGGCTTCAGTGCATTAAACGTCGAAGCGTCCAGCTTTCTGGTTTTTCTCCAGGTCTTGCGCGTTGAAGATACAACCGTTCATGATGCCATAAACACCGGCGGGCAAAGCCTGGGCCGCGATTACTGCGCCGCCAAGGTTGAAATCGGCATCCGACTTACCCAGTGAAAATGGCCGCATGGCACCGGTTAGCACGATGGTCTTGCCGCGGGTCTTCCCATCAAGATATCTTGCGGTTTCATCCATTGTGCTGGTCCCATGAGTGATCACGATGCGCGTCTCAGATTGTTCGTTAATGGCCTGAAGGATGTCTGCCCGATCTGCATCGGTGAAATCGAGGCTGTCTTTCTGACAAATCTGACGAACTTCAGGAAAGTAGCATCTACCGACTTTGAGGACTTTCTCCACCTGGTTCTCGCCCGAGCTTGGGAAAGAAAGAGCTTCTTCAAACTCGTTATGAACCTTTTCCAGGGTGCCCCCGGTCGCCAATATTACCAGAGAATTTTCCATCTTCATTCTTCCTCGTTCCAGAAGATACACCACCTGCTCAGCCACAGGGATAAACTGTTCTCCCGCAGGTGTCAGCCTGATCGGGTGTTCGGAACGATCCAGTAGCGCAACCCCTGCCCATTCCTCAAGAGCCTTTATTCGACGAGACAGCGCTGAATTCGTAATGAGCCGCTTGTCCGCGGATTGACCGAAATGCCCTGTTTCCGCAAGCGCAATGAAGTCTTTCAACCAAGCCAGTTGCATGGGCAACCTTCCTTCTAATTTGAGGCCTTCCCAGACCGACTCTGCATGTTTCAACTGGCAGCCAAACTTGGATATGAGAAGGGGCGAGCCGCCCTTAGCTCGCCCCCCCCTCCGTGTTAGGACATCTGTTAGATCGTCATTAGATCAAGCAAAGAAGTCCCAGGCACCGTCACAGTCGCACGAGCTAAAGTCGAAAATCTGATCGCCATCATTGAAGCCTTGGAAATCGACGCTCTGGTCACCGTCATTGGTACCGCCGAAGTTCACGCTCTGGGTACCGGTATTGAAGTTGAAATCATCTTCACCACCGCCGAAGTTGACGTTCTGATCACCGGAGTTGAAGTTGAACTCTTCATCGCCGAAGGTCACGGTCTGGGTGCCGGTGTTACCCTCAGGATCACCAAAGGTAACAGTCTGCGTCCCGGTGTTGCCTTCCGCATCCCCGAAGTTCACGCTCTGCGTGCCAGAGTTGGTGTTGGCTCCCTCAGCGTCGCCGAAGCTGACATTCTGGTCACCCGAGTTGACGTTTGTACCATTGTCGTCGCCGAAGGTGACGGTTTGAGTACCGGTGTTGCCCTCAGGATCACCAAAAGTCACCGTCTGGGTGCCGGTGTTGCCTTCCGCATCCCCGAAGTTCACGCTCTGCGTACCAGAGTTGGTGTTGGTGCCGTCGGCGTCGCCGAAGCTGACATTCTGGTCGCCCGAATTTACGTTTGTTCCATTGTCGTCACCGAAGGTGACGGTTTGGGTGCCAGTGTTACCCTCAGGGTCGCCGAAGTTAACGGTCTGAGTGCCGGTGTTGCCCGCGGCGTCGCCAAAGTTCACGCTCTGCGTGCCAGAGTTGGTGTTCTGGTCGCCGTTTCCGAAATTCACGTTCTGATCGCCAGTGTTGGTGTTGGAGCCATCGGAATTTCCGAAGTTGACGGTTTGGTTGCCGCTGTTGGTGCCACCAAAGTCCACATTCTGGTCGCCAGAATTGGCACCGGAGGTGGTGCCGGTGTTTCCGAACTTGAAGTCAGCGCTTTGCAGGTCGTTGATGTCGACACCACGCAGTGTCATCGTGTTGCCCAGGCCGTCGTCGATGATGACGTCATCACCGACTTGCGTGAGGTGGTTTGCGACCAGATCGTCGAAGTTCGTGATAGCGTCGAGGGTTGCGCCTTCGAAGCGGATCACTTCGTTGTCGTCGTTGGCATCAAAGTCGGTTACAACATCTGCGCCTGCCGAGAACACAAAGCTGTCGGACCCGGTGCCACCGGTCAGTTTGTCGTTGCCCGTGCCACCGTTCAGATCGTCTTCGCCCGCGCCGCCGTTCAGGACGTCACGGCCCGCGCCACCGCTCAGCGCATCATTGCCCGCGCCGCCGTTCAGTTTGTCACGGCCGCTGCCACCGTCCATTGCGTCGTTGCCTTCGCCACCGTTCAGCGTGTCACGACCACGACCACCAACGATTGCGTCATCGCCCGCGCCGCCGTTCAGTTTGTCGTTGCCACGGCCGCCTTCGAGAATATCGCTGCCGCCAAGGCCAAAGATTGTATCAGCTGCGGCAGTACCCTGAAGGATGTCCGCATTTTCAGTTCCACGAATGTCACTCATGTTGAGCTCCTTTTGCGTTCTGGGCGGCGTTCAGAAGTGCCCGCCCATTTGAAATTTCTGCGTCGTCAAGTTCACGAACGAGGGGGTCATGTTTGTCGTGAGTGGTGTCGATTGCGTGAGTTCACCTACACACCGAAAATTGCGTCGGGCAATTGAGAAATCGGCAACGCGCGTTGACGAATTTGCAACGGGTTGGAAAATGCTGGATTTTGACTGTTAAGGGCTGTTTTTACAGGCAAAAACTTGCCGATAGTCGACTCTGGCATTGCAAAAACCTGCTTGGATCGCGCTTTGGTAATCAAGCAAGAATTCGGCTGCCGGAACATGACGTTAGGTAAGCTTTTGCCGCTATCTGCGGAGAATCGGCTCGTGCCAATCCCAAAGCTGAGTCTTGCCTTCCCAAAGCCTGCTTCAGAGGATCTCAGAATGGTCATCAAACACGCCCACCTGCCAATCTCTTTAACAGGCGCTTTGGCCTTCCGCGGCCGATGAGTGGCCACGGAAGACGTCTTTGCAGGAGTCAAAGAGACGGCTCAGGAATGGGCTCAGTGACCGCGCTCATGGCGGCTGCAATAGCGATCAGCAGCCGATCCGAACCCATCGGACCATCAAGGCTTGCCCCAATCGGCATACCGGACGGGGACATCGCAATTGGCATTGCAAGCCCCGGTGTGCCCGCCAGGGCACCAGGCCCTGAGTTTCGGTCGTTGATGTAGAGAGACGCAGGGGCCCCGTCGATTTCAATTTCCTGACGGTTCTCAGGCGTCGCGCTGGACGCCGTTGACGCCGTTGCGGGGAACAGCATCACGTCTACATCATTCGCTTTGAAGTAGTCTTCATACGACTTTTGCATCTTCGGTCGAATGTCAGCAATTGCCTGCTCATAGACCTCTTGCGGGATTTTTTGCGCGGCATCCGGTATGACCAGCGCGTCCCAGAAACCGCGTACATCCGGTCCGACGGCTGCGTGCAGGTCTTCGACCGAACGACCATCGCCCCATTCCGCAAGAAACGCGGTCATCGCAGGCCATGTTTCGGTGAACAGGATCGGATACAGCCCTGCTTCCACCAATGGTCCGGCCTCTTGCAGGTCGGCCTCTACAAACACCACACCTTGCTCGCGCAGCCGAGAAACAAAGGCTCCAAAGGCTGACCGGACATCCTCGGCCAGATCATCCATGAACAATGCGGAAGGCAGCCCCACGCGCAATCCGTCCAGCGAGACCGGCGCAACAGCCTGCGTGTCATCCGAGAGCACTTCGTCAATGATCCGCACATCACCGATGGAGCGTGCAATCGGGCCGACCGTATCAAGCGTCGGAGCAATCGGTGACACGCCCGAATTGTCGTATCTGCCGTGGGTTGGGCGCAGACCATAGAGGCCGTTGAAGGCGGCCGGAACGCGGATCGAGGCCGCTGTATCTGATCCTATCGCAATTGGAACAAGACCCGCCGCAACAGCCGCAGCACCACCGCCCGAAGATCCACCCGCGATCCGCGTCCGGTCGTAGGGGTTCAGCGTCTGCCCATAGTGAGAGTTATAGCCGTTGGAACCGTATGCGAGCTCGTTGGCATTGTTCTTGCCAAAGATAATTGCACCTGCATCCAGCAACCGTTCGACCAGAGGCGCGTTGACCTCGGGCACATATCCTTTGAACAGCGCGGTGCCGAAGGTTGTTTCGATCCCTTCTGTCACCACCAGATCCTTGATCGAAATGGGCACACCAAAAAGAGGCAACGCGTTTTGCCCGGCGTCCTGTTGCGCTTGCAGTTCACGCGCACGCGCCAGAACAGCCTCTGCATCAAGAGAAATGAACAGATTGTAGTCACCGTTCAGGGCCGCCGCGCGCTCAAGCTGCTCCGTAACATAATCCACGAGATTGACCTCTCCGGACCGAATGGCCTGTGAAATCTCCTGCCCCGAGCGTGCAGCGGCTTGTTCGGCGCGCACGCCCCCAGCGAACAGGCCCGTCACTAGCAGTGATGTCGAGAACGCTGTGAATTCACGACGTGAGAGCTTGGTGTGAGAAGTATTATCAGTCATAAGTTGGTCCAACCATGTCCCTGTTTTTGTGTTGTTCGTATGCGTTGAAACGGTTTGGCGAGAACAAGATTTCCTGTCAGATTGCCAATTCCGAAGCTGATGTGAGTTATGCTCCTAGCAGTTGTTTCCATTGAGATTGAAGCCGCCGCGCGACAGATCATCCAAAGGGATTTTCTGTCTTTGGCCAGTACCTGCCGTGGCGTTTGGTATAGGGAATGCCGGCGAAGTCAGGTGTGATCGCGCCCGGGCTGGCGATGTGAATGACTTCGGACGCGATGGGTGCGAATGCGGCATAGAAGTGTTGAGTGGATTTTACCACCAAGGCCTTCATGCTGCCGATATCCATACCAAGATCGGTAAAGGCAGAGGGGTGGAACGTCTGACTGCGCAGGTCATTGACCACCAGATGGACGCCATCGGCCTCGAGCCACACGCCGGTTCCCATTGGCATCGAAGAGCCACCCATTTCCTGGGTCATATCATCGCGAATGGACCGGACGGTCGCCATAAGATCCACGGGTTGACCAGACATTTTTCCGATCTTGCCACCCAGACGGATCTGTATTGTGCCCCCCACGCCGACATCCTTGCACATCCGCACCAGCACAGGGTCCCAGAACAGGCCGAGCGCGATATCCTTCAGCCCGCGTTTCAGCACCTCCTGCAGCACGAAGGTGGAATCCGACGGCGCACCGCCACCCGCATTGTCTGCCGTATCAGCAAGCACGACAGGATAGGCGGTTGCGGTGTCAATCCGATCCAGCGCCTTCGAGATGTCGGGCCAATCGATCCGCAGGTCTTCACGCAAGTCCCAAAGCCGCGCGCCAAACTCGGCGGCAACGCGTTCGGCTTTGGCCGCGTCGCCATCGGCGATTGCCAGCATCCGCGATCCGACCCGTTCGCTATCTCCCCAGGGAAACCCATGGGTCAGAGACAGGCTCAGAACGCCATCCAGGCCTTCCCGGGCCTGCATCTGTTCGACGAAACTGCGCATCGGTTCCATGGGCGTCTGATAAAATGCGATCATGCGGCAATCGTAGTCGCGCATCACCGGGTTGATTTTGTCCAATGCGGTATCGGCAGCGAGCGTAAACAGCTCTCGCGCGCGTTCTGCGGTGTCCGTATGGGGATATTCCTTGAAAGCGACCAACAGATTGGCGGCGTCCAACATGGCAGTGGTCAGGTGATGATGAGGATCCAGCTCGGCCCCGACCACGGCAGACTTACCCAAAATATCGCGGGCGCGCGTTAACAAATCGCCTTCGCAATCGTCATAGCCCTCGGCCATCATTGCGCCATGCAAGGAAAAGAGGACGATGTCGGGGCGTGATCTTTCGATGTCCGAGAGTATTTCATCGCGAAATTCCTCATAGACCGCCCGGATCGTTGGGCCGGCGGGTTGGGCCAAGGCCGCCAGGCTTTCGACAACCTCCCACCCTCGTGCTTCGGCGGCGCGGCGCCATTCGATCAGCGGCGCCGAGAACGGATTCGGTTCCATCTGTGTGGCTTGGCGAGTCAAAAAGGTCTCTTCGAAAGCGGCCCGCCCCGTTGGTATTGGCGAGAACGAGTTGGTTTCGGTTGCCAGCAACGCAATCAGAACTTTCATGGCTTGTCCTTATGGTTTGCAGGGCCGAAATGAACGGCCAGTTGCGCGAGCAGATGTATCAGGATGAGAGCAAAAGCCACCGGCACCGCCAGGCCAAAGACAATCATCAAAACATCCATTGTGGCGGCCTGCCGCCCTGCAAGGCGTGCCAGATAGCCTTTGGCGGGGTTCATATTGGCCCCAAAAATACTGAACCACAGAATAGGTGTGACCAGAGCCAGAGCCCCAAGTGCCCGGATGACTGCCAGAGCATGACCGGTTGCGCCGCGCCTTTTCCGCATGTCAGGGAAAAGAGAGGGGTCGGTGTTGAGCCGAAAGGCGCAAGAGGCCCCCAGAAGACCTGCCCATACCATGGAATATCGCGCCAGCTCTTCAGTCCAGGCCGGGGGTTGCGACAGGATATAGCGCGCAAAAACCTGCCAGAGCGCGGCCCCCAGCATCACCAACACACCAGCAACAGCGCCCCAAAGCGCCAGTCTGTGGAGCGCCCGCGATAGCCGTTCTATCCAAAGGGCCGCAGCTCGCATGTCGTTTTATTGACCGATCGCAGCGATCCAGGCGTCCAGCGCCCCGTCGGGCATTGGCAAGGTCGCCCAACCGGCTTTCGACGCTTCACGGAAGCCGTCGCGCGCCGCCTCGTCCAGCCGGATCACTGAAATCCCCGCCTCTTCCAGTTGCTCGATCACTACGGTCCGGCCAGCCAGCCATTCGCGGTTGGCGGCATTTGCGGCCGATATGGCATCATCGACGATTTTGCGCTCATCCTCAGACAGCCCCTGATACCAATCTTCCGAAATGATCGCGAGGCGTGTGGATGGCGTCATCGACACATCGGTGAAATGCTTGATGAAATCTGTGTGCCCAAACAAAAGCGGCACGAATGGAGGGTTGATGTAACCATCCGCAATACCGGTTTGCAGCGCGTTGGGCACTTCGTTCCAGCTTACGATCGTCCCCTGGCTGCCCCAGGATTCGAATATGGCAATCTGCGCCTCGTCCAACGCCCGCATCCGCAGGCCCGAGAGATCTTCGATGGTGTTCACAGGTGTCTTGGTGGTGAAAATACCGGCAGGCCCGCCCGAGTATACAACGCCCGCGATCCGCACGCCCTTGGGCGCGATTTCTGCATTGACACGATCCAGCATGCCGCCGTCGTACAGAGCTTGATCCAGCTGGGCATCATCAGCAAAGAAGTAAGGCAGCAACAGACCAAAGATCGTACCGTCGAGCGTGCCGACCTGTTTGTTGTCGGACATAGAGACCTCAAGCAGCCCCTGGCTGACCTGATCGAGCCTTTCCGCCTCGCCACCCAAGGCACCCCGCTCGTATTCGACCGGGTCCATGCCATTGGCCTTGAGATGTTCGCTGAACGTATGCGCCCAGACATAGGTGCCCGAATGTTCAAGCGTGGGTGGGGTGTCCAGCGCAATTTTGACCTCGGCGGCCACCGGTGACACCAGACCGATGACCAGACCAGCCAGCGCCCCTCTGAGGAAGCTTTTACGTCGCATTCTGTGTTCTCCTATTCAAAGTGTTTCTAGTTCCACACGTCCATGGCGCGAGGCAGGAAAAGACTGATTTCCGGCACGAAAACCAGAATGCCCAGCACGAGAATTTCGATAATGACAAACGGAATGACCCGGGCCGCAAGCGCCCAGTAATTCACCCCTGCCACGGTCGATACGATCAGAAGGCACCCTCCAAGCGGCGGCGAGACCAGCCCGACCGACAGGTTGAAACAGATGATGATGCCCAGATGCACCGGGTCGACACCATTCGCCAAAGCCACCGGGGCCAGAAGCGGCACCAGCAGCGCCATCGCCACCGCAAGATCCAGAACCATGCCAGCAAGAATGAAGACGACATTCATCAGCAACAGATATCCGACGGGGCCAAGGCCCAGGCTGGTTACCGTATTGGAAATCGCCTTCGGCACCTGCTCCAGCGATGCAACATGACCCAACGCGGCCACCGCGCAAAGGATGATGAAAATCGAGCCACTCAGAATTGCGGTGCGTTGCAGGCTTTCCTGAATATCGTGTTTTGAGAAGCCGGCGTAGAAATATCCCACCACAAAGGCGGCGATCACCGCAATCGCGGCAGCTTCTGTCGGGGTCATCCAGCCAAACACAATGCCGCCCAGAATAATAACCGGCAGTGACAGGGCCGGAAAAGCAACGCGCAAAGCATTGAGGATAGGAACCCGGTCTTCTTTGGCGATGCGTGGATGGTCCTGGACAATCGCAAAGACCGTGTTGGTCACAAAAAGCGCCACGGCCAGCAGCAGCCCGGGCAGAATGCCCGCAACAAAGAGCGCTGCGACGGAGGTTTGCATGAGCGCGCCGTAAAAGATCAGAATGATCGATGGCGGGACAATCGGCCCGATGATCGCTGAGGCCGCAGTTATGGCCGCGGCATAGTTTTTCTCATAGCCCTGCCTTTCCATTTCGGGCACCAGCGTATTTGACAAGGCCGCCGCATCCGCCACGGCTGAGCCAGAAATGCCCGCGAAGAAAACCGACGTCATAATGTTGACATGGCCCAGACCGCCGCGAATGCCCCCGACAATGGCAACGCTCAGGTCAATCAGCGCTTTGGTGACGCCGCCTCGGTTCATGAATTCCCCAGCCAATATGAACAAAGGCATGGACAGGAGCGAAAAGACCGAGATCTGCGAGAATACTTTCTGCGGCAGTATGGCCAGGTACCGGGCATTATCGGTGAAAACAAAGGCCAGCACGGCCGCACCGCCGATGACATAGGCCAGTGCCAGGCCCGAAGCCAGCATCAGGACAACGCATATCGGAACAAGCCAGATCACGATGGCACCGACCGGGTTCGGTCGCCCCGGTCCTCATTCGATCCGGAAGCAAGGATCGTGTGTTCTGCCAACTTGTTCTTTCGTAGCTTCAAGTTCACTTCCCATTGCGCAGAAGGGTTTTGACAAACCTCTGGTGGTTCGGTCACTCAAGGGTCGAAATGATGTCGGCGACGCCAAAGCGCACCGGGTCGCAAGCAGGCACGCCATGTTCGGCGCTGAGATCTGCCAGACGCTGCCGAGCCTCCGTTTCGGTCAAACGTGACGTATTAAGACAGATACCGGCGCATTTGATCTCGGGCGCAACACGGCGTGACAACAGCACGGCCAGTTCCTTGATTTCAGAGATCGTTGCCGTCTTGTGACCCGGGAATGCCGAAAGCTCCTCGCGCCCATCTTCGTGGCAGACGACAAAAGCGGTCGGTTGCGCACCGTGCAGCAATCCCAGCGAAACACCGGCATAGGCCGGATGAATAAGTGCGCCCTGCCCTTCGATAACATCCCAATGAGCTGCATCGTTTGCAGGCGTCAGTTGTTCAACCGCGCCGGCGATGAAATCCGAGACGATGGCATCAACGCAGATACCCTTGCCATCGATCAGAACACCTGTTTGCCCGGTCGCGCGGAAGGTCGCGTTCATACCCTGCGCCACCATTTCCCGATGAATGGCCAGCGCGGCGTATTTCTTGCCAACCGCACAATCGGTCCCAATCGCCAGCAGACGCTGACCTGCGCGCGGCAAGCCGGTTGCGATCGGGTAATTGCCATGTGCCAACCGGACATCGTGGATGATCCCGCCGGTCCTGTCTGCTGCCTCTGCGATGGCGGGAATAGATCGCAGCGGAGTGTGCATGCCAGATGCCACCTCCATGCCCGCCTCCAGCGCCTCGACAATTCTGCTGATCCATTCGGGTGGTATTTGGCCGCCGATAAACGCGGTGCCCAGAACCAGCGTTCGCGCGCCTGCGGATACAGCTTCGGCGATACTTAGGTCCGGTAGCCCAAGGTCGGCGACGCAGCCCTCGTCCCGCAACTGTCCAATGCAGCGCTCCGGCCGCCAATACGCCAGACCAAGGCCGGTTTTTGCGAGCCCCGGGATTTGTGTGTTGCCCAGGTAGATCAGATAGGGGGAACTTATCTCTGCCATTTTGGTCTTTCGTTTCAGACTAGCCCCAAAGGGCGGTATCGTAGTGCTTCAGTTGTCCGTTTTGGTATTGCATTGCGGGGGTCCGGTCCGATGCCAGTTGCAACGGTCCATCCAGATCGGACCAATCCGAAAGGCTGCCAATCACATAGCCGGGGGCCATGGACAGCGACGTGCCTGACATGCAGCCCACCATCACGCCCATTCCGGCCTCTCTGGCGGCCCGGACCAAAGCCAGCGCCTCTGTCAGCCCGCCGGTCTTGTCCAGCTTGATGTTCACGCCCTGATACAGGTGCTTGAGTCGCTCGACATCTGCCGCGACATGGCAGGACTCATCCGCAAACAGCGGCACCGGGTTGTTCAACTCGGCAAGCGCTTCATCCTGCGCGGGTGGCACGGGCTGTTCGATCATCCTGACGCCAAGTTCGGCCAGCTTGCCGCTGACACGTTGCAGCAACTCAACCGTCCAACTCTGGTTGGCGTCCACGATCAACTCTACACCTGGCCGTGCCTTTCGAATGGCGCTGACGCGATCGACGATATCCTCCCCATCCAGCTTTAGTTTCAGAATGTGATGGTTCGAGGCGCGGGCGGCTTCGGACATCTCCTGGATGGTGCCCAGACCAACAGTTTGATCCACGTCGATTGCTGCAGGCCCCTCTGCCAGACCCGCAAGCGCCCAGATGCTTCGGCCGCTTTCTTTGGCCCGCAGATCCCAAAGCGCACAATCCAGTCCATTGCGGGCAGGACCTGCGGGCATGGCGGCGCATACAGTTTCGGCGTCAGCACCGTTTTCAATCTGAGCGATGGCTCTGTCGAGATCGGCTTTGATCTGTTCCATAGTCACGTCGAAGACGACGGGATAGATACCTTCGCCCTGCCCGGATTTGCCGTTGCGCGATACCGTGACATGGACACAATCCAGCGTTTCAATTGTGTAGCCGGCAAATTTGAAAGGCTCGGCAAGCGGCCATTTTTGCGGTGTGTAAACGACCTGTGTCATTCGCGTATCTTCTCGTGTGCCATGCGACCCTTGCGTTTGCTCAACAGCGTCGGACCGGCCAGCATCGCGATCACAAGGATGCCGGTCGCGATCTTCAGATCGCTTGGGGCGAGCCCGGCCGCGAGACAAAAAGAAATCAACTGGTAGTAGATGATGGACCCGATAAAGGGCGCGGCCAGTTGTTTCAGAATCCGGTCGCGACCCGTGATCGCCTCTCCGATCATCAGCGCGGCCAAGGCGTTGATCAAAATGCCCAGACCCATGTTCACATCGACAAAGGACTGGCTTTGCACCATCAGGCTGCCGCTGAAGGCCGAGCACCCCCCGGCAACCCCTACACCCAGAAAGATCATACGGTTGACGTTGTTGCCCTGCGCTTCGGCCATGTCGGGATTGTCCCCGACAGCTCGCATTGCGATCCCGCGCTCAGTGCTGAACCAAAAGCGCAATGCCAGAAAGAACAGCCCGGCCAGTACCCCGGCCAGCAATATCTTGCCCCCGTTGACCGACAGCGACGGCACAGAGACATAGTCAAACACCTTGGTTTCGCGAAACAAGGGAATATTGGGCTGACCCAGAATTCTCAGGTTCACGCTGTAAAGCATGGTCGTGACCAGAATCCCGGCCAAAAGGGTGTGGATCTGAAACCGAAGGTGAATGAAAGCGGTCAGAGTGCCCGCCATAAACCCGGCAACAAAGGCAAGGATCACCGCAAGATAGGCCGGAACGCCCGCCAGAATTGCCACTGCAGCGACCGCGCCACCCAGCGGATAGGCACCTTCAGAGGTCAGGTCGGGAAAGGACAGGATGCGAAACGGGATCATGACAGCGAGAACCACAAAGCTGAGGATCAGACTCTGGGCCAATGTGACGGGCACGAGCGCCCAAAACACAGAAAACACATCAGCCATTGCCAGCCCCCAGAAGCATGCGGTCGGTCTTGATCGAGAAATGGTCCGTCAGGCTACCCACGGTGGCCGAGGTCTTGTCGTCCCCGGTGATGTCAAGCTTCACCTTGCCCGCTTCCAGCATCAGAATGCGGGTTCCGTAATCCACGGCGTGTTGCATGTTGTGCGAAACCATGAGTGTCGTAAGCTTGAGGGTGTCGACCGCGCGGATCGTTGCATCAAGCACAAGCGCTGCCGTGCGCGGGTCCAATGCTGCGGTATGTTCGTCCAACAGCAGTATGTCGGGTTCATCCATGACCGCCATGACCAGGGACAGGGATTGGCGCTGCCCGCCCGACAGCAGGGACACCCGGGTGTCCAGCCGATCCTCAAGTCCCAGTCTGAGGTATGACAGTTGCTCTCTATACCAGTCACGGCGCTGCTTTGTCAGCCCGATCCGCAGCCGCGCCTTGGATTGGCGCAGTTCGGCCAGCAGCATGTTCTCGGCAATCGTCATGCCTGCGGCGGTGCCCTTCATCGGGTCCTGAAACACCCGCGCGACGTGGTTCGCGCGGCGGTGCACAGAAACGCGTGTCACGTCGTCGTCACCGATGCGAATGCTGCCCGAATCCAGCATGAGTGAGCCGGAAATGGCATTCAGTAATGTACTTTTGCCCGCTCCGTTCGAACCTATGATGATCGCAAACTCACCTTTTTGCAGGGTCAGGTTCAGCCCATCAAGCGCCACTTTCTCATCGGGTGTGCCCGAGAAAAACGTTTTCCTCGCCTCGCGGATTTCTAACATCGGTGCATCCCAGTCTGGGCGTACCGCCCGCAGGCGGTACGCTGATACGCTTAATCGGCGATGCAGTCGCAATCGTTGAATGCATCGGGGATCGGGGCTCCGACACGCGCCATGGCAGATTTGGAGATCGCCATGACATGATCCTCAAAGCTGGGCTTTTGCGGCGCAATCGACGCGGGGGACTCTCCGGCCAGAACGCGCACGGCGATTTCGCCGACCATCTCGCCGATCCGATAGTAGCTGACGGTAAAGCCGGCGGGGATCAGCCCCTCGTTGACCGGACCGTCATCCATGTTGACAACCGGCTTGCCCATTTGGGTCGCAGCACTACTGACCGCAGCGATTGCGGGCTGGATCATATTCGAGGCAGGCCCGTAGATAACATCTGCGGATGTCGACAGCGACGTGATGCGCGCCATGATAT
Organism: Ruegeria sp. CJ3; assembly: GCF_056536725.1. NCBI lineage: Bacteria > Pseudomonadati > Pseudomonadota > Alphaproteobacteria > Rhodobacterales > Roseobacteraceae > Ruegeria > Ruegeria sp. CJ3. Next base: position 114,547 of record NZ_JBQFQE010000010.1, read on the forward strand.
CATTGGTGTTGTCGATCCCGACGCTTTCAATCTTCAGGCCCAGCTCGGGACCGTGGGTTTCGAACAATTCCAGTGTGGCAAGATCGTTTGCTTCGGCCGGGTTGAAGGGAACACCGACACTTTCCGCGTCAGGAAACAGTTGGCTGATAAATTCCAGCGTTGCCTTGATGTCCAGCGCATCTGCGACGCCGGTGATATTCTTGCCGCCCTCTTCCCAACTGGGAACGAGCTCGGCGGCAACCGGATCGGTAACAGCCCCAAACAGCAGCGGTTTGTCACCGTCGCCGAAGAGATTCAGCATGTTCTGGGCAACCGGGGTGGTGATCGCCACGATCATGTCGGGGTTCGTTGCTTCGATCTTGGCAAACATCTGCGGCAACAGGGTCGGATCGAAATTAACGTGATCGACCGTTATTTCAGCATCGACGCCCGCAGCATCAACCGCAGCCTGAAACCCCTCCGCGACTGCATTCAATTGCGGATGCGACCCGAAATTCGCAATGGCGATTTTCTTGGTTTCAGCCATGGCAGTGGTCGCAGCAAGCGTTGGTACAGCCAAACTCACAGCGATTACGAGTTCGCGAAAATAAGTCCTCATTTGCATTCCTCCCAGATGCGAACTGCCAGCGTATTGATGACAATTGGGGGGATCGTAAAATTTACTAAAAGAAAATCAAGTTTTATTTTACGAAAACTTTGTGATCCATAATTGGTTTGTGGAGAGCCCGGACTGACAATAGTCTTGCAGCACCGAAACAGGAGAATTCGCTCGATGACAGAAGCAAACGGGGCGCGGCAGGAAGTGGGACAACGCGTCAGAAGTCTCAGGAAAAAGCGAGGTCTGACGCTGCAACAAGTGTCGGATCGCGCAGGGCTTGCCGTTTCGACACTTTCCAAGATTGAGCGCGGTCTTCTGGCACCGGCTTACGATAAATTCTCAAAAATCGCTGCCGCGCTTTCCGTCGAAATAAACGCACTTTACGCAGATGATGGCGGCAGGTTTGAAGAGGGAGGGTTCCTTGTCGCGCGCGTTGGCGAAAGCACTCTGCAAAAGAACGACCTCTACACCTACGAATTGCTCTTCGCGGAATCGCATGGGAAAACCATGCTGCCCGCTCTTTGCAATCTGAAGCCATTGGAAGAGATGAATGTGAGCGAGCATGTTCGACATCCCGGCCAGGAATTTGTTTATGTGCTGGAAGGCAAACTCGAGCTCCATCTTGACGGCAAGCTCCCGGTGATACTCGGCGTTGGAGACAGTGCCTATTTTGACAGCAATCGGGGGCATGTATATGCATCGGCGACTGCTGATGGCGCGCGCGTCCTGCTCATGCACGCCCCGTTGCAGACTGTGTTCAAAGATCCTTAAAGGATTTGCAACGTTGCAAGCAGCCGCAAACCTGCGAACCAGATGAACGTCAAATCGGCGCCTCTTCGCTGCGGCTTGCATGAAACGGCGCGCCTTATGATTTCTGGGAATGCCCGCTATGCGGATGTGAATGCAACATTTCTTTCTGGTATTTAGTGTGTTCTACGCGCGCCCAAGATGCGGAGGAAGCCTGTTGTGCTGACTGCGTTCTATTCAAGAGCGTCGCTTAGGACATGAAAATGAACACATCACACGAAAACTGGGGTTCTCGCCTTGGCTTCATTCTGGCCACCGCAGGATCCGCGATCGGCCTCGGAAACATTTGGAAGTTTCCCTACGTTGCAGGTGAGAATGGAGGCGCAGCCTTCATCATCATCTATCTCGGGATCGTGTTCACCATCGGCCTGTCCGCAATGCTTGCCGAAATTGCGATCGGCCGCGCTGCTCAGACCGACGCCGTCCATGCCTTCCGGAAAATTGGTAAACCCGCCTGGTCGTTCGTCGGTGTCCTCGGGATCGTGATCGCGGTTATCATTCTGTCGTTTTATTCCGTTGTCGCAGGGTGGTGCATCGCCTATGTCGTCAAATCGGCCAGCGGTGCGCTTTCCGGATTGGATGCGGATGCGGTTGGTAGTGCCTTCGGGGCCTTTATAGAGTCCCCTGTAACCCCAATTATCTATCACGGTATCTTTGCCGCGCTCACCGTCGCAGTTGTCACCGCAGGCGTTTCCAAAGGTATCGAGAGAACCAGCAAATTCCTGATGCCTCTTCTGTTTGTCATTCTTGTGGCTCTGGTTGCACGGTCGGTCACTCTTCCCGGTGCCGAAGAAGGGTTGGAGTTCTTTCTCGCACCCGATTTTTCCAAAGTTTCGGCCAGCACCGTCATGACCGCTCTTGGTCAGGCGTTCTTTTCTCTTTCTCTGGGCATGGCCATTCTGTTGACCTTTGGGTCTTATGTTGATGGACAGACAAACCTCGGCAAATCCACGGCTCAGATTGCATTCCTGGATACGCTGGTTGCCATTCTGGCTGGCCTCGCCATCCTGCCGGCCGTATTCGCCATTGGGCTCGACCCTGCTGCCGGGCCGGGTCTTACCTTTGTGACTCTGCCCACGGTCTTCAACGCTATGCCCGGCGGGTATTTCTTTGCCATCATCTTTTTCGTACTGCTGACCGTCGCGGCGCTCACCTCATCAATCTCGGTTCTTGAGCCTGTCGTCGCCTTCTTCACCAACATGGGCCTGTCCCGCAAAACGGCGACCATCGGATCAGGTGTACTTATTTTCCTGCTAGGCATTCCATCGTCCCTGTCGATGGGGATATGGAGAGACGTCCATTTCATCAAGGGGCAGGGCTTTCTCGATTCAGCCAGTTGGCTTACGGACAAACTGCTGTTGCCGATCAGCGGGCTGCTCATCTGCATCTTCGCGGGCTGGGTTATCACACCAACTATGACAAAGGAGGTGTCAGGAGATGGCACCCCAGGTGCGCTGACCAAAGCTTGGCTGTTCATTTTGCGCTTCGTCGCCCCGGCTGCAATCTTGCTGATCCTCCTGAGCGGCCTGGAGATCATTACTTTCTGACAAGATTGCTCCGGTCTTATCGCTCGTGCGACTTCATCGCAATTGGCACGTTCAAACAGTCAACTTGGCCTCTGGCTGTATCGTCCGCCAGAATCCCCGCCGTATCTAGTTCCAGGATGTCTAAAGCTTGGGCCTATCTGGATTGCGGCGACCTCGAGCTGAACAACAACACAGCCGCGCACGCTGTTAGACCCGCGCCATCGGGCTTTCTGTTTGATCTGCAGAACAGACGCTCCAGATGCTGGCTTCAGCCCATTGCCCCAATGGCCCTGAGGTATCGCTCGGCGGAATACCATATGGCTTCGCGAGCCTTCGAATTTATCGTCGCGCCCGGAGTTGCTCCATGAAGGCGTTCGATTAGGTAGGGCGTGACCGCCGCAACGATTGCTCTTATTTCTGACGCACCCAGAGGGATGCGGTTGGGATATGAACGCATGAAGCTGACCGTTCGCCGGTCGGCAGAGACCGAAATCGTATCAGAAGCCAATAGAATACCTCCATTCTGGTTCCAATGCAGGACGCAGGCACCCTCGAAGTGTCCGCCGCAATGGATTATCCGGAGGCCGGACAGAAGATCCAGCGTCTCACCTTCCCAAAGGTTTAGAGCCGGGCAAGCGTGTTGTACCCATTCGGCATCGGCTGCATGTAAATAGACGGGCACGCCTCCAAATGCGGCGCTCCAGGTCGAGAAGTCGCCGTAGAAGTGTGGGTGCGAGATAGCGATGGCTGCAAGGCCACCCAAATCGTTAATCCAGCGAATTGTTTCAACGTCGAGGGTCGGGAGGCAGTCCCACAGCACATTCCCCTCCTTGGTTTGGATGAGAAAGGCACGCTGCCCGATGGCAAAATCAGGATCTACGACCAATTCGTGGAGGCCAGGCTCGACCTCTGTCCGGCAAAGCCGGTGCGCCGCGAAGAGCGCCGCAGCCGACATCCAGACTTGGCCTCCAATAGGGACGTATTGTCGCTCGTCGGCACAAATCGGGCAAAGGCTGGGTAACTCAACGCTGTGCGGAAAAGCAGTTCCGCAGGTGGCGCAAATCGGCTTGTTGGGTTCGAACACTCCTCGTTCCATGCATGCCGCAAGCGTTTCAGCCTCACCGCCATTCTCATTTGTTCGATTAGCCATACCATTCTCCCTGATGGTTAGCTTTACCCCCTCAACCTTGGTTGAGATCAAGTGCGAACTACAAGACGCCAAATGGATCAACCGGGTTCAACGGACGGACGCATCAAAAAACCGTCATGATTGACCTAACATGCCCCAAATCACGCCCGACGACCCCGAATGCTGTCGATAGTGGTTATCGGCATTCTTGTTGCCGGATTTGCTGCGAGACACAGAGGCTATGTGCTGGAAGCGCGCTCTAGCTCTATGGTGAATGACGCACCACCTGTTTCTGCGTTTGTTGCCAAGATCTGCCCGCCATGTGCGCGAATGAGCGAAGTGGCAACCGCCAGTCCCAACCCGGACGATTGGCCGGCTTTCGATCCACCGTTGAACGGATGAAAAAGCTGATGCGCGGGGACGTTCTGCGGCAGACCTATTCCATCGTCGGTGATCGTAATCTTCGCGCGGTCACCGTCATCGGAGCAAGAGATTGAAAGCCGCGAGGCCCCCTCCGCGTGTTTCAACGCGTTATCGAAGATGGTTTGAACAGCCTGCGAGATACGGACCTCATCGGCCAAAACGGTGGCCGACACCAGAGCCTGCTCAACTGAAATACCTGCCGCATCAAACCGGGTTTGAAATGTCGCAAGAAGATCGTCCAGAAGACGCTGCAGGTCGATCTCTCGAAGGCTTAGCTCCAGATGACCCGCATCCGCCAGGGACATGGTGCGCAGATCGTTGATGATCGTGCTCAGCGCCTTGGCGTTGCGAAGCATGGCTTCGAGGATAGCATCATCGGCAATCATGACACCGTCCTGTATTGCATGAAGCTGACTTGTGATCGCCGTCAAAGGGGTGCGCAGCTCGTGGGCAATCACAGCAGCGTCTTTGCGAACACGTTGATCCTGATGGTGGAGTTCCTGTGCCAGCGCATTGCTGTCAGAGACCAACTGTTCGATTTCCTGGCCGTAACCCGCTGCGACACCGGGTGCGACCTGCGCAGTATAGTCCCCCGACACCAGCATCCGCAGGTGATCTTTGACAGCTGTGATCGGACGCGTGATCCAGCGGGACGCAAAGGCCGAGATCGCAATCGCCAAGACGACAAATGACGCTGAAACGCAAAGAAACAATAAGGTAAGCCCTATGCCGGGCGACTCGATGATCCACTCTTTTTCGATACTTGCGATTTCGTCTTCCAGCGCAGCCAAACTTGTCTCTAACTCCGATAGCCTCTGTGATGTGGCTTCGGAATAAACTACCTCTGGCGTGATCGCTTCGTAGACTTCGAAGAAAAACCAGATTGCCAGGGCCGCAACTACTAATGTCAAAAAGGACACGCCGACCATTGCGAAGGTCGATCGCGTCCGCAGACTGATGTTCATGGCCTGAGCTCCAACCGATATCCAATGCCTCGGACGCTCGCGATTTTTATCGTATCCGAGTGTTGTGCAATCTTGCGCCGGAGATGCGAGATGTGACTATCCACCGTGCGCTCTAAGGCATCACTTTCTGCAAGGCTTGAGTCCAGCAGGTCCATTCGGCTGAACACGCGGCCCGGATGGCGGATCATATGAGACAGTAGCCGGAATTCACTTAGCGTCAGATCGAGCTCGGTGTCATTGACCGTGATCCTGTGCTGCGTCGGGTTCAGACGGATTGGCCCGGCCTGCACATCGCGTTCACCCGTGCTTGCCCCGCGACGCAGAACCGCCCTGGCGCGCGCCACAACTTCCTGCGGGTTATAAGGTTTCACGACATAATCATCCGCCCCCATGCGCAGACCCGAAAGCCGATCGAGATCGTCACCGACGGCCGTCGCCATGATGACCGGCACGTCGCTTGTGCGCCGCAAACGCGCCAGCACCTCAAAACCGTCTATCTTTGGCAGGCCCACATCGAGAATGATGATGTCCGGTTTGAGGGTTTGGTGGTGTACCAATGCGGTTTCGCCATCCATGGCAACCACCGTGCGAAACCCGTCACGCTCAAAATAAGCCGTGAGAACCTGTGAGATATCAGGTGCATCTTCTACAATGAGGACAAGGGCATTGTTCATAGAGCATCCTTTCTACCCGAGCACCTAACACGCTTTGCGGCTTTTGTCCGGTCCCTCCACACACCCTCCACAAGAGCGCGACCGGCCATCCAATCTCTTCCAGCATAGAAGCGACAACAGCAGTAAAGGGTGAAGAACATGGCCGCTTTTGAAGATCAAACAACCGGACTTACAAGTCGGGCTTGGGTTTTTGGCGCGTGCAGGCTTCAGCGCTTTGCGTCGGTTCTTGAGCTGGTCTCATGCGGGGTTCGAGCATTTCGTGCACCAGCCCCTTCACTGGAGCGGTCAAAGTGGCGGCTGGCGAGTTATCGCGATGGCAGCGCGGACCGGGTCGTAGATGCCAACCGCAACATCGTTCTGAGATTCCACAACGGCTATGCCAGTTGTTTTACCGGTACGAGCCATTTTCTGGCCAACTACGAACGGCACGGCCGTTCGATCGAGTTTGACGGTGTCGCCATCACCCTCGAAGATGGGCCAACGGACATATCCCAAAACCTGCGAGACCTCATCATGAATGCGCTCGGGTCGGAGGGGTATTTGGAGGCGTCTGGGGACCTTATCCGGGTGAGGGTTGGTGACGCCTTGACCTTTGTCTTTGAGCGGGTGTCTTGAATGCGGGGTCACCCCGGAAACTGATGGCACTCTGACATGATCAGGCAAGTTGATCACAAATGAGAACGACATTCGATTGCAAGTTTCTGCATAGCCTACCCGAAATGGCTACGATTTATCCAACCAGAACGCATTTCGGTGACGTGATGGCGTGAGAAGCAGCGTTGCTCGCAAAAGCGAAAAACACTGCGAAACACGCATGATATTGCGATCAGCAGTGGTGGCACTTAGTTGTGCCAGTCCCGGGCGCGGTGCATATCTGCCGGATTCGTGGAAGCACTAAGCCGGCAGGGATCGTAGTCACAGCCATCATGCGTAAGCTCTATGTCATCATGAGCGAAACGTTGAGAGCGGCCAAACCCCTGCTACAACCGTTGCCCGGTCGGATTTGGCAGAATTCGAATTGAGCCGCGCGGCCTATCGGTTGCCGCACGGCTCTCGAGAGGGGCCGTTATGGGCGCTCGAGGTAGTTGATATCGCCCAAGCTAAGAGCTTCGAGATCGCGTTGGATTTCGGCGCGGTCACCTGCGACTACCCATGTAAAGCTTGCCGGATCGAGACCAGACCGTTGCGCATAGGCGTTCAAATCCTCGTGGGTGAGATCCCGTGAGGCACTTGCAATTCTGTTGAAGTAATCCGCATCGTAATCGTCTGTCACCAGCCACGGCAAGACAACACCAAGCATTTGACTATCGCTATAGTGTTGCGCTGGAAAGCCTCGCAGGGCGCCAAAACTGCGGTCAAACTCTTCTTCAGTGATCGGGCGTTCTGAGACGACATCTTCAAACTCACGAATGATTTCGACGATTGCGTCAGCAGTTCGGTCGGTTTGCACCGTAGTCTCGAGCTGCATCACGTTTTGGCCAAGGATTTCTTCAAAATTCCCACCTACACCGTAGGTCCAACCCTTTGTCTTGCGGATGTTTTCCGAGACGCGCGAGTTGAAGCCGCCGCCAACGATGTCCAACAAACGGTCTGCCAGAATGGCGTCCGGGGTATATTCTCTTCCACGTAGGGACTCGCGCGGCAGCAACACTTCGATAGAAGACTGATCTGCCCCCGGCACATCGACGACATAGAGCTGACCGGGTGTGAGGGCGACTGAGGCCGGTGCGGTCGCAGAGGCACCGCGCGCTTCGGCACTGTCCGCCTGCCAAGCGTCCAGACCAGCTTCTAGCGCGAACACGAAGTCGAGAGGATCAACATCACCGACCGCAACAATGGAAGACCCTTTAGGCGAGATCCAGTTCTGCCAATAGGCCACAAGGTCATCCCGTGAGACGTTTTCGAGTAGCGAAGCAGACGGCTGGCTTGCGGCGTTCAGCCCGTCGGTGCTTTCTGCACCAAAAAGGACCTGACCTACCATATAGGCAGATGCTTCTGCAGGGTTGGTCCAGACGTTTGTCAGCGTTTCTTGACGCTTTTTCACCTCAAGCTGCACAGCATCGGCATCAAAGTCAGGCCGGGCCAGCATGTCGCCAAAGAGGGCCAGCGCCTCGAACATATCGGATTCGGGAAACTTCACTACGAACTGGTTGAGGGTCGGCAACACCTCGGAGGTGATCTCCATCTGCGTGTCGAAAATCTGGCCTGTGATGACCTCGGGGCTGCGCCCGGCTGCCCCACCGCCAATCATGGAATGCAAGGTCAGCGCCGGAAGGCCGGACCGATCGCCGGTCGCAGATGCAAAGCCGCCCGGAGTGGACAGCCTGATGTTGACTTCGTTTGCCGATGGCACCTGATAGTAGGTCACGCCAACGCCGTTGGAGAGTTCCAACTCAACCGCTTCAGGCAGAGGCACTTCACCTGTATCCTCGACAACCGGAGGCGTGGATCGGTTAAGCGGGTCCGGACCAGAACTGACATATGAGGGCTCGGCGATCATGCGGACTTCGAAAGCCCCTTGCGTCATCCATTTGGTCCACGACGCGATGACCTCCTCGCGCGTGACAGAGCGCGCGCGCTCCAACACGGTCTGCTTGTAGAGGTGATCGCCAGTGACAAGGTAGTCCTCAGCAAGCGTTGACACACGTGTCAGCGGGTCAAGAGTGCTCAATTCGGTCACCAGACCGTCGATGTACCGGGCGCGCGTTTTTTCAAAAGCTTCCTCATCCAGGACATCCGGCAGAGTGCGGATGAGCTGTTGCACACGCGTGCTTACGGTCTCCACATCTACGCCATCCTGAACTGTGGCGATGAATATCATGTTCGACGAGACTTCGCCCGGATTGATGAATTGGAAAACATCCGTGACCAGATCCTCCTGATCGCTGAGGACAAAGGACAGGCTGTGTTCTTCGTCGGCATTCAGGAACAGGGAAGCCAACTCGATATTCGTGATTTCAGGATCGCGCGTCGGCGGCAGCATGGCTGTCAGACCAAAGAGATCATTGGCGCCTTCATAGCCGTATTGATCGGCGTTCACCCCCACAGTCGGTTCCGCATATTCATAAGCGCGGACAACAGGCGCGACAGGGTCAATATGGCCAAAATATAGCTCCGCCAGTTCGCGCGCTTCGTCGACCGTGATGTTCCCGGTCAGACCCAGGACGGCGTTGTTCGGTCCGTAGAATCGGTCATACCAGCCAAGCACATCCTCCAATGTGGCTGCGCGCATATCCCGGAACAGCTGCTCGCTGCGCGAATAGTAGGGGTGACCAGGTTGGTAGAGCCCCTCGTTCAGGGCATAGATCATCCGGAACAAAGGCTCGGCCGAGCGTTCAAGATGCTCATTCAGGACGATCTCGGATTCCCGATCAATCTTATCCTGAGTGATCTCCTCGCGGAAATACGCCATCCGATCAGACTCAGCAAAAAGCACAAGATCAAGCGCATTCCGTGGCGCCATTTGCAAGTAAGAGGTGAAGTCCGGCGCGGTATAGGCGTTGATCGTGCTGATCCCGTTGGATTCAAGCATTTCAAAATACTCGCCCGGATTGTTGCGCGACCCGGTGAACATGAGATGCTCAAAAAGGTGGGAGTATTCGAGCTGTCCCGGCTCTTCATCACGTAGGCCGACATGATAGGACACAAAGACACCGACCTGTTGCGTACGAGGATCGGGGTTCACGAGCACTGTCAAACCATTGGACAGTGTGAAGGTTTCAACATCGAAATCGAGCTGGGGGCCAGTTTCAGTAGTCTGAACCTGATCATTGCTATTCGTTTGGGCGAAGGTGGGAACGGAACCTGCGAAGGTCAGCCCGAGCGCTAACGCACACGCCGTGGTCCGTAAGAGAAGTCGTGTCTGTTTCATGTCTGTTCCGCTTTCGTCTCGTTTGTCGCAAGTCTCAACCTGTCATCCCTGCATTGACGATTCTCTGAGGTTCTGTGGAGGTTTTGTGGAGGCGGAGTTATGTCGGTTTCAGTGCAGTTTGACTGGCGTAGAAATGGTTGTGATACACTAGGTTGTCCCCGGGCCAGTATCGAACTTATTAGCATGACCCCCAAAGGTCAGTCATTGAGCAGGTCGGCAGTCCGCTCGAGCTCTATGACAACCCTGCCAATCTCTTTGTCGCCGGTTTCATTGGATCGCCGAAGATGAATTTCTTCACCGGCCAAGCTGCCGAGGAACATGGCGCCCATACAATTGGCGTGTGGCCAGAACATCTGACGGTCTCAAAATCTGATGGGACCTGGAAGGGCACCGCCGATATCGCCGAACATCTTGGGTCGGATACATACGTGCAAATTGATCTTGGGGAACGGGGGGTTGCGCTGGCTCGGTTCATCGGGAACTTCGGCATTGAATTTGGGATAAGCTTTTCGCTTCACCGGACAGCGCGCAGATATACCGTTTCGATGCGAAGGGAGTTGTTCCTTAATACTCTGTTGTGACGAAGCTCTGAGCGATGTGGTCCCGCGCCAAATCCCCGGGGAACGCGCTGCCTTCTTGCCGATTGCCGGAGGCGCGATCTTCAATACCGCGATTGAGATGACTGCTATTTCTACCAACACATACCGCACTCCTCCCAGACGGTACCCGGCTATCTTTCGGCGGGTCGCCGAAGATATTGCTAGCCGCTATGAACTCTTTACCTTTGCCTGTAGGCCAAAGCGCAACCTTGATAGAGATTTCATCGTGCCCAGCATCACTAGCGTGTGCGCCCCCGGAATTTCGCTCACCTCGAACTCAATCGTAGGGGATTCATCGAAGTTGTTTTCATCGAACGTCAGGCCTCAGGACTGGCGGTGGGTGGCGACACGCTAAGGCAGATTCCCAAAGATCTTTATATCGGCAATCGCTCGCGCCGTGACCGTCATTTATTTGTTATTAATCGATACACTAAGGTGACCATTCTGTATCCGGATCAAGCGGAAAACTCGGAATTGGCAATCGGGTAAAAGGCCAGCGTTCCGGCACTGGTGACGTTAACCCTGCGGTGTCGACTTCATAAACTTGTTCGGGTTTGAACCAAGGGCCAAAGCCGGCCCGAAAATGGCCGCGAGACTTGACGCAAACCGTCCGTGCGTCTGCAATGTCCAGACCGAACATCTCGAAGAACACCGGGTCGGCAGTCTGAGTGCGATCAGAGATGACGACGACGGAAATACCTTCAAATTTCAGCAAAGCTGATGGGCCCAGCGTCATGGAACGCCCGGCAAACAACCCCAGGCGCCCGATAACATTCCCGTCGTGCAACGCTTCGACATGCGCCTCCGTCTCTAACAAAGCATCCCAGCGCTCCCAAGGTGCATCGCCGCACGACTGGTTAAACCTTGCTAGGAAACGTGCCCCGACCCCAAGACTATGCGCCTGACTTGCCAGTTCCGGATCGTAAAACGAACCAAATAATACACCTTCGGCCTTGGCCTTTATCAGCGAGGACAAAAGCTCGGTCGTGCGCCCTGATCCGCCGCCGCCCGGATTGTCGCCAGCATCAGAGAAGATTACCGGAGTCGTTCGCTTGGCAGTGGCAAGCGCCATCGCCTCTTCGATGCTTGTGAGTTGGCGGACAAATGCATGGCGATTGTCCCAGGCGCGTGTCGCGATTTCTAGGGCCAGCTGCTCTGCCGCCTCTTTATTGTCACGCGCCGTAACCACTATAGAAAGACCGTTTTCTGGGACGTCCGAGAACAGAAAACTGCCAAAAACCGAGACATTCAGAATGTCACCGCCAAGTTCGGCTTGCCGCCTTTGACCATAGTCGATCAAATCACCGTAGGGCCCCGACGTTGTCAGCAGTGAGATGGACGCGGGGGCCAGTGGCAGTTTCACATGAGCTATTTCTGGCCGGATACTTCCAGCCAGCATGCGCCGAAGTGCGAATGCCGCTTCCTCGCCGCGTTCAATCATATCGACGTGGGGGTTGGTGCGGTACCCGCAGATCATATCAACCGCATCGCACATTCGATCCGAGATATTGGCGTGCAAATCGAGCGTTTGAACAATGGGCACGTCAGGCCCCACCTTGGCACGAATGCGCGCCGCAAGCACCCCATCCGGATCATCGAGATGCGTCGCCACCATCGCCCCGTGATGGCAAAGAAAAACGGCATCGACAGGGGTCGAAAGGGCCTCTAACACATGCTGGGAGTAAGCTTCAAACACGTCCTCCTCCACTGGCCCCTGCGGATGGCAGGCCGCCAATAGGATCGGCACCGGAGACCACGGGCCAGTTGCGTCCATAGCCTGAACGAAAGACGCAAATTCGCGTGCCAATGCGGGTGTGTCGCTGCGCGCCTCGGTCAGTAAGGCCTCACCGCTGAGCCAGTTCAGGCGCTCGAAATCCTGCCGGCTCGCAGGTCGTGCGAACCGGTTGGACTCTAGGATCATACCCAGCAAGGCAACTCTGGGAGCCATTGCAGGGTCCCTATGCAACAGGTTCGAGAATTGGCGGTTTGACGTCCTCTGGCATGGGGCAGACATAAGGTGTTTTCTTGAGATGGGCCTCGTGTTCCACCTTGGCTTTTGCCATCAGGACAGGGTCTTCGATGACGCGTCTAGCCGTGGCCGCCATTACCTTGGCCGCATGGACCATTCCCTTATGAGCGACGGACGTCTTGCCATGCGCCACCATTTGCCAGGTGTGCAACGGCGTTCCGATCGCGCTGGTGGTGATCCTGGCCTGCACGGTAGGCACCGCCCAACTGACATCCCCTACATCGGTTGAGCCGTCACCGCCTTGCCCTCTGTTGTCCAGGGGCGGAACGAAATCACACAAGGCCATGTTAGGATCGTAATCCCGGCCAACCCGCCGGAATGTATGCTCTTTATCTGCTTCCGTCAGTGTTTTCTGAATCTCACGTGCAAATGTCCGGTCATCGTCATCAAATGCAACCGGTCCGAGCCGTTCCAATTCTGCCTGCATCGCTTCTTCGAGTGGTCGGTTCCCCAGCAAGTTAGACACAGCCGAGAAGACCTGACTTTCCACGCGTGTTTCCGTCATCAGCGCAGCGCCGTCGGCAATCTTCTTCACGCGTTGAACCAAATCTCGCAGCCCCGGCAGATCACGTGACCGGATCAACTGACGCACTGTGGCGCGGTGCTGCACCACATTTGGCGCGACACCTCCCGCATCAAGGTAAGCATAGTGAACGCGCGCATCATCCGGCATATGCTCGCGCATGTAGTTTATGCCCACATTCATCAATTCAACGGCATCCAATGCGCTGCGCCCCAGCTCGGGTGCCCCGGCTGCGTGGGCGGCCTTGCCGTGGAACGTAAAATCAATCCGAGTGTTGGCCAGTGAACGCGCGGGAAAGACCGCCGTATAGCTGCCCGGGTGCCAGGAGATGGCGCAATCCACATCGTCCAGATACCCATCGCGCACCATATAGGCCTTGGCGGCTCCGCCTTCTTCGGCCGGGCAGCCATAATAGCGCACACGCGCCTTGATACCGCTTTCCGCCAACCAGTCTTTGATAGCCGTCGCCGCCAAAAGCGCCGCTGACCCCAAAAGGTTGTGACCGCAACCATGGCCATTGGCACCCTCTTCGATGGGTTTGGGGTGCGCCACACCAGATTCCTGGCTGAGATAAGGCAGCGCATCGAACTCACCGAGGATTGCGATTACCGGGCCTTCGTCCCCCGCTTCTCCAATCACGGCCGTGGGCATTCCCGCGACATCTTTCGTCACCCTGAACCCTTGCTCTTCCAACATTGCGATGTGCTCGGCAACAGACGCGAACTCACCATAAAGCGTCTCGGGCGTATCGAAGACCCGGTCCGACAAGCCGATAAAGGCTTCTCGGTGCTGGTCGACAAAATTCCAAATGGTATCAGTGTTTTGCATTAGTCGTTTCCGGTTCTGATGTTTTGAAGGGCCAGGCGCTATGCGTCCTGAGAGCCCAGATCGTGATGGCAACTGAGCTGGTGCCCTGAAACAGGTTCCTGAAGCTCTGGTGCAGTTGTCTTGCAAATCTCGGTTGCAAACGGGCAGCGTGGATTGAAGTGGCACCCGGGCGGGGGCGACAACGGAGACGGTATTTCACCGGCAATCGGTGAGAATTCCCGCTTGCGTTGGTCCAGCCGGGGGACCTCGGCCAGAAGTGCGCGCGTGTAAGGATGACGAGGATTGGCGAACAGCTCTTCGGTTGGTGCACTTTCCACGACGCGGCCGAGATACATTATGACGACCCTGTCAGCGATATGTTCCACAACGCTGAGGTCATGTGAAATGAACAGATAGGTAAGGTCGAACTCTTCGCGCAGCTCCATGAACAGGTTGAGAACCTGCGCCTGGATCGAGACATCCAGCGCCGCGATCGACTCGTCGCACACCAGAAACCGGGGCTTGACCGCCAAGGCGCGGGCGATCCCGATCCTTTGCCGCTGTCCGCCGGAAAACTGGTGCGGATATCTGCGTTTGAGAGATGGGTCCAGACCAACTCGGGTCATAATATTATCAACATATTCGGCCTGACCGGCCCGTGTGCATAACCCGTGAACCAAAGGAGCTTGTCCTATGATCTGTTCGACCCGCATCCTTGGGTTGAGTGAGGCAAAAGGATCCTGAAAGATCATCTGAATTGCCAGACCCGCTTCGCGTTTACCCTCGGGCGTCATGCTGGCAAAGTCGCGCCCTTCGAACAGCACCTGCCCCTCGGTCGCCGCGTGAATACCCGCAACGACCCGGCCCAGGGTCGATTTTCCGCAACCAGACTCCCCAACCAGCCCGACAACTTCTCCGGGTTGGATGGCGAGGTTCACGCTGTCGACTGCGTGCACGACTTCTTCACGAATGTTGGATCCAAGGCGCGCTGCCAGTTTTCCGGCCACATCCAGCCGCTTGACGAACCGCTTTGAGACGCCGTTGATTTCCAGGATGGGCTTGTTCATGCCGAAACCCTTTCATACGGGTGGAAGCAGCGAACCAGATGATCGCTGCCGCTTGGCTCGGGTGCGACATGGCACGCTTCGGTCGCGCGCGAGCAGCGGGCCTGAAACGCACATCCCCGAGGAAGGTTCAGCATGTTCGGAGTCATCCCTGGAATTTGCGTCAGGGGCTCGCCGCGCCGGTTGGCCGACGGGACAGAGCCCAGCAAGCCGACAGTGTAAGGATGACGCGGGTTGTCGATCACATCGTCCGTGTCACCCTGTTCAACCACGCGCCCGGCATACATGACCGATATGCGGTTGGCCAAACCAGCAACGACAGCAAGGTCATGGGTGATCCAGATCATCGCAGCGCCGCGGTCACGGCACATTTTCTGGGCGACGTGAATGATTTGCGCCTGAATGGTCACATCCAAAGCTGTGGTCGGTTCATCCGCAACGATCAGATCGGGATTGTTCAAGAAGGCAATTGCGATCGCAACCCGCTGCCTCATGCCGCCCGACAACTGGTGCGGGTAAGCGCGCAGTCGCTCTTCGGGCGAGGGAATGCCAACGGCGCCCAACCCGTCGCGCGCCCGTTCCCAGGCTTCGCGTTTGCTGATCTTCTCATGTGCGTTGATCGCCTCGATCATTTGCGTGTCGATGCGTAACACCGGATTGAGCGTCATCATCGGGTCCTGAAAGATCATGGCGATCTTCCCGCCCCGCAGCCCGCGAAGCTCATCCTCGGGCTTGCCCACCAGCTCGTCGCCATGAAACCGGATCGAACCGCCAACGACGCGACCGGGTGCATCGACAAGCCCGAGAACTGAGAAGCCTGTGACCGACTTGCCTGATCCGGACTCTCCGACCAGCCCCATCACCTCACCGCGGTTCAGGTGGAAATCTACACCGTCGACCGCTTTTACGACGCCTCCGCGCGTGAAGAAGTGCGTTTGCAGGTTTTCAACTGAAAGAACCGTCATTTCTTCAACCTCGGATTAAGAACGTCGCGCAGCTGATCGCCGACCAGATTGATTGAGACGATAGTCAACAGCAGCGCAATTCCGGGATAGATTGAGATCCAGTAACGACCTGAAATGATGTAGTCTTTGCCGCTGGAAATCAGCACACCCAAACTGGGTTCAGTTTGCCGAAGGCCAACGCCAAGGAAGGACAATGTCGATTCCAAAGCGATAGCTGACGCAGTCTGCACGGTTCCGATCACGATAAGCGGGGCCACGCAGTTTGGCAGAACATGCTGAAAAACAACCCGTGCATGGGACAGCCCAAGACAACGCGCTGCTTCGATGTATTCTTTGGCACTTTCGACCAAGGCCGTCGCGCGCACCGTTCGCGCGTAATAGGCCCACTGGGCCACAACCAGCGCAATGATGATCTTGTCGATACCCCGGCCAAGCCCGGCAACAAGCATCAGCGCAATCAGCGCGGCGGGGAAGGAAAGCTGCAGATCGACCGCACGCATGATAAGCGTATCGACACGCCCACCTGCATAGGCCGCGATCAGGCCGATCGTCGTTCCGATCATCAGAGCGATCACGCCCGATGCCAGCCCAACCATCAGTGATATGCGGATGCCGTAAAGGATTGCGGAATACAGGTCGCGCCCTGCCCCATCGGATCCAAGCCACATGGTGTAGCCATCGAAGGATTCAGTTCCCGGTTGCTGTGCCGCATCCATGATGCTGACCTGCGCCAGATCATATGGATTCTGCGGCGTGATCCATGGAGCAAGAATTGCAAGCGCGACAATTGCCAGCAGAACCACCAGAGATACGACGGCGATCTTGTTCTCGCAGAACTCGGACACGAACCGCTGAAACGGAGTTTCAACGCGAACGCTCTGAATGGCTTCGGTCTCTTCGGAATTGAGTGTCTGGTCCGTCATGCGCCCTGATCCTTCAACCGAACCCTCGGATCGAGGATGGAATAGACGATATCGACCACCAGATTGATGGCCACGAATAGTAGCACGATGATCATCAGGTATGCGACGACCACCGGCCGGTCGAGCTGCAGCAATGAGTCGATGAGCAGCTTGCCCATGCCCGGCCACGCGAAAATGGTTTCGGTGACGACCGAGAAGGCCAGCAGGTTGCCGAACTCGAGCCCAAGTACGGTCACGATCGGTATCAGCATATTCTTCATCAGGTGCACACCGATGATCCTGCCCGTGGACAGCCCCTTGGCACGCGCGAACTTGATATATTCCTGGTGCATGATCTCACGCACACCGGCGCGGGTCAGGCGGATGACAAGGCCGATATTGGTCAGGGCAAGGTTCAGCGCCGGCAGCATAAGGTGGGACAACCCATCCCAGGTCCACAAGCTGGACCTGAGGCCCAGAAAGACGGCGGTTTCACCCCGTCCGGTTGACGGCAGCCAACCCAACGACACCGAGAACAGCATGATCAGCATCAGCCCGACCCAGAACGTCGGTAACGAAAATCCAAGGATCGATCCCGCCATAATGGTCCGCGAAACCGCACTTTCCGGATAAAGACCTGCATACAATCCCAAGGGAATCCCAAGACCAATCGCCATGATCAGTGAGACAATCGCCAGTTCGATTGTTGCCGGCATATGTTGGACGATCAGCTTGAGAGCTGGTTCGCCGAAAATGAACGAGGTCCCAAAATCACCCTGAATAACGCCGCGCAGGAAGTAGAGATATTGCTCGGCAATCGGTTTATCGAGGCCAAGGGCCCGAATGGTTCTTTCGATTTCGGCCTGATCGGCCTCGGGGTTGATCAGCATGTCGACTGGGTTGCCAATGACGTTGACGCCGAAGAAGACGATCACAGACATCAGAAAGACAACCACCATCGCTTGCATCAAGCGCCGGATGATGAAGACAGTCATGGGAACTCCGATTTAAAGTTGCGGGCAGGGGGGAGACGCCTGCCCGCAAGGCAAGGTCATTCCTTGGCGACACCCATGGCGAGCGTGTATTCATCCGTCCGCGGGGTATAGGCCAGACCTTTGCGCACACCCCAGGTGTTGACCTGGTAGTGAAGCGGGATAATCGCGCCGTCTTCGATTGCCATTTCAGTGGCCTGAGCCAGCAGTTTTTCCCGGGCTTCATCGTCAACCGTTTGCAGTGCTTCTGCGATCAACGCGTCCACTTCGGGGTTGGAATAGCGGCCCCTGTTGGATGCGCCCCAACCCTTGTCCGGGTCATGGGTGCCGATCAACGAACGCAGCGGCGAAGACGCTTCACCCGATCCCGCACCCCAGCCGACAAGGATGAAGCTGAATTCGGGCGATCCATCCGGTGCCCCACGCGATGCGCGCTGGAAATACACCGATCGCGGCATCGTCTCGACCGTCGTGTTGATGCCGATACGGGTCAACATCTGGCCAATCGCTTCGGCGATTTTCGCATCGTTGATGTAACGGTCATTAGGCCCATGGATCGTCAGTTCAAAGCCGTCCGGAACACCCGCCTGCGCCAGAAGTTCCTTTGCTCCATCCGGGTCATAGTCCATCGGTTGCAGGTTTTCGGACACCCCGAAGAACCCATCCGGAAGCAATTGACCCGCTTTGATCGCTACTCCTTCCATGACACGTTCAACGATCGCGTCCCGATGAATGGCCTTGGAGATCGCTTGGCGCACTTCCTTCTTTTGCAGCGGATTATCAATCGCTGCGCCGCCATTCGCCTTGACGAACGGGCTGTCTGATCTGCCATGATCCATGTGAAGGTAAATTACACGGTTCGAGGTGCCCTGGCTGAGGGCGACATCGTCTCGGCCTTCAAGGGTCCTGATGTCAGTCGTCGGCACCGCATTGATCATGTCGACATCACCAGCCAGCAGGGCCGCGACACGGGCGGGTCCTGAACTGATCGG
Source organism: Ruegeria sp. CJ3 (assembly GCF_056536725.1). NCBI lineage: Bacteria > Pseudomonadati > Pseudomonadota > Alphaproteobacteria > Rhodobacterales > Roseobacteraceae > Ruegeria > Ruegeria sp. CJ3. The sequence continues at coordinate 133,413 of NZ_JBQFQE010000010.1, forward strand.
CTTAAAGGTGACTTGCGACCATGGGGAAACACCGTCCCAGTAGTTCTCGTTCGCCGCCATCACAATAGAGTCGCCCGGCTTATAACTGACAAAGGTGAATGGCCCTGTGCCAATGCTGGCTTCGCCCGAATTGAAGTCTTCCGTCTCGGCTGCGCAACCGGTGTCAGACGAAATGATGGGTACGTTGGACACATCATTCGCCATCAACGGGTATGGCGCTTCGGTCTTGATGTGGATGGTATAGTCGTCGATCTTCTCCAGCGTCTTTCCTTTGGTCATTGACGCAAAAGACGACGGTGAATTCGGAACATTGGGGGCCCGCTCAAACGAGCACATCACGTCATCAGCGTTAAACGGTGATCCGTCATGAAAAGCGACGCCTTCACGCAGTTTGAATTCCCAGGTGACATCATCAACCGGCTTCCACTCGACAGCCAGACCGGGGTTGAGCCCCTGGTTTTCATCCTGGCGGATCAGCGTATCGTAGATATGCCGGCTCATGGCGTTGTTTGGCGTGAGATTGTGAAAATGTGGATCCATGGACGTTGGCTCTGAAGCCAAGCCAATTGTCAGCTCCTCGGCAAGTACCGGCGCTGTAACGGCAAACAACGCGGCGATCGCCACTGCTGTTCTGGTGTACGTTGGTTTCATTTCGATCTCCCCGTTTTTTTTTGATGATCGAAAGGCTATCCATCCTGCTTTGCTTAGAACAGAGAAAATACTATGCAAATGAGTCATAGATTTATCACAGTCGGTGGTGCTACTTTGGCCGCAAGCTTGCAGGTTCAAGGGGCGCCGTCATGCTTTCGAAATTGTTTAACCTGCGCGAACTCGAAGCATTCAGGTTGGTTTTGACAACGGGAACGACCAGCGCGTCAGCGCAGCGTATGAAAGTCTCTCAGTCCTTAGTCAGCCGGTCCATCAGCAACCTTGAGAGCAAATACGGGAAGATCCTTTTTGAACGCTTGGGAAACCGTCTTGTTCCGACGGAAGAAGCCCAATTGTTGAACAAGGCCCTGGATCCACTCTTTGACAGTTTGATGCGAATTCAGGAGTCGGATTTTTCGGAGGACGGTACATCGCGACTGAGGTTGGCAGCACCGCCAGCAATCGCCCACCGGTTCCTGCAAGATCAGGTTGTGAGGTTTCTTGAAAACCAGCCATCCGCGCGGTTGTCTTTCGAAGTCTGCACGTCGAATGACCTTGTAACAGGGATCGCAGATGACAGGTTCGACCTCGGGCTGACCGATGCTTATGCCGAGTTCTCGGGTGTCTCTCATCATCCTTTGCTGTCTTCAAATTTGGTCTGTGCGATGCCAGCCGGCCACCCACTTGAAGCTCGCGATCAGATTTGCGCCGATGATCTCCACCAACAGCCATTGATCGGATTGCCGCGTCGTCAGATAACGCGAACCCACACCGAACGAATTTTAGCGAAGGCCGGAATAGAGCCAAATTTTGTCATTGAGGCCGCAACTGCGGTGTCCATCTGGCACTTTGTTGGGGCTGGCCTTGGGATATCACTGGTCAATCCGTTTCCAATGGCAATAGAGCCAAGCCCATTGGTAACTATCCGTCCATTTGTACCTGAAATCCCGCGCGTTACCAGTTTTCTGACAACAGCCAATCAGCCCATCTCTACGACCGCACGCCGGTTCATGCGATTTGTGCGCTTCAACATGCCAAACGATCAAATCTATACCAAGCTAAAGTAAACTACCCCATTGATGCTGACGTCAGGCTAGCGCTAGCGCACACGCCGTGGTCCGCAGGGGAAGTCGTTTCTGTTTCATGTCTGTTCCGCTTTCGTCTCGTTGGTCGTAGATCTCCATCTGTCACCCCTGCATTGACGATCTCCGGAGGTTCTGTGGAGGCGGAGTTGTGCCGGCTTCGGTGCAGTTTGACTGACGTAGAAAGAACCAGAAGTAGACCAAGTCCAAACGTACCCAAAAGGGTCGCACCGAGCATTGTCTTGATGTTTGATCCGGCAGCCTCCTGAACCCTCCGCGTTATCAGATTGGCAAAAGCGATGAGTTTACCAGATGCGCTGTCACTAACGACGGCGACCTCATGACGGGCTGCGCAGCTTCGAACCGATCGCCCTGATACTGAAGGTCACGCCGGGCGCTGTCCTCCAGCCACAGCTCGGGCGTATTATTGATCCTGGCATCAGCGAATGGATACCAAAGGGTCATGTAATCAACTGCCGAATCTGATTGAGATCGCATGCCGAAGTCTATGAGTGTAAGTACCAGAAGAACGCGTTGAACCCTCCGGATACGCTCTACGCGCTCAGAAACGCGACAAAGCGATTGATCAGACTGCCACGACGTGAACTGTTGTTCCAAACCGCGTGCACGTGTACCTTCGGCAACGTCCAATCAGGTAACAAGGCTACCAATTGCCCGCTGGCCAAATCGTCCTTTATCAAGCTGAGCGGCAGGTTTCCAAATCCAACTCCAGCTAGTGTTGCAGATCGGGCGGCCAGGATACTCTTGACACGAAGCTGACAAAGGTCCAGTTGGATTTCCTCCTGCCGCTTGCCGTTTGTCAGCACTACGCAATCTGTTCCATCTCGCATCGAAACAAACGGCAGGTTTTTTAGGCTGGTTGGTGTTTGTGTAGCGCCATGCTTTATCAGAAAACCCGGTGTGGCCACCAAAAGCTGTGTAATCTCACAAATCTCGTATTGGATCAGGCTTGAAGATGGCATCTTCCCGACTCTGATCGCGAGGTCATAGCCTTCCGCAATCAGGTCCTTTCTGTGATCGGTATAATCCAATGTCATCGCAACATTCGGATAGCGCAGAGCAAACTCCATGACGCGGGCTTCGAGTCTGGGCTCCGGTACAAATGCAGGCATGGCCAATTTCAAAGCACCTGAGACCTCTTCAGCATCGGCTTCGATTTGATTTAGGGCAGTTTCGACCGCTCCAAAGCCCTTTTGAGCCACCGCAAACAACTGTCGCCCGTTCTCAGATAGCGTCAGTTTTCGGGTGGAGCGATGAACCAGAACCTGACCGACCTGTTCCTCCAGCCGCGCGATGTGGTGGCTGATGACGGATGGGCTCACCCCAAGACGGGCCGCAGCCTTCACAAAGGCCCCGGTTTCTCCAACCGCAACGAAGGCCACCAGGCTTTGGGCATAACGGTACATTCATCCATATTATCGAATAATGAATTTTCATAAAAGCGTATTATCCATCAAATCAATAGCGGGTATGTGGAGGGACGATTCAGATCAAGGACTAGACCATGAGAAAAACGAGGGAGGCTGAGTTCATCGCCTTGATGGCAGCCATGATGTCGATGGTCGCGTTGGCAATCGACGCCGTCCTCCCTGCTTTTTCCGTGATCGCGCAGGATTTCGGTGTCGCAGGTTCGACGGATATTCAGCTGATTGTGACGCTCGTTCTTGGTGGGATCACACTTGGGCAGCTCATTTACGGTCCCATTGCCGACCGCGTCGGCCGCAAACCCGCTTTCGCAATCGGGATGGTCTTTTTTTTGGTGGGTAGTTTGCTGAGTGCGAACACCAACAATTTCGGTATGCTGCTGATTGGGCGATTTCTGCAAGGTTTTGGCGCGGCAAGTTTTCGTATTTCGGCCATGACGATTGTCCGTGATCAATTTGAAGGTGCCGAGATGGCGCGGATCACTTCATTCGCTATGTCGCTATTTATGGTGGTGCCTTGTCTGGCGCCTCTCATGGGACAAGCCACATTGTATTTGTTCGACTGGCCAGCGATCTTTGTAGCACAGTTTGTACTGGGGGTTGGTTTGATCGTTTGGTTCTGGGCACGGCAAATTGAGACCATGCCGGAACGCGATACAAGCAACCGCGTTGCTGTTGTAGCAGCCTTTTGCGAGACGCTGACGACGCCTGTCACTTTGGCTTATATGATTGCGGCGGGACTGATGCTTGGCAGCTTCACCGGCTATCTGATTTCGAGCCACCACATCTTTGTCGACCTCTACGGCGCAGGCGATAGCTTCGCGCTCTATTTTGCAGCAGTTTCCATCATGATGGGTGCTGCCAGTTTCACCAATGGCAGGATTGTCCGCAGATTTGGCCCCAAACTCCTAGCGCAAACCGGTTTGTGCATTGCAGTTCTAACAAGTGGAAGCGCGCTTGTCTTTCTCTGGTACTTCGAAATGAATCTGATCTGGTTTCTCGTTTTCATAACGACAGTGTTGTCTTGCATGGGATTTGTGTTTGGCAACATGAACGCCATTGCCGTACTGCCCTTGGGTCATATAGCAGGGGTTGCCAGCTCAATGATCTCCTTCGTTAGCGGAGCTATCTCCGTTGGACTTGGCTCTTTAATTGGCAGCAAGGTCAACGCTCTTTCTCCTGCTCCATTGTTCGTTGGAGTCTTTGTTGCAACTGTCCTTGCATTTTTGATCGTCAGGCTTGCAGAATGCGCGAACCCAGCATCGGTATAGCCCTTTGCCTGAGTGATATAGATTTGGTTCTTGCTAAGGTTTGGCCCTTTGATCTTGCTCAAGATATCCTCGGGGGAGCCGCGTAGCGGCGAGCCTTGGGCCAATCGGCGTTCATCCCATACCAGAAGATCATGTAACGCCTGCTGCAATCCGTGCAGTATACGTTTCAAGAAGAGCTGTTGGCACAAGTGTCCGGCCGGTCGGCATCGCAGTCCACTACATTACTGGAAGCCAGCTTGGCCAGCCGACGTGGCGATTATGGCTTTCGACGTCTGAAAGACAATATTCGCGGTGCCACACTGGACAATGTACTCGATGCAACTGACCGGCAGACCATTGTTCAAGGCCTCGATCTGCCCTTCGATTTGGTCGATATAGTTGATCCGGCTTGTGCAAGGATATTGACCCGTCGGGTTGGGGGAACAGCCTCAGAGATGCAGCAGCACAACTGCGCAATGCTGTCTTCGTCCTTCAAACCGTCAACACGATCCTGATCTTCTCTTCAGCTGAATACAGCTTGCGCGTCGCGGCTCTGCTTGGTTCCAGGTTTCTTTCTCATCTCCATTCCTTGGCGGTTACGATGAGAAAGAAACCCTCCCCTATAAAATCGGCTTAAACTGCCTGATTGGCGCTGACGTTAGACACGGCATCTCAAACGGCGTTGGTAACTAAGGTGTTCAAACACAAATCGATGGCTTCCAGGTTAACGGACGCGCCTGCATCTTCAAAATTGTAAAACCACGTAATGTCATCTGAACAGCCACCAAGACGCCCCCCTTAACCATGTGTTGATTGGTGTTACAGCGCGCGTCCCCTCATTATTATGCGACGCAAAAGGTTCAGTTGGGCGACGAGTGCGGCAAATAAAGGTGAATGTGTGAATTTGTTCAGGGCATCGGTTTATGGAATCTGGTTGGCTGCTTTTTCGGTGTCAGTTGCACCGCCTGCGCTCGCGCAGCCGGATGTTTTGATTCTGGGTGACAGCCAGATTTCATTCGGCGCCGGGAAGGAATATCTGCGGTTTTTTGATCAGCTGGCGGATCGCTGCAGACTAACACCTCAACGCCGGAAAGTGCTGGGCCGGCTTGGTGATCGTGAGACAGCCGCTATCGGTGTCCGCTCAACCTCGCTCCAGTCGTGGACGACACCGAATGGTGCTGCAAAGGGCGCAATTTGCGACGTCGACAAAAAGTTCGGAGTCAACGCTGGCGCATATGGCATCGAAGGTAACCCGGACCGGGTATTCATTCAGATCGGCAAGGGGGATGCCTATCAGTTCTGTAAACCGAACCGAACCGCATTTGAGGTCATGTTTGAAGACGGGTATTATGACCCTGGATTGTTGGTGCTGACTTTTCTGGGAAATTCCGCAGAGAGGTGGGCGAATTCGCCCGAGCTTGCGAGGCAAGATGCCAGCAGAACGTTGGAACAGGTTCCGGATGATATCCCTTGCGTGTTTATCTCGAGCGTGCCGGTCTACCTGAAGAAGACAAACGACAAACGCATGAAAGCCCAAACCGAAATTGCCCGTGCGTTCCGGCGTGCTGGAACGCAATGTGCGGTGGTCGAGGGGTTCAATCGCAAAACACGCGATGCGATCGAGGGTACGCCCGCTTATTTCCGTCGCAACAAAGCGGGTCAGGTCAAGGACCCGCATCACCCAAGCCCGGCCGCGGTCCGGGCTTTTCTTGATATCAACGCGGCCAGTATTTGTGATGCGGTATTTGCGGCCTTGAAGTAGAAGCGAAAACTGCCAGGGGAAACAGATGTTAAGAAAGATAATTGCGGCGGTTTTCACCCTGGCGCTTGGCGGCACCGCATCAAGCGCAGAAGAATTCACGTCGCCCGAAATTCTCATTATCGGAGACAGCCAGATATCGTTCGGTTCAGGACCAGCTTTTCTCGAGTTTTTCAGCGATATCAAAGAACACTGCCACCCGGATGACCAGCAGAAGAAGCACTTGCAGCGTCTTGGGAAAATGCGTGTCGGAGTGATCGGTGTCAGGTCCAGTTCCATTGACTCGTGGACCGCTCGTTCCGGGCGATCAAAGGACACGATCTGCAAAGTGGACCCAAAATGGAACGTAAATGCAGGCACGTACGGGTTTGTGAACAAGACCAGAAACAAGTACGTGCAGATTGGCAAGGGAAAGGAGTATCAGTTCTGTGCGGCGCAAACCTCGCCGCTCGAAGAGATGCTGCGTGATGGGTATTATGACCCCAAGCTGATCCTGATGTCTTTTCTGGGTAATTCGGCAAAGCGGTGGGCCAGCGACCCTGGTGCCGCGATCAGGGATGTGGAGCGCCTGCAGGCTCAACTGCCCCCCGATCTGCCATGTATTTTCATGACCACCGCGCCCGCCTATAAGAAAAAGATCGTTGATCTGCGTCTGCGTGCACAAAAGAACCTGATGGATGCATTCAAAGTTACGGGATTGCGCTGCTCTTTCGTGCCAGGTGCAACGCCAGAGACCGTTGCTGCCAACCAGGGCAACAAACACTATTTTCGGCTCAACAAGAACGGCATGGTCAAGGATCCCTATCACCCTAACGAGACCGCTGCCAAAAACTTCTTTGCGCTGGAAATGGACCAGATATGTACGGCCATATTCGATCAGATCGAGCCAACAAAGGAACAAAGTTAGGCTCCAGCATCTACCAACAAGGCATGGATCGCATCGGGATCAAGACAAGTGCCCAGGGCGGAATCTGCCAAAACCGTCTTCCTCTAAATATGCCCGATCTACTAAGGCCCAACGGAAACACGGCATCTTTTCCATTCGAGGTCGTCGTATGTTTCGATTGTATCTTTGGCCCGGCTTCTTCTTGTGCCCGAGCCAATTGCAGCGCTTTTTGCCTGCACAGACAGCTGTGTGCGGAGCGGACTTCGTTGGTGTGAAATCACATCGCAGCAGTCTTTTCTTTCTCCTTCAAAATGTATGTCAATTTCGCTTAGCGCTCAATATAACTCAAAAAAGAACACTATATTGTGGATTTGCCAGAATCACAATTATATCTGATAAGTATTCCTTATCGTGTCTATTGAAGGCTGAACGTATTTGGCGCAGAATGGCCCCCATGAAGCCGCCTGCACCCTATCTTCCAGCT